>JBOHDO010000142.1:0-48535 GCA_050699415.1 Marmoricola sp.
CTCCCCCACGTCGACGCCGTGCTGTCGGGCTACCAGGGCGGCGAGGACGTCGGCGAGGTCATCCTCGACGCCGTGGCGCGCGTGAAGGCTGCCAACCCGCGAGCCGTCTACGCCTGCGACCCGGTGATGGGAAACGCCGCCAGTGGCTGCTTCGTGCATCCCTCGATCCCGGTGCTGCTGCGTGACCGGGTGGTCCCGCACGCGGACCTGATCACGCCGAACCAGTTCGAGCTCGGCTACCTGACCGGCACCGAGCCCCACACGCTGGAGGACACGCTGGCCTCGGTCGAGGCGGCCCGGGCGATGGGGCCCCGGACGGTGCTGGTCACCTCGGTGCTGAGACCCGACGTACCGGCGGACGACCTCGAGATGCTCGCGGTGCACGGGTCCGAGGGGTGGCTGGTGCGCACGCCCCGGCTCCCGCTGAAGGCGAACGGCTCCGGGGACGTCACCGCCGCGCTGTTCACCGCCCACCTGCTCGAGTCCGGCTCTGCCCGCGAGGCCCTCGAGCGCACGGCGTCGTCGGTGTTCGACCTGCTCTCGATCACCTACGACTCCGGCGAGCGCGAGCTGCAGCTCATCGCCGCCCAGGACGCGATCGCGATGCCCCGGCGGCAGTTCCTCGCCGAGCGGGTGCGTTGAGCGCGAGCTGCTGGCCCGTGGCACTCAGCCCAACCGTGCCGGGAAGCCTCCGGTGGCGACCGGTCCCCAGCGACTCGGCGTGACCCGCAGCAGGCACTTGCCCTGGTCGAGCATCGCCTGCCGGTACTCCGCCCAGTCGGGGTGCTCGCCGGAGATGGTGCGGAAGTACTCCACGAAGGCGTCCAGCGCCTGGGGCACGTCCAGCACCTCGCAGTCGCCGTCGACCTGCACCCAGGGCCCGTCGAAGTCGTCGGAGATCACCAGCACGCTCACCTCGGGGTCCCGCCGCGCGTTGCGCGCCTTCGCGCGCTCGGGGTAGGTCGCGACGACGATGCGGCCGTGGTCGTCGACGCCTCCCGTGACCGGCGAGAGCTGCGCGGACCCGTCGGCCCGTCGGGTCAGGAGCACCAGCCGGTGCCGGGTGCGGACGAAGTCGAGCAGCTCGTGCGGCCCGACCCGGGTGTTCGTCGCGATCGTGCGTGCCATGACCCCAGTCTGCCGACGGCCGTCAAGGCCACGGGCAGGTGACCCGCGAGCCGCGTGCCGGCCTCGAACCGGCGACCTTCTGTTTACAAGACAGACGCTCTACCAACTGAGCTAACGCGGCGTGCGGGTGTGACCCGCGGCGCCCCATCGTACGAGACTGGCGGCATGGCCCGTCTCCTGCTCGACGCACCCCACCACGACGGCTCGCCGCTCTACCTCGACGACGAGGCACCGGCGCTGGGCGGCGACGTGGGCGTGCGGGTCCGCACCAGCGTACGGCGCCCGGTGGACGCGGTCTGGGTGCGCACGGTCGAGGACGCCGAGCCGTTCTTCACCCCCTGCGAGGTCGAGTCGGCAGACGACCACGCGGTTTGGTGGCGCGGGGCCGTGCACGTACGCAACCCGACGACGCACTACCGGTTCATGGTGGTCAGCGGGGACTCCTACATCTGGCTGACCCAGGCCGGCGTCTTCGACCGCGACGTCACCGACGCCCACGACTTCGTCGTCACGACGTACGCCGCCGCGCCGGACTGGGCCCGCGACGCCGTGGTCTACCAGGTCTTCCCCGACCGCTTCGCCCGCTCCGGGCGGGCCGACACCAGGGCGACCCCGGACTGGGCGATCCCCGCGAGCTGGGACGACCCGCCGGTCCACGAGGGGCCCGACACGCCACTGCAGTTCTACGGCGGAGACCTGGACGGCATCGTCGACCACCTCGACCACGTGCAGCGGCTGGGCGCGAACACGCTCTACCTGACCCCGGTGTTCCCGGCCGAGAGCAACCACCGCTACAACGCCAGCACGTTCGACGAGGTCGACCCGTTGCTCGGCGGTGACGCCGCCTACCGCCGGCTGGTCGACGCCGCCCACACCCGGGGGCTGCGGATCCTGGGCGACCTCACCAGCAACCACACCGGCGACACCCACGAGTGGTTCGCCCGGGCGAGCAGGGACCCTGACAGTCGCGAGCACGACTTCTACTACTTCACCCCCGACGGCGGCCACGAGGGCTGGAAGGGGTACTCGACGCTCCCCAAGCTGGACCACCTCGACGACGAGCTCGGCGGGCGGATGCGCGCGGTCGTCCAGCATTGGTTGCGGTTCGGGCTCGACGGCTGGCGCATCGACGTCGCGAACATGACCGGCCGGCACGTCGACGTCGACGTCGCGCACCGGGTCGCCCGGGAGATCCGGCGGGCGGCCGAGGAGGTCCACGCCGACGTGAGCGTGGTCGGCGAGCACGGGCACGACGCCGGCTCCGACCTCAACGTGGGTGGCTGGCACGGCACCATGAACTACTACGGGTTCTCCTTCCCGGTCTGGGAGTTCTGTCGCGACCCCGACCGGCCGGTACCGAGCTTCGGGCTCCCGGTGGGAGTCGCCCGGCGTACCGGGATGCAGGCGATGGGCTCGGTGCGGGACTTCCACGCCCGGTTCGGCTGGCGGGCCTCCTCGAGCAGCTGGAACATCCTGGGCTCGCACGACTCGCCGCGGATCCGCACGATCACCGGGTCGGCCGCGATGCACCACGCCGCGGTCGCGCTGCAGTTCACCCTGCCCGGCGTGCCGATGGTGTTCGCCGGCGACGAGCTCGGCTTCGAAGGCGTCGACGGAGAGGACTCCCGCCGCACGATCGACTGGACTCGTCCCACCGACACCCCTACCTCGGCCGTCTACCGTTCGTACGCCGCGCTGCGACGCGAGCAGGTCGCGCTGCGCCGCGGCAGCCTGCGCTGGGTGCACCTCGGCGATGACCTCGTGGTGTTCCAGCGCGAGCACCCGTCCGGACACGTGCTGGTCGCGGTCTCCCGGGGCGGGTCACCCGCGCTGGAGCTGCCGGCCGGGCCGCTGGGCGTCGACGGCACGGCGACGGTCCTGACCGGCCCCGGCCAGTCGTCGCGGGGCGAGACGCTCGCCGTGCCGGCGTACGACGAGCCGGGGGCCACCGTCTGGCGACTCTGACTCCTAGGCTGGGCCGGTGCGGATCCTCACCGCCCGGCCCGAACCGGCGCTGCTGCAGCTCCCCTGGCACCAGCCCCTGGCGGAGTGGAACGAGCCGACAGGTCAGGAGGTACGTCGCTGGGCCACGGCGTACAAGGCGACGCCGGCGGCCACGCCGGCGTTGAGCGACTCCAGGCCGCCGGCCATCGGGATCGACACCCGCTGGTCACACGTCTCGGCCACCAGCCGGGACAGCCCCTTGCCCTCCGAGCCGATCACGATCACCAGCGGGCCGTCCGCGAGGTCGAGGTCGGGCAGTGCCACGTCGCCGTCGGCAGCGAGCCCGACCACCATGCAGCCGGCGTCCTGGTAGGCCTTCAGCTGACGGGTCAGGTTGACCGCGCGCGCAACCGGCACCCGCGCGGCGGCGCCGGCCGAGGCCTTCCAGGCGCCGGCGGTCATGCCCGCCGAGCGCCGCTCGGGGACCACGACGCCGTGGGCCCCGAAGCCGGCGGCGCTGCGGACCACGGCGCCGAGGTTGCGCGGGTCGGTGACCGAGTCCAGCGCGACCAGCAGCGGCGGCTCGCCGCGGCTCGCCGCGGCGTCGAGCAGGTCGCCCGGGTCGGCGTACTCATACGCCGGGACGCGGGCCGCCAGCCCCTGGTGCACCGCACCGCCGGTGAGCCGGTCCAGCTCGGCCCGGCTCACCTCGAGCAGCGAGACCCCGCGCTCGGCGGCGGTGGCGAACACCTCGCGCAGCCGCCCGTCGCGCTCCGCGGCCTCCGCGACGTAGACCGCGCTGACCGGGACTCCCGCCCGCAGCGCCTCCACCACCGGGTTGCGGCCGGCGACCCACTCCGCCTCCTGGGTCCGCGCGCCCCGCTTCGGCCGTGTCCCCGGCCGTTGACGTGCCTGCTGCCGGGCCCGGTGAGCCTTGTGGTGCGGCCGGTCCTCGGCACGCGGGGTCGGCCCCTTGCCCTCGAGGCCGCGCCTACGCCGACCACCGGAGCCGGCGGTGGGGTTGCCCTTGCCGGACTTGCGGATCGCGCCGCGCCGCCGCGAGTTACCGGTCATGGCGGTGCGGCAGGTTCGTCGGCGGGGCGGCGGGAGCGTCGCCGTTTGGTCCCAAACCGCACATTTCGGACGCCTTTCCCTGCGGTTTGGGACCAAACCGCAACACCTCGGGCCGGGATCGCCGGCACATCACAGGATCCACTTCGGGCCGTCCGGGGTGTCCTCGACCTCGATGCCGGCGGCCTTGATCCGGTCGCGGATGGCGTCGGCCGCGGCCCAGTCCCTGGTCGCGCGAGCCTCGGCGCGCTGCTGCAGCAGGCTCTCGACGAGCACGTCGATGGCATGCTCGAGCCGGCCGTCGCCCGGGCTGGGCGCTCCCCAGTGCGGGTCGGCGGGGTCGAGGCCGAGGACGTCGAGCATCGCTCGGACCGAGGCGGCGCTGCCCCGCAGCGCGTCCGGGTCGCCGGTCAGCTTGTTGCCCTCGCGCACCACGTCGTGGATCGCGGCGACCGCGGCCGGCGTCCCGAGGTCGTCGTCCATCGCCGCGACGAAGTCCGCGCACGGCGTGCCGTCCGCGGGGATCTCGCCGACGGAGTCGGCCGCACGGTGCAAGAACGCCTCCAGCCTCCGGAACGCGACCGCCGCCTCCTCCAGCGCCTCGAAGGAGAACTCCATGTGCGAGCGATAGTGGGTGGAGACCATGTAGTAGCGCAGTTCGATGCCGCGGACCCGCTCGAGCACGTTGGGCACCAGCAGCGAGTTGCCCAGCGACTTCGACATCTTCTCGCCCGAGGTGGTGATCCAGGCGTTGTGCAGCCAGTACGACGCGAACGGCCGGCCGGCCGCCTGCGACTGGGCCCGCTCGTTCTCGTGGTGGGGGAAGCGCAGGTCCACGCCGCCGCCGTGGATGTCGAACGCCGGGCCGAGGTACTTGCCCGCCATCGCCGAGCACTCGATGTGCCAGCCCGGCCGGCCCGGCCCCCACGGGGAGGGCCACGCCGCGGTCTCGGGCTCGGTCTGCTTCTTCCAGCCCTTCCACAGCGCGAAGTCCCGCGGGTCGCGCTTGCCGCGCGGGTCGGCGTCCTCGGCGGCCTCCATGTCGTCGATGGACTGGTGGGTCAGCTCGCCGTACGACGGCCAGGAGCGCACGTCGAAGTAGACGTCGCCCGACCCGTCCCCGGCTTCGTAGGCGTGCCCCCGGGCGACCAGCTGGCCGATCAGCTCGACCATCTCGGGGATGTGGCCGGTCGCGGCCGGCTCGTACGTCGGCGGCAGCACGTTCAGCGCGTCGTAGGCGCGGTCGAGGTGGCGCCGCATCTCGTAGGCGAGGTTGTACCAGGGCCGCTGCTGCTCGGCGGCGTTGACCAGGATCTTGTCGTCGATGTCGGTGACGTTGCGGATGAAGGTGACGTCGTACCCGCTCCTGGCCAGCCAGCGGCGCAGCACGTCGAAGTTCACCGCCGACCGGACATGGCCGACATGGGGCTCGGACTGCACGGTGAGCCCGCAGACGTAGACGCCCGCCTTGCCCTCGTGAATGGGGACGAAGTCGCGGACCGCCCGGGTGGCGGTGTCGTGGAATCGCAGGGTCACCCGGCAATCGTACGGAACGCCCCGGACCCAGGCCTGCGGCATCCCGCCGGGACGTCGCAATGTTGCGCCGTCGGCGAGGCAGATGCGAGGCAAGGCCCGACCCAACCCGCCCCGGGTTCCTGTTCCGGAACCACGGCCAGGCCGCGCGCGTTGACGACAGCGTGACGCACCCCCGTGACAGGAAGCCGCACCGGGCTGCGACGTCGGCGGTGGCGTGGTGCGCCGTATTCGCCGGCCTGCATCTGTTCTGGGCCCTTGGTGGCTCCATCGGACTGGCTTCCTCAGCTGGGCACGACCTTGCGGCTCAACGTCCGAGCTGGTTCGTCGTGGTCGGGCTGTACGGCGTGGCAGCGCTCCTGCTGTTCGGCGCCGTCCTCATCTGGGTTGCCGCGACGCAGCGGCTTGAGGAGCGCTTGCGTCGCATCGTGACCTGGCTGGTCGCGATCGCAGGGGTGGGCCTGTTCGTGCGCGGCGCCGCCCTGGAGGTCATCCTCGCTGTCGACCTTGCCGGCGTTCGCCGCCAGGTCGGGGAGCTCGAGTCCCACTGGAGCCTGATCTTGTGGAACCCGTGTTTCATCCTCGGAGGCATTCTGTTCATCGCGGCGGCGGCCCTGCCCCTCCGCGGGAACCGCCTCTGGGTATCGGGGTAGTCGATCCGCCACCGGTCCTGCTGCCGCTGGGCGCGCGAGGCCCGTGGCGAGCGGATTCGGACGCGGAACGACGATCCCCCTGCGGGCCTCGGCCGGCGCATCCGCGGTGGTTAGTCTTCTGGGATGGTGGCTGGACGACACTGGGTCATCGTGGCATCACGCGAGCACGCGCGCCGGGGCGTGAGCGGCGGCTTCGTGATGGCCAGCCACGGCAAGCGAGCGCCGTTGGCCCGGATGACGCCCGGCGATGGCATCTTGATCTACTCCCCGACGACCACCTACCCCCAGGGCGAACCTCTCCGCGCCGTCACCATCATCGGCGAGGTCACCGGAGAGGAGCCCGAACCGAGCGAGGTGATCGCCGGCGGGTTCCGTCGGGCGGCCAGGCTCCGCGAGATAGAACCGCTGCCGTTGGAGGAGATTCGCGCGCACCTGCCCGTCTCGCGGCTTCGCTTCGGCTTCTTCGAGCTCGACCCCACGGACGCAGAGGCGATCACGGCCCTGGCGGCTCCCAGGGCCGACTGAGCCAGAGAACGCTAGGTGTTGCGCCATTCCCTCGGCGGCATCTGACCGAGGGATCGCGCAACCGAGCCCAGCCTGTCGGAGTCCGGCCGGATCAGGCCGGTGGTCCGGCATCGGCTCGGGGCAGCCAGGCCAGCAACCGGACCAGGTCCTCGGGGATACACCGTCTCGATCGTCGCCGGACCGTGGCTGGCCGACGGCAACACATTCCTCCGCAGAAGGTCAGTCGCCCGGGCCACGAACCCGTCCTAGGGTGCAGACGTGGCCCTGCGTCTGGAAGCGGTGACCTTCGACGTTGCCGACGCGCTCGCGGTGTCGGCGTTTTGGACCGGGCTGCTCGACCGGGAGGTCGTGACGGAGTCCGGGGGCGCGTTGGTGCCCGGGGACGGGACCCAGATCGGGCTTCGTTTCGTCGTCTCCGACACCGAGCAGGTCGGCCCCCGCCGGTTGCATTTGCACCTGACCAGCCGCGACCACCGGGACCACCGGAACCAGCAGCGAACCGTCGAGACGGCGCTGCGCTTGGGTGGCCGCCACATTGACGTTGGCCAAGGGCCCGAAGACGACTTCGTCGTGTTGGCAGACCCTGGTGGGAACGAGCTGTGCGTGATCGGGCCGGGCAACAGCTTCTTGGCCGCCACCGGGTACCTCGGCGAGGTCACCTGTGACGGAACCCGAGACGTCGGCCTCTTTTGGCGCGAAGCACTGGATTGGTCGCTGGTGTGGGACGAGAACCAGGAGACCGCGGTCCAGTCACCGCTCGGCGGCACCAAGGTCTCGTGGGGTGGACCGCCGGTCGAACCCAGGCACGGGAGGAACCGTCAGCGCTTCGACCTGGTCACCGCTGAGATCACCAGTGAGGTGGAACGTCTGGTGTCGCTCGGTGCGACCCGTCTCTCCGACCTCCCGGACGGCGTTGAGCTGGCCGACCCGGACGGCAACGAGTTCGGCCTTCATGCACAATGAGCGTCGAACCGACTCCCCCGCCGGCAACTAGCGGACGCGGTTCAGCGCCCCACCTCACGCCGGGTCACCTCGGTCCCTCCCCGGGGAACCGATGCACCTCTTGCGGCCAATCGAGCGCGACGGCGATCCGGCCAGCCCAGTACCGCGCGGCCTCGTCGTCCGGCACGTCCACGACGACAAAGCCGCCGAGGTGCTCCTTGGTCTCGACGTACGGCCCGTCGGTGAAGACCGGCTGCCCGCCGCTCGCCTCGACGCTGCACACCGCGGTCGAGGCATCGATACCCCCATTGGTGAAGAGGAAGACACCGGCGGCCTTCATCTCCTCGATCAGAGTCCTCGCGCTGGTGCTCTTCTCGCGCAGCTCCTCCGGTGTGAAGTCGGGCACCCACTCGTCGTTGAAAGCGATCAGATACTCCGCCACTGTCGTCTCCTTTCAGGCCAGGACGAGGGCCTCTCATGTCCCTCGGGTCCGGCGACCCGGTCGGCCGCCACACCTTGTCCACGAACGCCTGCGCCCTGATACGACACCATCCCGCAGTCAAACTTCAATCCCGGTCCGGTGCCGCGCGGGACGATGGATAGCCACGGACTGGCGATCCCCGGGCTGCGCAGGCACGGAAGGCGCTGCACGAGGTCGAGGAGGTGACCGCCCGCTGCGTCCGGATCGCCACCTGCGCACTGCTCGGCACCGCCGGCTACCTGACGGCCTGCCTGTGGAGACCCTCGCGGTCTGCATCGCCTTCCTCGTCGGCTGCGTCGCCATCGACAGCGTGCGACGGATGTCTCAACATGCCAGCCGTGCAATCGCGGCAAACGCTGGTGCAGCACGCGGGATGCTGGTCGTTGTTCGCAGTCCCTGTCTGCCCCGGAGCAGTCGACCTTCACGTGGTGGCTGCTCCGGGCGGCAGGGGCTACAAGCAATTCTCCAGGGGACGGCTGAGGTGCAGGTAGCGCTTGGCCACCCAGCGGCCGCTGGCGGTCAGCGCCCAGCGCCCACCGGAGGGTTCGTTGGTGGTCCAGCACACGGTGTGGAGGGTGGTTCCGTTGGCGTACTGGCCCAGCTTACGGTCGCGGACGTTGGGTCCTTGACGGTTGTTGAGCCTGGTCCTGGTGGTCGCCCGGACGGTGCCGTTCATGGGGTCGCAGACGTGGGGGACCGCGCCGACGTTGCGGACATAGCGGGCGGAGACCCAGATCAGGCCGCTCGCATCGCTGTCGATGGTGTACCAGCGCCGGTTGCCGCCCACCTTGGTTCCCACGACCTTGCAGTCCAACCCCAGCCGCTCACCATTCCGGTAGGTGCCTACGCGCGTGGAGTGGGTGCTCGGTGACCTATGGGCGATGAGACCACCTCTCGCGGTGACCACGCCGACCGGCGCGCTGGCGCCCGCAACAGGACTGGCGGTGGCGGTCGAAGCGCCAGCAAGGGCGAGGGCGCCGGTGGCCGCGACGACGGACGCGGCGGCAACAAGGGTGCGTGGTGTGCTCATGGGGCTGCTCCTTGAGTGAGTTGATCGCTCCACGACGAAGCGATAGCACCTGTGGAGACGCCGACATTTCCGGATTGGTTGTCACACAGACCCGCGAACCTGATGCGCAGGGCAGGCAGGTCGGCGCCGTGACGGGGCCCGACACGTGCCCGCATCGATGCGGGTTGTGCCCCATGGTCGATGATGACTGCGCTGTGGAAGCCGGAATCGCCTGCCACCCCCTCGTGAAGTGCTCGCCAGCGCCACCCAGGTCTTCCAGCCGGACAGCCGGCGTTGCCTTCCCGCATGGGGCTGGAGGAAACTTGCGTGCATTGGCGGATGACTGATGCACAGCTTCTCGGGAGGCGCCGTGGTGAAGGAACCCAGATCCACCGGTGACCGTGGGCTACCCGCCCACCATGGAACGCTTCGCGGGCTGGGGGTCGGCGCGGTGGCACTGGCGCTGACCGTCGCTCTGGTGCTGCCGGCCGCAGCCACCCCGGGCTCCTCCTCGCACTCGGCGGTCGGTGCCCGGCTAGCACGCGTGTTCGCTGCCGCGCGGCATCTGCCCGTGTCGGCGGTCGGCCGTATCCGTTCCGGCTCGTTGCACACGACGTCGATGTCGGGAGCTACCTGGGCGATCGCCAGCTTCTTGCCCTCCCCGCGATCCCCCGCGCAGCTGCGTGTCCAGTTCCAGGACGGAGCCGGGACCGGCGTGTTCACCAGGCGAGGGTCCTCGCCATGGCGGCTGGTCGCCACGGGACCGTACGGGTGCGGCCGTGGCCTGCCGGCGCGCGTCGCGCGCACCTGGGGCCTTGGACGAGCGGCAGCGTGCCGGACTGGCGCCGCGACGCAGCGCAAGGCCGCCGCTCGGGCCCTGTCGACTCCGCGCAGGACCAGCGGCGCTACGCCGACCAGCCTGGGCCAGCGGATCGCGACGATCGCGCTCGGCCAGATCGGGACCGGAGACTCCCCGACGTCGACGAGCTTCGATCTCGACTGCAACCCCTTCAGCTCGCTGGTGGCCGGATTCTCCGCCAACGCCAACGGCTGCGGCCTCAACAAGCCGCTGCGGGTGCGCAACGAGAACGAGGAGTGGTGCGCCGACTTCGTCAAGTGGGTCTGGTCGCGCGCCGGCGTCACTGCCGACCTCGACACGCTCAACGCCGGGTCGTCGTCGTTCTACCAGTGGGCACTCGACCAGGGCGAGTCCCCGGTCGCCGACTCCGGTGTCCCCCGGGTCGGGGACGCAGTCATCTTCTATCCACCCGGGAAAATCACCCCGGCGACGTACTCCGCTCACGTCGGAACCGTTACCGCAGTGCACCCCGATGGCACCATCGACATGGCTAACGGCGACTTCCGTGGCAAGAGCAACATCCGGGTGGAGTACGACACCAACATCGACCTGACCGACTTCGCAGCGCAGATCTACGGCCCGGGCGAACAATGGGTGATCGTCACACCCAAACCCGCACCGCACCCCGCGCCGTCGGTGCGGATGACGAGGCCCGGGACGACGGTGAGCAGCACTCCCACGAGCTTCACTGCACATGCCACCGAGCCGCACGGCTCGATCACCCGCTACTACTGGACCTTCGGCGACGGCCGCTCAGCGAACACGCTCGGCGCGCACGTGAGCCACGTGTTCGCCGGCACCGGCGTCTACCCGGTGAGCGTCACCGTCACCTCCAGCCTGGGCACGTCACACACGTTGGTTCGCAACATCGACGTAATCGGCGCCTCCGGGACGCTGGCATCCTCACCCAGCACTGCGGTGTGGTTCTCCAGCGTGCCCGTCGACCAGTACCACTTCGTGCGCTCGGCCTCGGGCCGGCTGGCCGTGGACGTCTGGGACGGCGCTTCGTGGCTGCAGGAGACCGCAGCCGGACATGTAGCGAAGCACGGTGGAATCACAGCGCTCTCCTACCCCGACCCGGCAGCGGACGACGCGACGACCCCACACGCCTACTTCCGGGCGAAGACCGGCGGGCTCGCGGACACCTACCTGGGCAGGTCCGGCTGGGTGACGCGCCAGCTGCCCGGCCGACCTGCGCACGGCAGCGCAATCGTGGCAGCCACGAGACCACATGGCGGAGTGGCCGTCTTCTACGTCACCGCATACGACGAGCTGGCCGAGACCACGGGAGCAGGCACCTCCTGGAAGTCAGCGAAACTGCCCGGGCCCCGGGTCGCGCACCCGCAGTCGCTCGCGCTGGCCGATACCTCCGGTGGCCCGGTGGTCTTCTACAACGCTCGTCACGGCCTGCAGGTCGTGACCACCGCCCGCGGGCATCCCCGCACCCGGCCGATCAGGGCGAACCCGGCCCGCGGCACTGCGCTGGCAGCAGTGACCACGGGCAAGGGTGACGCCCGCGTGTTCTTCGTCAAACGCGGCGGCAGGCTTGCCATGGCAACCCGCGGCAGCCCAGGACGCGGGCCGCACACGCACGTGCGCAGGCTGCCGGGCCGGGCGATGAAGGCATCGCTGGCCGCGTCGAACTACTTGCTGGCCTCGGACGCTGGCCCCGTGGTCAACGACCTTCCCACTGCCTCCCCAACAGCGCGAACGGGTGAGGAGGTCTTCTCCCTCGAGACCGGCGGACATCCTGCACTCGACTACACCCCTGGGACCTCCAGCACGTGGCACGCTGCGCCGCTGCCGGGTACGGCGACCCGCATCCTGGGGGCAAACGCCTACCAGGTGGCGGGTCAACCCTCCAGGCTGTTCCTCACCGGCAGCTCGGGCTCGACGGAGGACTCCGCAGCATCGCCCTCTGCGAGCTGGCGGCCAACCGTGCTGCCCAGCAAGCCAGCGACGTTCGCCGACCGGATTGTGCTGTACGGCGCTACACCGGCCGACCGCCAGGCCGCGACTGCGGCGGCCCACGAGGCCGGGTTGCCTGCGAGCCAGGTGACCGGATCCTACGACGTCGCCTGGGCCGCCACGCTGAGCGGAAGCCACATGGTCGTCAGCGTCGGCAGCGCGGCCCTCAACGCGCTGTACTACAACGCGTGCGGCTGGTCGAACCCGTCTGATGATCCGGTGGCGACGCCGTTCTACATCGCCGCTGCCCCGTTGGACCACCTGCCCGGCGCCGAGGCGTTCGAGAACGGCGCAGCCGCGACGGCATCGCAGACCCAGCAACGTGCCACGGATCTCGCCTACTACGCCGTTCATGGCAACTACCCGGCAGGAGTGACCTCGCCACCAACGGCCGCCTCCCCGAGGCGCACCTGCTCCGGCACGTCCGCATAGCTGCCGTGGTCGTCCTGCGGGCTCGACGGCTTCCTCGCTCGCCACGAGAGCGAGCAAGCTCGTTTTCGGGCTCGCTCAGGCGCCGTAGCCGCCGTCGATGTCGAGCTTCTGGCCACTGATGAACCCGGCGCGGTCCGAGGCCAGGAAGCAGACCGCCTCGGCGATGTCCGCCGCGACGCCGAACCGGTGCAGCGGGATGTTGCGGCGGGCGACCTCGAGCGCCTCCTCTGACAGCTCGCCGCTGCGTACCAGCCGGCTCGCCATGCCGTCGGTGAGCATCCCGGGACCGACACAGTTGGCGCGCACGCCGTACCTGCCCTCCTCGGCGGCCAGCGCGCGCACGATCGCCTCCACCGCCGCCTTGGGGGCCGAGGACAGCCCGTCGCGCACCGGGAAGCGGCTCGTGGCAGCGGTGGTCACCGCCACGATGCTGCCCTGGGCCTCCCGCAGGGCCGGGAGGGCGGCGTGCACGACCCGGAAGAACGCCGCGGCATCGCAGGCAAGGTGGGCCTCCATGTCGGCCGGAGCGACCAGGCTGAGGTGCCGCATCGGCACGTGCGGGCCGGCCGCGTACACCAGGGTGTGCACGGGGCCGAGGTCGGTCACCGCCGCGACGTCCCTGCACAGGTCGAGCTGCACCGCCCTTGCGTGGACGCCGTTGGACAGCGCCTCCTCCACCACCCGCTCGGCCTCGTCGCGGTTGTGACGGTAGGTGACCACCAGGTCGCTGCCGCGCTCGGCGAACATCCGCGCCACGGCACGACCGATGCCACCGCTGCCCCCCACGACCAGCGCCGCACCGTGCCTGTCCCCGAAGTCCATGCCGAGCACCGTACGGGCCCGCGTGTCCTCCGCGACGACCACCCCCGAGCCTGGGGTCAGGACCCCGACGTGGCCACGAACCGCACGGTGTGCCAGCCGGTGGCACCGTCGGGCAGCACCCCGCGTTGTACGGCGGTCTGGGTGTAGCCGCTGCGGTCGGTGGCCCGTACCGCGAGGACGTGCGAGCCAGGATCCACCCGCACCTCGCCGGACCACTGCACCCAGGTGTCGACGTCAGGCACCCGGCCCAGCCGGGCGCGGCGCCACGGCCGACCGTCGAGCTGGTACTCGACCTTCTCGATTCCTGTGTGCTGCGCCCACGCGACCCCGCCCACGGCCACGCTCCCCGCGCGCACCTGCTGACCGTCGCGGGGTACGTCGACCCGCGACTGGGTCTTGACCGGGCCCCTGGGCGACCAGCCGGCCCGGGTCCAGTAGCCCTGGAACCGGTCGAACCGGGTGACCTCGAGGTCGACCAGCCACTTGGTGGCCGACACGTACCCGTACAGCCCGGGCACCACCATCCGCACCGGGAAGCCGTGCTCGACCGGGAGCGGCATCCCGTTCATCGCCACGGCCAGCAGCGCGTTCCGGCCATCGGTCAGGGCGGACAGCGGCGTACCACACGTCCAGCCGTCCCACGAGGTCTGCTTCACCGCGTCCGCGCCGGGGTGTACGCCGGCCTCGGCGAGCAGCTGTCGCACGGGTACACCGGACCACCAGGCGTTGCCGACCAGGTCGCCGCCGACCGGGTTGGACACGCAGCACAACGTCACCCAGGCCTGGTGCAGCCGCCGGTCGAGCAGGTCCCGGAAGTCGACCTGGACCTCGTGGTCGACCATGCCGTGGATCCGCAGCCGCCACTTCGACGGGTCGATCGAAGGCGGGCTGAGCTGGGTGTCGACGCGGTAGAACACCCGGCTCGGCGTCCGCCACTGCGGCACGCCCCGCACCCCGAGATCGGCGCCGGCCGGCACCATGCCGCTGCTGACCGGAAGCCGGAGCATCCTCCGGGCCTGAGTTACTGCACGGCTGTCCTGGCCGGCCCAGCGTCCGAGTGCCACCACCGCCGCGGAGGCGCCGATCCCGACCCCGGCGCGCAGCAGGAAGACCCGGCGGCCACGGTCGGCCTTGACGTCGGTGCGGTCCGCGACCAGCGCCGGCAGCACCACCAGCCAGGTGACCAGGCCGACCAGGACCGAGAGCACCGCGGCCGCGTCGGCATGGTGCTGGGCGCTCGTGGCCCACAGGCCCAGCAGCCCGAGCGCGAGCAGCAGCAGCTGGCCGCGCCAGCGACGTACCCCCGCCAGCACGCCCGCCAGGCCGCACAGCGCCAGCATCACGATGGTCGTGCCGGCCAGCAGCAGCGGCTTGTCGAGGTGGCCGACCAGGTCGACCAGATGCACCGCCAGCGGACCCGGGGTCAGGTCGCGCACGGAGGCGGCGACCGCCGCGACGGGGCTGGTCGAGGCGCCCAGTGCCCAGGCACACGCGGCGCTGGTGGCCGCGCCGGTACATCCGGTGACGACACCGGCAAGGAACAGGCGCGGGGTGCTGGCAGCGGGGGCCACACCCCCATGGTGACCCATAGGGGTGTCTGACCGTGAGGCATGATGAGCCGCGTGGACCTGCGCATCGGACTCGGCACCGACGTCCACCGCCTGCAGGCCGGGCGTCCGATGCGCCTGGCCGGGCTGGACTGGCCCGGCGAGGACCACGGTCTGGTGGGCCACTCCGACGGCGACGTGGTGCTGCACGCGATGTGCGACGCCCTGCTGTCCGCGGCCGCGCTCGGCGACCTCGGCAGCAACTTCGGCACGTCGCGGCCGGAGTGGAAGGATGCGGCCGGCGACGACCTGCTCGCCGAGACGCTGCGCCGCGTCGGGGACAACGGCTGGAGCGTGGTGAACGTGGCCGTCCAGCTGGTCGGCGACCGGCCCCGGATCGGGGACCGGCGCGCCGAGGCGGAGCAACGGCTCGCGGAGCGGCACGGCCTGGCCGTGGCGTTCTCGGCCACCACGACCGACGGGCTGGGGCTGACCGGCCGGGGCGAGGGCCTGGCCGCGTTCGCGACCGCCCTGTTGCAGCGGAAGGAGACCTGACCACGTGACGACGACGTTCCGCACCTCGGCCGGCCCCGGCCTGCGGGTGCACAGCTTCGGGCCCGAGGACGCCGGGCTGACCATCTTCCTGGCGCACTGCTGGACGTTGAGCTCGGTGAACTGGCACTACCAGGTCCGCGACCTGATGGCCGAGTTCGGCCACCGGGTCCGGGTGGTCACCTGGGACCACCGCGGCCACGGCGAGTCCGACAAGCCGGAGCGCGCCGCCTGCACCATCGAGGCGCTCGCGGCGGACATGGCCGAGCTGGTGGACGCGCTGGCGCCCTCGGGCCCACTGCTGCTGGCCGGCCACTCGATCGGCGGGATGACCCTGATGGCGCTGGCCGAGCAGCGCCCCGACCTGCTCGACCGGGTGGTGGGCGCCGCGTTCGTGGACACCTCGTCGGGCGGGCTGGACACCGTGTCGCTGGGCATTCCGGAGATGGGCCGGACCGTGCGGGCCCAGATCCCGCGGATGCTCGCGCTGCGCTCGCGGACGCTGTCCCACCGCGCCCGCAGGCGGGCGCCGATCGTGGAGCGAACCGTGGTCCGCCGGTTCCTTTTCGGCTCCCCGATGCGGCTGACCGACTCGGCCCTGGTCGTGGAGGGGATCATCAACTCGCCGTCGGCCACGATGGTGGGCTTCTACGAGGACTGCATGCGCCACGAACGCACCGAAGCCCTCAAGGCGTACGACGGCATCCCGACCCGGGTGCTCGTCGGTGGCCATGACCTGCTCACGCCGCCGTCCCACGCCCGCCGGATCGCCGACCAGGTCCCCGGTGCCGAGCTGGTGCTCGCCCCGGACGCCGGCCACATGCTGCCGCTGGAGCGGGACGCGCTGGTGTCGGGCACCTTGGTCCGACTGGCCCGGCCGCACCTGCGCTGATGGCCCCTGCCCGCGGACCTGCCTCGCCCATCACTCCACCAGACCGCTCGCCGAACTCGCACCGCGGGGATCCCGCCGGCGCGTTGGTCTCCCCATGACGCGTGCCGCAGTCGTCCTGCTGGCCGGGGGGTCGGGCAGCAGGGTCGGAGCCGAGGTCAACAAGGTACTGCTGCCGCTGGGCGGGGTACCGCTCGTGGCCCACTCCGTGCGCACCATCCTCGAGGTCGACGACGTGCACCGGCTGGTCGTGGTGGTGCGTCCCGGCGACCGCGAGGCGCTCTCGTCGGCGGTGGCGGCGTACCTGGGCCCCAACGACGCCTGGATCGTCGACGGCGGCACCGACCGGCACGGCTCGGAGTGGCACGCGCTGCAGGTGCTGGCCCCCGACATCGAGGGCGAGGAGGTCGACGTGGTCGCCGTCCACGACGCGGCCCGGCCGCTGGCGCCGGCCGGGCTGTTCGAGGAGGTGATCGGTGCCGCGGCACGCAACGGCGGCGCCATCCCGGTGGTGCCGGCCGGCCCGCTGTCGCACCGGGACGGCTCGCTGGGGCCCGGGGACCTGGTCGCCGTGCAGACCCCACAGGCCTTCCGGGCGCGGCCGCTGCTCGAGGCCTACCGCCTCGCGGAACGGGAGGACTTCACGGGCACCGACACCGCCGCCTGCCTGGCCCGCTACAGCAGCCTGGGCATCGTCGGGGTGCCCGGCTCCGCCACGAACCTCAAGGTCACCTATCCCGAGGACCTCGCCACCGCCGAGGCACTGGGGCGCAGGTGAGCCGGCCGCCTGGTGGGTTTCCCATGTTCACCTGCCAAAACTGAGCACCAGACGGGGCGCCCGGGTCAACCGGGAGCAGTCAGCGCCTCCAGAACGGCCAGGTCGTCCTCGACCACGACCCGCTGACCCGTTGCGGGTGCCTCGTGCAGCAGCAGGGGCCAGTCTCGGCGCCACCGGTCGACCAGGGTGGCGAAGTCACCCCGCGGCCAGTCGTCCAGCCGCGCCACGACCGCCGGCGGGAGCACCAGCGGGGAGGTCACCTGGACCAGCGTGTCCCGGTCGACGGTCCCGAGCACCTGGCGCACGCCCGCCTCGCCGACGGCGGCGTACTCCTTGACGGTGTCGGTCACCGGCCGGCACCCGGCCACGACCAGGGCGCGCTCGCAGGCAAGCTCGACCGCCTCGGCGAGGAACCACACCGGCGTCAGCGGGCACAGCGGGTCGTGCAGCACCAGGGGTCGACCGGCCTCGCGGACCCGGTCGACCGGCACGCTGTCGTCGGCCAGCTCCACCCCGGCGGCCTCGAGCCCGAACGCCGCCGCCGCGATCAGCGACTCCCCGTGCACCAGCGCGAAGGGCAGCGACCCGCGTCCCTCGGTGGGCACCAGGCCCCAGGCGTCGTTCATGCAGGCGCCGACCGAGTCACTCGGCCAGAGCGGAGACGTCCGTCAGCTGGCCAGGACCTCATCCAGGAGTGTCTCAGCCTTGTCCTCGTTGGTGTGCTCGGCAAGCGCCAGCTCCGAGACGAGGATCTGGCGCGCCTTGGCGAGCATCCGCTTCTCCCCCGCGGACAGGCCACGGTCGCGCTCGCGGCGCCAGAGGTCACGCACCACCTCGGCGACCTTCATCACGTCCCCGGAGTGCAGCTTCTCGAGGTTGGCCTTGTAGCGGCGCGACCAGTTGGTGGGCTCGTCGGGTACGACGGCACGCAGCACGTCGAACACCCGGTCGAGGCCTTCCTTGTCGACCACGTCGCGAACCCCGACCAGGTCGAGGTTGCAGGCAGGAACCCGCACCACGAGGTCCTGCTGGGCCACGATGCGGAGCACGAGGTACTGCTTGTCCTCGCCCTTGATCTTGCGCATCTCGATGTCTTCGATGACAGCGGCGCCGTGGTTTGGATAGACAACCGTTTCGCCGACGGTGAAAGTCATGTGTGTGTGAACCCCTTTCAGGTGACCAGTCTAACATGTCGCCACGTCGACCCTGTCGGCGTTTGTGCAGGTCAGAGGCCAAATCGAGGCTTGACAAGCGAGCCTGACGTGTGCCTCGCGTGCGCAGGCATTCCGCGAGCGTCGCGATGCGCGTGACGCGAACGGAGCCGAACTGCGGCGCGGATCCGTCGACGAATCCACCCGGCGGGCTGGGACCGGCTGCGATACTCGGGGGCCATGAGCCGACTGATCAAGCGTCCCGGACGACGCCCGGTCGTGGCCCGGCCGCTCCCCGCCCGCGGGGCAGTGGCCGGCACGAGCGTCGTCGGGTCGATGAAGGCGAGCCTGGCCCGGACCGCCACCCAGCTGCGGCTGGTCGGCGGGTGCGCACACCCGCGGCAGGCGGTGGTGCTGGCCGTTGTCCTCGGTGGTCTCGCCTACGCCAGCGGCCGCCCGTTGCGGGAAGCGGGGATCGCCGCGGCTGCGGTGCTGCTGGTCCAGCTTGTCTGCGGCCTGCTCAACGACGTGTTCGACCGCGACACGGATCGACGCGGCGGAACCGGGGGGAAGCCGATCGCCGACGGCCGGGTGCCGACGGGCAACGCCGTCTACGTGCTGGTCATCCTGCTGCTGGTCTCGGCGCCGCTGTCGCTGCAGAACGGTACGGCGGCAGGAGCCGCCCTCCTGCTCACCTATGTCGTGGCGGTGCTGCACAACTGGGTGCTGCACCGGACCGTGTTCTCGTGGGTGGGTTGGACCGCCACGTTCGCGCTGTTCCCGACCTTCCTGTCCTACGGCGGCTGGGGCGGCGGGGTGCACGGCGGGCCGGCGACCTGGTGGGTCACCGGCGCCGCGGCGCTGTTCGGCTTCTGCATGCACTTCGCGACCACGCTGCCGGACCTGGTCGACGACAACCGGTCCGGCGTACGCAACCTGCCGCTGGTGGTCGCCCTGCGCACGGGAGCACCCCGGCTGCTGGTCATCACCGGTGTGGTGACCGCGGTCGCGATCGCCGGCATCGTGCTGGTCGCGCTGGGCCCCGGCCTGCGGGCGTGACCGGACGAGCCGGGCGATAGGGTGTCCCCGGCGTTGACACACGCCCTGCTCACGGCACTCGAGAGGACTGCACTGGTGAAGACGCGCCCCCCTCGTCCCCGACGCGTCGTCGGTCGGCTGCTGGCTGCCGCCTCGCTGCTGCTGCTCGTCCCGCTGCTGGCTGCCTGCGGGTTCAACGCGCAGACCGACGCGCTCTACCAGGCCGCGGCCGGCACCAACAACCGCAGCCAGCCGGTCTACGTGCTCAACTCCGTGGTGGTCACCAGCAAGAACGGCAGCGGGACGTGGGCCGGCAGTCTGGTCAACACCAACCAGCGGCGTGCCGATGCGCTGGTCGGGATGACCGGCTGGTCGGGTGGCTCGCAGATCCGGGTCGGCGCGGGCCAGCTGGTCAACCTCGGCAAGTCCGGGAAGGTCACGTTGAAGGGCGCGAAGATCAAGCCGGGCGCCTTCATCCCACTCACGCTGCACTTCGCCAGCGGGCAGACCACCCACCTCCTGACACCGGTGCTGCCCTATGGGCCCCACGGCCAGTACTCCGCGGTCCCCCAGCCCAGCCAGCAGCCGACGCCGAAGACCGGGTCGCACCACAAGGGCGGTCACGGCTCGAAGTCGAGCCCATCCCCCTCGGCAGGCTGATGCCGACGCTGGTCCTGCTCCGCCACGGCGAGAGCGAGTGGAACGCCCAGAACCTGTTCACCGGATGGGTCGACGTACCGCTGACCGAGAAGGGCCGGACCGAGGCCGTCCGCGGCGGTGAGCAGGTCGTCGAGGCCGGGCTGCTGCCTGACGTGGTGCACACCTCGCTGCTGCGCCGGGCGATCGTCACCGCGGACCTGTCGCTGGACGTCGCCGACCGGCTGTGGATCCCGGTGCAGCGGTCATGGCGGCTCAACGAGCGGCACTACGGGGCGCTGCAGGGGAAGAACAAGAAGCAGACCCTCGAGGCGTACGGCGAGCAGCAGTTCATGGCCTGGCGTCGCTCGTTCGACGTACCGCCGCCGCCGATCGAGGACGACGACGAGTGGTCCCAGGCCGGCGATGCACGGTACGCCGACCTCGGCGAGGAGATGCCACGCACCGAGTGCCTCAAGGACGTGGTGGCGCGCTTCCTGCCCTACTGGGAGAGCGCGATCGTCCCCGACCTCCGGTCCGGACGCACCGTGCTCGTCGCGGCGCACGGCAACAGCCTGCGGGCGCTGGTCAAGCACCTCGACAAGGTCAGCGACAGCGACATCGCCGGGCTGAACATCCCCACCGGCATGCCCCTGGTCTACGAGCTCGACGACCGGATGCGCCCCACGACCCCGGGCGGCCGCTACCTCGACCCCGAGGCCGCGGCAGCGGCCGCCGCCGCGGTCGCCAACCAGGGCCGCTGACCCGTCGAGAAGGGACTTCTGGCCCGTTCAGTTCCGGATAATGACCTCGTGGGTTCGGGGTTCTGGCCCGATGAGCTCGAGGTTTTCGACCGGTGGCCCGGGCTTCGGGTACGCCGGCCCGACGATGCCGGGGAGGTGTCGACCGTGATCGCGTACTCGACGGGGCAGAACTCCGTACTGAACGGGCCAGAACTCCTCACTCGACGGGGGAAAATCCTGATGTCAACGGGCGGGGGTCCGGCGCAGCGCCCGGGGCAGCAGGGTGGCGCCCGGGGCCTGGTCGCTGCCACCCATGAGGTCCTCAGGGTTGGAGAACTGGCAACGCTTGAGCGAGAGGCAGCCGCAGCCGATGCAGGAGTCCAGGCCGTCGCGGAGCCGCTCCAGCGCGGCGATCTGCTCGTCGAGCCGGGCCCGCCAGTGGCGTGAGATCCGCTGCCAGTCGGCCTTGGTCGGCGTGCGCCCGCTCGGCAGCCGAGCCAGCTCCTCACGGATCTCCTCGAGCGAGAGACCGATGTTCCCCGCGGCGCGGATGAACGCGAGCCGGCGCAACGTGCTGCGCTCGAAGGTGCGGCGACCACCGGGCGTCCGGGTCGACGGCAGCAGCCCCAGGCCCTCGTAGTACCGCACCGCGGACGGCGCGAAGCCGCTGCGTCGCGACACCTCGCCGACGGAGAGACGGTCGTGGGTGTTCATGGAAATCTTCCTCCGTAGGCCCTTGAACTCAAGTTGACTTCAACTTGAAGACTGGCTCACATGAACACGACAGTCAAGAAGAGCACAGCTCCCGTCGCCCTGGTCACCGGAGGATCCGCAGGGCTCGGGCTCGCCCTGGTCCAGGCCCTCGCCGAGCGTGGATGGGAGGTGGTGACCGACGCCCGGCACGCCGATCCGCTACGGGGCGCCCGGTTCGGCGCCGCGGTCCACACCCTGACCGGCGACGTCCGGCTCGAGCGTCACCGTCGCGAGCTGCGTCGCACTGTCGAACGGCTGGGCCGGCTCGACCTGCTGGTGAACAACGCCAGCGAGCTCGGGCCGATGAGGCCACTCGCGGACGCCCCGTCGTACGCGCTCGCCGACGTGTTCGCCACCAACGTGGAGGCACCACTCGAGCTGACCCGGTCACTGCTCCCGCTGCTGCGGGACGGCGACGGCGTGCTGGTGTCGGTCTCCTCCGACGCCGCCGTCGAGCACTACCCCACCTGGGGGCTGTACGGCGCCAGCAAGGCGGCCCTGGACCACCTGACCCTGACCGTCGGCGAGGAGACCGGGCTGACCGCATACGCCGTCGACCCCGGCGACATGCGCACCGCGATGCACCAGCAGGCATTCCCGGGTGAGGACATCTCCGACCGCCCGCTGCCGGAGTCCGTGGTGCCGCATCTGCTCGGGCTGCTGGACCAGCGGCCACCCACCGGCCGCTATCGCGCCGCCGACTTCGGTGCCGCCCTCACCACCGGAGGTGCCTGAGATGACCGTGCTCACGGAGACCCCCAGCACCAGGTTCCCGGAGCCGGAGGCCCGCACCGCACCGGCGCCGGCCGAGGAACGCGGCCTCGCGCGCGACCAGGTCCGGCTGCTGGTGGCCAGCCCCGACGGGCTCACCCACACCCGCTTCCACCGGCTCCCCGAGCACCTGGCACCGGGCGACCTGGTCGTGGTGAACGCCTCCGCCACCGTTGCCGCCGAGCTGGACGCCGAGTGGCGCGGGCAGCCGGTGGTGCTGCACGTGGCCTCGCCGTCCGGGCCGCTGGACGACGGCTCCTGGGTGGTCGAGCTGCGCACCGCCCCGGGCGCCGACCGCGCGGTGCTCGACGCCGAGCCGGGCGAGACCGTTCGCGCCGGCGGGGTCCGGCTGGCCCTGGTCGCGCCGTACCCGCGCCCCGGCTCCTCCCCCAGCGACACGGGCAACCGGCTCTGGCGCGCCACCGTGCGCGGCGACCTGCCCGGGGAGCTCGCCCGTCGCGGCCGACCGATCGCGTACGGCTACCTGGACCGCCGCTACCCGCTGTCGGCGTACCTGACCGCCTTCGGCATCCACCCCGGCAGCGCGGAGATGCCCTCGGCCGGCCGGCCGTTCACCCCCGAGCTGGTCACCCGGCTGGTCGCCGGCGGCGTGGCCGTCGCCCCGATCACGCTGCACACCGGGGTCTCCTCCCAGGAGGCGGGCGAGGCGCCCCAGGCCGAGCGGTTCGAGGTCCCCGCCGCCACCGCACGGCTGGTCGAGGCGACCCGCGCCGGCGGCGGTCGGGTGGTGGCGGTCGGCACCACGGTGACGCGGGCACTGGAGTCCGCGGTCGCACCGGACGGGTCGGTGGTGACCTCTCGCGGCTGGACCGAGCGGGTGGTCACACCTGCGGACCCGCCCCGGGTCGTGGACGGGCTGGTCACCGGCTGGCACGACCCGCAGGCCTCGCACCTGCTGCTGGTCGAGGCGGTTGCCGGGGCGGCCCTGACCCAGGCGGCGTACGACGCCGCGGTCGCGGCGCACTACCGGTGGCACGAGTTCGGCGACTCCGCGCTCCTGTTGCCCCGGCGCCGGGCGACGCCAGGCACCATGGCCCACTGAGAAGGCCGAGCGCGACCTCGCCAGCCGAACCTGCCGGAGATGTAGGCCTCGGTGTCGCGATGTCGACCGAAGGTGACGTCGGCGGGCCGTGCAGGTGAACAGGGGGTGAACTCTGCGCGACCACGAGGTCGTCGAGGCAGAGCCCGCGGCTCCACCTCAGTACGATCGGGGCGTGAGTGCGACAACGCAGGCGCTCCTCTCCGCCCTGCTCGGAGGGGTCCTTGCCATCGGGGTCGTGGTCGCCTGGCGGATCAGCGAGCGACAGCTGCGCGGGACGCCGCCGGTTGCGGAGCCGCCGGTGCCGCCCGGAGTGGCGACCGTGCTCTCGGCGCTGCGCAGCAGTGCGCTCGTGGTCGACCCGGAGGGCGCCGTGCTCAAGGCCTCGGCGGCGGCCGTCACCCTCGGGCTGGTCCGCCAGGGCCGGATCACCGTGGCCGAGCTGTCCGGCCTCGTCGCCGAGGTACGCCGGGACGGAGAGATCCGGGAGACCGACCTGGTGCTCCAGCGACCGGGACGGCCGCCCCGCCACGTCAGCGCCCGGGTGGCGCCGCTCGACCCGCGGCTGGTACTCGTGCTGGCCGACGACCGCACCCGGGAGCACCGGGTCGAGGCGGTCCGGCGCGACTTCGTCGCCAACGTGAGCCACGAGCTCAAGACCCCCGTGGGCGCGCTGAAGCTGCTCTCGGACGCGGTGGACGACGCGGCCGACGACCCCGGGGCGGTCCGGCGGTTCGCCTCCCGCATGCATGGAGAGAGCGACCGGCTGGCCCGGCTCGTACAGCAGATCATCGAGCTGACCCGGCTGCAGGACGACGACCCGCTGGAGGAGCCGGCCGCCGTACCCGTCGACGAGATCGTGGAGGGGGCGCTCGACGACGTCCGCACCGATGCGGCCAGCCGCAGCATCGAGCTCGGCCGAGACGGTGAGCCCGGGCTCGAGGTGCTCGGCAACCGGGGACAGGTGTCGCTGGCGCTGAACAACCTGGTCGCCAACGCGGTGACGTACTCCCCCGACGGATCCCGCGTCATGGTCACCACCCGCGCGGACGACGGCACGGTGGAGCTGGCCGTCAGCGACCGCGGGCCGGGCATCCCGGCCGAGGAGGTGGACCGGATCTTCGAACGGTTCTACCGGGTCGACCCGGCCCGGCAGCGGGCCACCGGTGGCACCGGCCTGGGCCTGTCGATCGTCAAGCACGTCACCGCCTCCCACGGCGGCGGTGTCCGGGTGGAGTCCGCCCCCGGTGAGGGGTCGACCTTCGTGATGTCGCTGCCACGCCGACGCGTGCCGGGAGCGGGGGAGCTGGCCGGATGAGCAGCGGGGACACCCGATGACCCGGGTGCTGGTGGTCGAGGACGAGGAGAGCTACCGGGACGCGCTGTCGTACCTGCTGTCCCGGGAGGGCTTCGAGGTCGGACTGGCGGCAACCGGCCCGGAGGCCCTGGCCGAGCTGGGCCGCCACGGGGCCGACATCGTGCTGCTCGACCTGATGCTGCCCGGGCTGTCCGGCACCGAGGTGTGCCGGCGCATCCGGCAGGACTCGAACGTGCCCGTGATCATGGTGACCGCGCGCGACGAGGAGGTCGACAAGGTCGTCGGGCTCGAGCTCGGCGCGGACGACTACGTCACCAAGCCGTACTCCCCCCGCGAGCTGGTGGCCCGGATCCGGGCCGTGCTGCGCCGCGGCGCCGAGCCGGACCAGTCCGACGACGTCCTCGTGGCGGACAACGTCCGGCTCGACGCGGCCCGGCACGTGGTCACGGTCGACGGTGAGGAGATCGCGCTTCCCCGCAAGGAGTTCGAGCTGCTGGAGCTGTTGCTGCGCAACGCCGGCCGGGTGCTCACCCGCGAGCAGCTGATCGCCCGGGTGTGGGGGCCCGACTACGTCGGCGACACCAAGACCCTCGACGTCCACGTCAAGCGGCTGCGGGGACGCATCGAGCCCGACCCGGCACGGCCGCGGCAGTTGGTCACGGTGCGTGGGGTGGGCTACCGGCTCGAGGGCTGAACCCGGTGTCCGATATTCGCGCGACCGCGGTGTCACCGGGTCCGTAACCTGACCCGGTGACCAGCACGACCCAGGAGCACCGAGCGGACGCGGCGACCACGGCCGCGCCGCGTTTCCTGCCGCTGCTGGCGATCATGGCCACGCTGCTGCTGTGGTCCTCGGCCTTCGTGGCGGTCCGGCACGTGGGGCACGACGTCGCACCGGGCGCCCTTGCGCTGGGCCGGCTGCTGGTCGCGTCGGTGGTGCTGGCCGTGCTGGTGTTCCGCCGGCCGCGACGCTGGCCGAAGGCCCGGGACTGGCCGCTGCTGCTGGCGTGCGGCATCGGCTGGTTCGGGATCTACAACCTCGCGCTCAACGCCGCCGAGCGCCGCATCGACGCGGGCACGACCGCACTCGTGATCCAGGTCGGACCGTTGATCGTGGCCCTGCTGGCCACGGTGTTCCTGGGCGAGCGGATGACCCGGTGGCTCGCGCTCGGCATGACGGTCGGCTTCGCCGGGGTCGTGGTCATCGGGCAGGGAAGCTCCAGTGGCGGCTCGGGGGACCTGACCGGCGTACTGCTCGCGGCCGCTGCGGCTGTCACCTACGGGATCGGCGTGCTGGCCCAGAAGCCGTTGCTGAGCCGGCTGCCCGGCCTCGAGGTGACCTTCCTGGCCTGTCTCGTCGGTACGGCGGTGTGCCTGCCGTGGTCGGGGGAGCTGGTCCACGCGGTGACGAGCGCACCGGCCGCGTCCCTGGGATGGATCGTCTATCTCGGCGCGCTGCCCACCGCCGTCGCGTTCTCGACCTGGGCCTTCGCGCTGGCACACAGCGACGCCGGCAAGCTGGCGCTGACCACGTTCCTGGTGCCGTTCCTCGCCACCGGCCTGGCATGGCTGCTGCTCGGCGAGAGCCCCGCGGCCTCGGCGTTCGTGGGCGGGGCGCTGTGCATCGTGGGCGTGCTGCTCACGCGGGTGCAGCACGGTCCCGGCCGTCGCTCGCGGGAGCGGCAGCCGCCGACACCTGCCTGCACGCCCGACGGTGGCTACCCCCTTCCGCCGCAATAGCCCCGGCGCGCCCCGCTGCTGGCATGATGGACCGGCAGGCCGGCGCAGTGAGCAGCCCGCCCACGGCATCCGCGACGTTTCCGGCTCGTGTGGAGGAAGTGGTCCGGTTGGGTCTTGCCCGGGGGGACTGGCCGTTCCGGGCCAGGGCCGAGGAGCTGCGGGTGCTGACCGCTGCCGTGCTCAAGGACCTGGACGACACCGGCGGCTCGGGCCCGTACGGCGCCGTGGTGGTGGCACCCGCCGGGGTCGGGAAGACGCGCCTGCTGCGCGAGGTCGCCCGGGAGGCCGAGTCCCGGGGCGTGCCCGCGTCGCTCGCGATCGCCACCAGTGCCGCCCGTGGCACGCCGTACGGCGCGCTGGCGCATCTGCTGCCCGAAGCTCCTGCCGAGCACACGGACATCTCCTCGTGGTACCGCAGCGTGGCCGGTGTCCTCCACCCCCGGGGAGCCCCGGTCCCACTGCTCGCCGTCGATGACGCACACCTCCTCGACGAGCACAGCGCCGCCCTGGTGCTGCACCTCGCGCTCACCGGCGCCGGCCGGGTGCTCGTGACCCTCAGGCGCGGCGAACCGGTTCCCGAGCCGATCACCACGCTGTGGAAGAACGAGCTCGCGCTGCGCGTGGACCTGCAGGCGTTCTCGAGCGCCGAGATCGGCTCGATCGTCGCAGGCGGGCTCGGCGGGGAGGTGGCCGCCCACACCCGGGTCCGGCTGGCCGAGGCCAGCGACGGCAACGTGCTGTTCGCGCGTGAGCTGGTGCTGGCCGCGGTCGACGCCGGCAACCTGGCCGAGCTCGACGGAGTCTGGCGCTGGGACGGCGAGGTGGCGCTGGCTCCCCGGCTGGTCGACGCCGTCGGCGCCCGCCTGGGCCACCTCGACGACGAGGAGCGGTCGGCGCTGGCCCTGATGGCCCTGGGCGAACCACTGCCGCTGTCCGTCGCCTCCGGGCTCACCGGGCCGAGGATGCTGGCGCGGCTCGAGACCGCGGGACTGGTCGCGGTGGACAGCTCGACCGCGAGCGAGCAGACGTGTCGGCTCGCGCACCCGCTGTACGGCGACGTGGTGCTTGCCGGGCTCGGCAGCCTCGATCAGTCGCGGCTCACGTTGCGCCTGGCCGATACCCTGGAGGCGGCCGGGCGTGACGGCCCGGACGACGCGCTGCGGATCACGACCTGGCGGCTGGACCACGGCGGGCCGGTGACGACGGACCAGCTGGCCACCGCCGCCACCCTGGCCAACCGGATGTTCGACCCCGCCCTCGCCGAGCGGCTCGCCCGGGCGGCACTCGACCGCACCGGGTCACCCCGGGCGGCCGTCGAGCTCGCCGGGTCGTACGTCGCCCGGAACCGGTTCGACGAGGCCGAGTCCGTACTCGCTGCGGCGGAGCACGACGTGCTCGCCCGGGAGGGCGACGCCGACCTGCACCAGCGCTATCTCGAGCTGCGCCACGGCGCCCTCTACATGGGCTTGCGACACCGGGAGGAGATGCTGGCCATGCTCGACCGCTTCGACGCCGCCCACGGCGCCGGGTCGCACGAGGACCGCGCCCGGAGCCTCTCGATGGCCTACCGCGCCCGGGTGCTGTGGGACGACGGACGGCTCGACGCCGTCCTCGAGGTCGTCGGGCCGGTCCTGGAAGCGACGGACGCGTTTCCGCTGGCGCGGCTTCTCACCCTCGAGGTCGCCGCAGACGCCCTGGCCCACCAGGGACGCACCACGGCGGCGCGAGAGCTGCACGGCCGGATGCGGGAGCTCATCGCGACCGGCGCCCCCGAAGTACGGCATGCCGCCCTCCAGGCCACGCTGCAGGAGGTCCTCTGCCTGGTCATCGAGGGACGGCTCGACGAGGCCCTGGACATCGCCGAGCCGATCCGCACCGCCCTCGCGGGCGAGTCGGACCCCCTGCTGCGGGGCGTGGGCGCGATGGTCGTCGGCGGCATCCAGCTGCAGCGCGGCCGACCGGAGTCGGCGCGACGGCTCCTGCTCGACGCGGTCGAAGGGTTCGGCCAGCGCGACAGCGGCCAGGCCGGTGCCTGGGCGTTCGCGATGCTGGCCGAGGCATCGGCCCTGCTGGGCCAGCTGCCGGAGGCGCGAGCGGCGTTGGCCAGATCGGCCGAGCTCGAGACCGGCCCGACGGCTCCCCGGATGCTCGTGGACCGCACCCTCGCGCGGGCGTTCCTGCAGGCCGGCGAGGGGGACGTCACCGGGGCGTTCCGGACCACGTTGGCGGGGGCGGAGCAGCTCGGCGAGCTGGCCATGCCCCGGGCGATGCTGCTGCACGCCGCCGCGATGCTCGGCGCACCACCGGGCCCCACCCTGGCCGACCTGCGGCGTACGACCGAGCGGGCCGAGTGCGCCTTCCCCGGGCTGCTGGTCGAGCACGTGGAGGCGCTGGCCGCCGACGACGGGGACCGCCTGGCCGAGGTCGCAGCCCGTCTGGAGCAGGGCGGCGCGCTGCTGCTCACCGCCGAGGCCGCGAGCCAGGCCGCACGGGCTTACGCGCACGCCGGCCGGGCCGCCGATCACCACCGGCTCGCCACGCGCAGCCGCTCCCTCGCCGCCCGCTGCGAGGGAGCGAGTACACCGGCCCTGGCCCTGGACGAGGTCGCGCCCGCCCGGCTGAGCCGCCGGGAGTCCGAGATCGCGCGGCTCGCCGCGGAGGGCCTGACCAACACCGAGATCGCCGGGCGCATGGTGGTCTCGGTGCGCACCGTGGAGTCCCATCTCTACCGGGCCTTCGGGAAGCTGGGCGTCGAGAGCCGGAAGCAGCTCTCCGAGGCAATGTCCATGGCCGGCAGGCAGATTCAGTAGTCGGCTACTGAGGCACCCGGGCCCCCGGCTGCCTAGGGTCGGCGCTGTGAATCACGAGCGGATGGTCGACGAGCTGCCGGATGCGTTGGCAGTGGCGATGCGACTGCACGACGCCCACTACGGGCCGAGCGTGATCGCCACGGCGCTGGGCGTCCCCGAGCAGAGCACCTCCATCGTCTTGAAGGTGGCCAGACTGAAGCTCGAGGCGATCGCGGCGTCCGGCGACCACGCGCCCCAGCCAACACTCACCGGGGGGTGACGCCGGTCGTACGGCGCGCCCGGTAGCGGGTGCGCCGTCCCGCCGGGGCGTCGGCGCGGGTTCTCAGCTCGTGTCCGGCCGGCTCTCCAGCCAGCCCCGGAACGCATCCAGGTTGCGGGTCGACTCGCCCCGGGAGAGGCGCCACTCCCACTCCCTGCGGATCGACTCGGCGAAGCCGAGCTCGAGGATGGTGTTGAAGGAGTCGTCGGCGTAGCTCAGCACGACGCCGAGCAGCCGGTCGACCTCCGGGCGGGTCACCACGCTCAGCGGGAGCCGGCCGTCGAGGTAGATGTCACCGACGGCGTCGAGCCCGAACGCCACGCCGAACGTCCTCATGTTGCGCTCGAGCAGCCAGCGGTAGACCCCCTCGAAGTTCTCGTCGGGGCGCCGGCACACGAAGGCGTGCACCGCGAGCGCGTGCGCGCCGACCTCCAGCCGGACCGGTGTCTGGAGCTTGCGCTCGCCGGGGAGCACCACGTCGAACCGGGTGCCGTGCTCGGCGTACTCCAGGTCACCCTCGACCAGCACCGCCCTGATGGTCTCGACCGCCCGGGCCGTCTCGGGCCCCAGCTCGTCGGACACCCCTGCACCCGGGCTGCTCGGGTCAGTCATGGTGGTCCTCCGCGGTCAGTCGCTCCCGGGCCTGACGGTAGACCGCCAGGGTGTCCTCGGCGGTCCGCGACCAGCTGAACCTCGCGGCCTGGGCCAGCGCCCGCCCGGACAGGTCCTCGCGCAGGTCCCGGTCGTCGAGCACCCGGCGGATCGCCACTGCGTAGTCGCCCGGGTCGTGTCCCTCGACCAGCAGCCCGGAACGCCCGTCGTCGACCACGGTACGCAACCCGCCGACCGAGGCCGCGACGACCGGCGTCCCCACGGCCTGTGACTCCACCGCCACCAGCCCGAAGGACTCGTTGTACGACGGCACGCAGGTGACCGAGGCGGCCGCGAACCAGTCGACCAGGTCGTTGCGCCGCACCGGCGGCACGAACCGCACCACGTCGAGGAGGCCGAGCGTGCCCGCGAGCTCGGCCAGCGACTCCGGGTGGTCCAGGCCCGTGCCGGAGGGTCCGCCCACCACCGCCACCACGAGCCGCTCCCGGAGGCTCGGGTCGGCTGCGACCAGCTCGGCTGCTGCCCGCAGCAGCACCTCGGGCCCCTTCAGCGGCTGGATGCGCCCCACGAACAGCAGCACCTCGGCATCGCGAGGCAGGCCCAGCCGTTGCCGGGCCTCGGCCCGGGGCCGCGGCGAGAAGACCCCGAGGTCGACCCCCGGGTTGACCACCTCGACCCGCCCGGGTTCGGCGTCGTAGGCGTTGATCAGGTCCTTGGCCTCGTCGACGGTGCTGGCGACCAGCATGTCGGCGGCCGCCACCACCTGCTCCTCCCCGATGATCCGCGCGTCCGGCTCGGGGGTGTCCCCGGCGGCAAGCGCGGCGTTCTTCACCTTCGCCATGGTGTGCATGGAGTGCACCAGCGGCACGCCCCACCGGTCCCGGGCGAGCGCCCCGACCTGTCCGGAGAGCCAGTAGTGGGTGTGCACCACGTCGTAGTGGCCGGGCTCGAATGACGCCTCCGCGCGCAGCACCTCGCGGGCGAACACGCACAGCTGCCCCGGCAGCTCGGCCTTGGTGAGCCCCTCGAACGGGCCCGCGACCAGGTGGCGCACCTGCACCCTCCCCGGCCCGGCGCCGTCGAGGTCGACCGTGGGCTCGTGGGCCGAGGAGGTGGCCCGGGTGAACACGTCCACGTCGATGCCCCGGTGCGCGAGCTGGCGGGCCAGCTCGGTGACGTAGACGTTCATGCCGCCGGCGTCGCCGGTGCCCGGCTGTTCCAGGGGCGAGGTGTGCAGGCTGATCATCGCCACCCGGCGGATCTCGCCGCCCCCGGGGCCCTCGCGGTACCTCACACACACCTCGCCGTCGGTGATGGTCTCAACCCACCCAACCGCGTCGGGCGTCCTCCCATTCCACCGGGGTCCAGCATCCGGGCAGCCGACGGTCAGTAGGGTGCGGTGACATGACGTCCCCCGTCGCCGTGGTCACCGGTGCGAGCAGCGGAATCGGGGCCGCCACGGCGCGCGCCCTGGCCGCCGACGGGCACCACGTGGTGTGCGCCGCCCGTCGGGAGGACCGGATCACCGAGCTGGCCCGGGAGATCGGCGGCCGGGCGGTGGCCTGCGACGTCACCAGCGACGACTCCGTCGCCGCGCTCGCCGCGGAGCTGGCCCGGGTCGACGTCCTGGTCAACAACGCCGGCGGCGCGCTGGGCGCCGACCCGATCGAGGGCGCGTCGGTGGCCGACTGGGAGCGGATGTACCGGGTGAACGTGCTCGGGCTGCTGCGGGTCACCCAGGCCCTGCTCCCGGCGCTGCGGGCTGCCGGCAACGCGCTGGTGGTCACGCTGGGCTCGACCGCGGGGCGTATCGCCTACGAGGGAGGCGGCGGATACACCGCGGCCAAGCACGGCGCCCAGGTCTTCAGCGAGACGCTGCGCCTGGAGCTCAACGGCGAACCCATCCGGGTCACCGAGATCGCACCCGGCATGGTGCAGACCGAGGAGTTCTCGGTGGTCCGCTTCGGTGGCGACCGGGAGCGGGCCGATGCGGTCTACGCCGGCGTGGACCACCCCCTGGTGGCAGCCGACGTCGCCGAGGCGATCCGCTGGGTGGTGTCGCTGCCCCCGCACGTGAACGTCGACGAGCTGGTGATCCGACCGGTGGCCCAGGCCGCCCAGCACAAGGTCCACCGGGGGCCGCTCTTCCCGGCTGGTTGAGGTGCTCGGGGGCGCCGCGGGTTTCGCAGGTGAACCTGCGAAACCTGTCAACGGCTGAGGTAGGACCGCATCCCCCGGACCAGCCCAGCGGCGTACCGGTCGCGACCGGCTCGCGTGGTCATCCGGTGCGCGTCGGCGCGATTGCGCATGTTGCCGATCTCGACCATCGCGACCGGCACCCGGGAGAGGTCGAGGGTGGCGAGGTCGGTGCGGCGGTCCAGGGCGGTCCCGCCGCCGATGTAGTTCGAGCGTGGCAGGTGGACGGCGTCGAGCCCGGCGCGCAGCTTCCGGGAGAGTCGGGCGGACGGCACGACGATGGCCGGGCGTATCAGCCGGCCGCGCGCTGGGGCGATCACGTGGAACCCGTGCAGCGTGCTGGCGGCGCCGTCGGCGTGGATGCTCAGGGTCAGGCGGACGTGGTGGCGCCCGCCGAACCGTCCCCGGGTGCTGACGCACGGCCCCCAGCTGTGCTCGCTGTTGCGGTGGCGGGTGAGCAGCACCGTCGCCCCGAGCCGCTCGAGGCGGTTCCGGACCAGCCGCGCCACCTGCCACACCACGGTGGCCTCCGGGACCCCGGAGTCGGTGGCGGTGCCGGTGGTGTTGCACGCCTTGGAGAAGCCCCCGGCCCCGGCCTGGACGGTGCGGTTGGTCTCCTGCGGGAAGTTGTGGTTGCCCAGCTGGTGGCCGGGGTCGATCGCGATCCGCACGCCGTGCAACGGCGTACGCGGCCGGGGTACGCGCCGCAGGTGCGACGGCGCGGCCGGCTGCCGGTGGGTCGGTGGCGTCGCGCGGTCCGGCGGCATCGCATTGCGGCCGGGCGCCGCCGCCGGTGACGGCACCAGGCCCACCACGACCCCGATCGCGATCGCCAGCGGCGCGGCCCTGACCAGCATGCTCAGCGCAGCAGGGCCTTGGCGACGTGGTCCACGGCCTCGTCGATCAGCGACGCCGCCCGGGCGTGTTCCTCGGGTCCGCGCTTCCAGGGGTCCGGTACGTCGTAGTCCCCGGGCCGGGCCTCCGATCTCGCCGCGGCGGCCGCCGCCACCAGCTCGCTGGGCGTGCCCGCGTCGACCTCGTCGACCAGGGCCGCGAACTCACGGATCGTGAAGCTGCGGTGCAGCGCGCCGGGCAGGTCGGCCAACAGCCGGGAGCGCAGGTCCTGCGTGGCGGTCAGGACCAGGTCGGCCCGGCGCAGCATCTCCTCGGTCAGCCGGCGTGAGACGAACCCCGCGGCCGAGCCGCCGCGCGCCGCCAGCTCGGCTGCGGCCTCGGGCGCCATGGTCGCGCCCGCACGCACGCTCACGCCGGCACTGGAGACCGCGAACGGCTCACCCGCAAGCCTGGCAGCGAGCAACCGCTCGGCGAGCGGGGACCGGCACAGGTTGCCCACGCACACGAACAGCACGCGGAACTCCGCCTCGCGCGACGGGGTCGCAACGACGTCTACCCGATGGCGCGGTGGGACGTGGCTACGAGGGCGCGGGCGGTCCCCGCGTTCGCCGCGATGGTCGCCGGACGGGGAGGCAGGCACGCCGCCCACGATAGACTGCAGCCGGTCGCCGCCGGTGCCCTCCGTCCCGCGTTGCGCCGTTCCTGTCGTCCTGCCCCGAGCCGAAAGCACCGAGAGCACTGCCATGACCGTCTCGTCCCGTCCCGACCTCCGCAACGTGGCGATCGTCGCCCACGTCGACCACGGCAAGACCACCCTGGTCGACGCGATGCTGCGGCAGGCGGGCTCGTTCTCCCGACACCAGGCCGAGGGGTTGTCCGATCGGATGATGGACACCGGCGACCTGGAGCGCGAGAAGGGCATCACCATCCTCGCCAAGAACACCGCGATCCGCTACGTCCCCCCGGCGAGATCTCCGGAAGCGGCACCGGCCGGGGACACCGCCATCACCACGGGGCACCTGGACCAGGCACCCACCCGAACCACCACCCCTACCCCCACGGCCGAAGCCACAGTCATCAACATCATCGACACGCCGGGGCACGCCGACTTCGGTGGCGAGGTCGAGCGGGGCCTGTCGATGGTCGACGGCATCGTGCTGCTGGTCGACGCGTCGGAGGGCCCGCTGCCGCAGACCCGCTTCGTGCTGCGCAAGGCGCTCAACGCCGACCTGCCGGTAGTGCTCGTGGTCAACAAGGTCGACCGGGCCGACGCACGGATCAGCGAGGTCGTCGACGACACCTACGAGCTGTTCATGGACCTGCTCGACGACAGCCACCGCCAGGACGCGCTGGACTTCCCGGTCGTCTACGCCTCCGCCAAGGCCGGCCGGGCCTCGACCTCGGTGCCCGAGGACGGAGGTATGCCCGACTCCCCCGACCTCCAGCCGCTGTTCGGCACGATCCTCGAGACGATCCCGGCGCCGACGTACGACGAGGGCGCGCCGCTGCAGGCGCACGTGACGAACCTCGACGCCTCGCCCTTCCTGGGCCGGCTCGCCCTGGTCCGGGTCCGGCAGGGCACCCTGCACAAGGGCCAGAACGTCGCCTGGCTGAGGCACGACGGCAACCGGCAACAAGTGAGGATCACCGAGCTGCTGGTCACCGAGGCCCTGGAGCGCAAACCGGGCGAGCAGGCCGGGCCGGGCGACATCGTCGCGATCGCCGGCATCCCCGACATCATGATCGGCGACACCCTGGCCGACCCCGAGCACCCGGTGGCGCTGCCGCTGATCACCGTCGACGAGCCGGCGATCTCGATGACCATCGGCACCAACGGCTCGCCGCTGGCCGGCCGGGGGCCGACGAAGAACACCAAGGTGACCGCCCGCCTGGTCAAGGACCGGCTGGACGCCGAGCTGGTCGGCAACGTGTCGCTGCGCGTGCTGCCCACCGACCGGCCCGACACCTGGGAGGTGCAGGGCCGCGGTGAGCTCGCGCTGGCGATCCTGGTCGAGCAGATGCGCCGGGAGGGGTACGAGCTGACCGTGGGCAAGCCGCAGGTGGTCACCCGCGAGATCGACGGGAAGCTGCACGAGCCGGTGGAACGGCTCACCATCGACGCTCCCGAGGAGCACCTGGGCACGATCACCCAGCTGCTCGCGGTCCGCAGGGGCCGGATGGAGCAGATGACCAACCACGGCACCGGCTGGGTGCGGATGGAGTTCCTGGTGCCGGCACGGGGGCTGATCGGGTTCCGCACCGACTTCCTCACCGAGACCCGCGGCACCGGCATCGCGCACCATGTCTTCGAGGGCTACGAGCCGTGGGCCGGCGAGATCCGCTCGCGAGCCACCGGGTCGCTGGTGTCCGACCGCGCGGGCGTCGCCACGCCGTACGCGATGACGAACCTGCAGGAGCGCGGCGTGCTGTTCGTCGAGCCCACCGCTGAGGTCTACGAGGGCATGGTCGTGGGCGAGAACTCCCGCGCCGACGACATGGACGTCAACATCACCAAGGAGAAGAAGCAGACCAACGTCCGCTCCTCCACGGCGGAGAGCTTCGAGAAGCTGATCCCGCCGAAGCGACTGTCCCTCGAGCAGTGCCTGGAGTTCTGCCGGTCCGACGAGTGTGTCGAGGTCACCCCCGACACCGTGCGGATCCGGAAGGTCGCGCTGGACCAGGGCGAGCGCGCGAAGTTCCGGGCGAAGCGAAGGGTTTGAGGAGGGGCGCGAGCGTCTGGAGTTCCAGCTGCCCGAGCCCGTCGCGCCGCGTACGTCGCCGATGTGACCCTGCTCTCCCCCGCAGCGTGGCCGCACCGGCCGCCGTGTGACCCCGCTAACCAGACGCTAGCGGCCAGCTTGCACACCCCCCCGGGGCGTGTGCGCCACTGGAGCCTCCACGTGCCGACCACCGTCGGCACGGTGACGCAAGCCGCGCCCACGAGCGGCGGCCGAAGGACCCCCATGCGCCCACGAGTGGCCCGCCTGCTCACCACGTCCAGCGCCCTGGCCGCGCTGGCCGTCGTGCTCACCGGCACACCCGCTGTAGCCCACGACCCGGCTCCCCCGCGGGTCTACGCCACGGTCGCCGGCACCCGGTTGCACCCCAAGCCACCGGCCTGGACGCTGCCGGTCAGCGGGTACCACCTGACCGCCCGGTTCGGCCAGACCAGCGCCCTGTGGCACAGCGTGCACACCGGTCTGGACTTCGCCGCGCCGGAGGGCACCCCGATCCGGTCGGTCACCGGCGGCGTCGTGGTGTCCACGACGTACGACGGCTCCTACGGCAACAAGACCGTGATCCGGATCCCCGGCGGGACGCTGCTGTGGTACGCCCACCAGAGCGACTTCGCGGTGAGCCCGGGCGAGCACGTGGCGACCGGGCAGCTGATCGGGTACGTCGGCGCGACCGGCAACGTCACCGGGCCGCACCTGCACCTCGAGGTGCGACCCACACCGGACCACCCGGTCGACCCCGACGCCTACCTGGTGGCCCACGGCCTGCACCCCTGAGGACGGCTGCAGCCGGAGATCCCTTCGCCGACCGGCTCAGTAGGCACCGTGCGAGAACAGCACCGCGCGGACGGTCTTCACCATGATGGCCAGGTCGCCGATCATCGTCCAGTTGTCGACGTAGTAGAGGTCCAGCCGCATGGACTCCTCCCACGACAGGTCCGCCCGGCCGGAGACCTGCCACAGGCCGGTCATGCCCGGCCGCACCAGCAGCCGGCGGTAGATGTGCTCCTCGTACAGGTCGACCTCGGCGGCGACCTGCGGCCGCGGGCCGACCAGGCTCATGTCACCGGCGACCACGTTGAACAGCTGGGGCAGCTCGTCGATCGAGAACTTGCGGATGAAGCGGCCGAACGGCGTGACCCGCGGGTCGGCCTTCATCTTGAACCGCACGTCGGCGTCGTTCTGCTCGGCCAGGTCGGCCATCATCGTCGCCGCGTTCGGCACCATCGAGCGGAACTTGATGATCGAGAACGACCGGCCGCGCACGCCGATGCGCTGCTGCCGGTAGAACACGGGGCCGCGGTCGTAGAGCTTGACCACCAGCGCCACGAGCAGCATCGGGACCGCGAGTACGGCGAGCACGGCCGAGGTCACCACCAGGTCGAAGATCCGCTTCGACGCCCCACCCGCACGGTCGGCCAGTGGCTCGTCCACGTGGAGCAGCGGCAGCCCGGCGACGTGGCCCATGTGGATGCGGGGACCGGCCACGTCGGTCAGCGTTGGCGTCACCAGCATCTCCAGGCCCAGCCCCTCCAGCTCCCAGCCGATCCGCTTCAGGTCGGTCGGGGAGGAGTAGGCGCCACTGGCCACGAGTACGGCGTCGGCATGGTGCTCGGTCGCCACCCGCCGTACGTCCTCGGCGCTGCCCAGCACCTGCGCGTCCGGGAGGCCCACGTCCTGCTCGCCGGCCGGGACACACAGGCCCACCACCCGGTAGCCGGTCCAGGGCACCCGGGCGAACACCGCGATCAGCGCCGCGACCGCTGCGCCGCTGCCCACCGCCACCGTGCGTCGCACGAAGTACCCGCGCCGACGCAGGAAGTGCAGCACCCGCCGGTCGAGGTAGTGCACGATCAGCAGCGCGGGCGTGCCCAGGCCGAACATCAGCAGCGGGTAGCTGCGCGGGATCACGCCAGGCGAGACGAAGCCGACGAAGCCGACCAGGCACACCGAGACCACGCAGCCGAGCAGGATCGCCCGGAAGTCGTCGAAGCTGACCCCGAAGTTCCTGGTCTCGTAGGTCCCCGCGGCGAGCAGCACGAAGACCCACAGCCCGACCGCCCACGGCTGGATCGAGGAGTAGGTCAGCATGGTGGTGTCGGGGCGGGACCACAGGGCCGCCAGCCAGTCCCGGTTGCTCCAGGCGAGCCAGGAGAACTCCACCATCACGAACAGGTCCACCACGAAGACCCCGACGAGGAACCACCGCATCCGGGCCGCGGCGCCGGCCTGCCTACGCATCCGCGACTGACCCTGCACCGAACGCAGGGCCACGGGGACGGCCGGACGCCTCACCGTCCGGAGATCTCGCGCACGGCGGGGCGTACGTCGGCCAGGTAGACGCCGGCAGCGACCACCCCGAGCAGGCCGAAGATGCTGATCGGGGACCGGATGAGGTACAGGGTCACCAGCGCCAGCAGCAGGATCACCACCCACCCGGGCTTGGTCAGCTTCTGTGCGGCGTGGAAGGCGTCGGACGGGCGGATCAGGGCGTCGATGACCGCCCACACCTCGAGGACGAACGACACCGCCAGCAGTGCAAGCTGGATGTAGTCCTCGACCTGGAACACCCACACGCGACCAAGGCTAACCGGTCCCGGCCGGGACATCGGGACCGAACGAGGGGTGGACAGCACTCCGGCTCGAGACACACGTGGCCCCCGGGAGGTCGTCCCGGGGGCCACCTGCATCTGCGGGAGAGCCTCAGGCGGAGGTCGTGGTGGACTTCTTCGCCGTCGACTTCCGCGCGGTCGACTTCTTCGCGGTCGACTTGCTCGCGGTCGACTTGCTCGTCGACTTCTGGGCGGTCGACTTCTTCGCCGTCGACTTCCTGGCCGGGGCGTTCTTCACCGCCGGCTGCGCCTCACGGCGCGCCACGGTCGACTTGCCCGGGGCCTCCTTGACCGCGGTGGCGACCTTGAAGCCGTCCTTGCGGATCGCGTCCACGAACTTCTCGCCCCGCTGGGCCAGGTCGGTGTAGGACGCGGTGAGGTCGTTCACGGCGTCGGTGACCTGGGCCTGGACGCGGCCGGGGACCTGCCGTGCGTCCTTCTGCAGGTCGTTGACCCGGGTCTCGAAGCGAGCCTGGGCCTGGCGGGCCTCCTTGCTCAGCTCCTCGACACGCGTGTTGACCAGGCCGCGAGCCTGGGACTGCAGCGCCTTGGGGTCGCGGTACTCGACCCTGGACAGCGAGGCCATCTGGGCCTGCACCGCATCGAAGCGCTCCTGCGCCGACTTCTGGGTGTCGGTGGCGTAGCTACGGGCGAGCTGGACGGCCAGCTCGGTCGCCCCCGCGAACGCGAAGAACGGCCGGACGGCCTCGGTCTTGAGCTGCTCGACGTTGAGCTGGGTCAGCTTGAACGGCGTCTGGGTCATGTCACTCTCCTTCGGTTGTGCCCGCCCCGCCCGGCTGCCCGGGTCGGGGGGACGCTGTCGCGACCGAACCGGCCGCCTCGGTGGTAGTCCGGAAGGACTGGTAGATGTCCAGCAGGGACTGTTTCTGTCGCTCGGTCAGGCTCGGGTCGCCGAGGATGGCCAGCTCCACGGAGCGGACCTCCCCGTTGGTCGGGTTGAGGATCCCCGCCTGCACGTACAGCTGTTCAGCAGAGATGCGCAGCGCCTTGGCGAGCTGCTGCAGCACTTCGGCCGACGGCCGTCGCAGACCGTGCTCGATCTGGCTGAGGTAGGGGTTGGACACGCCGGCCAGCTCGGCGAGCTGGCGCAATGACAGCTTCGCCGAAACCCGCTGCTCATGGAGGTAGTCCCCGAGCGTCTCGACGGTCTTCCCGACCTTTGACCTGGCCATGCCCACATCATGCTAGCAAGCGTTAGCTGTTTGCAAGCGGGAGGTGGGGTGAGGCCGATCACGTTGGTCAGGGCAGCACCGCGCGGATCTCCCCGACGTCCATGCCGCCGCCGCGCAGCCTAGCTCGTCCCGTACGGCGTACCGCGCCGGTGTCCACGCCGTGGCCCCGGTCGGCGCCGGTGCGTTCGAGCAGCGCGGCCATGACCACCGGACGGGCGCGGCCCGCGCCGTCGTCCACCTTCAGCGTGAACGCCCGCCCGTCGGCCAGGGCGACCGCGTAGCAGCCCTCCGCGCCCGCCTTGCCGATCGCCCCGGGCAGGGCCCGCAGCAGGCGTGACTCCTCGCGGCTGGTGCCGGAGACGTGCTCGGGGAACTCCCGGATCGCCCGGGAGATCTGGGCCGCGTGCTCGTCCGGCCGGTCGTCCCCGCCCAGGCCACGGGCGAGGCGGGAGAAGGCCCGTGCCAGTCCGGTCAGGCTGGTGGACAGCAGCGGGGCACCGCACCCGTCCACGGCGATGTGGGCCACCGGCTCGCCGGTCATCGCGGAGAACGCCTCGGCGATCGCGCGCTGCAGCGGGTGCACGGGGTCGAGGTAGGTCTCGGTTGGCCAGCCGTTGTGCACGCAGCTGGCCAGCATGGCCGCGTGCTTGCCGGAGCAGTTCATCAGCACCGGTGCCGGGCCACCCCCGGCCCGCAGCAGCTTGTCGCGCACCGGGTCGGCCAACGGGTAGTCCGGCGGGGTCTGCAGCCGGTCCTCGTCCAGACCGGCGTCGGCGAGGATCCGGCGCACTCCGTCGACCTGGAAGTCCTCGCCGGAGTGGGACGCACAGGCCAGCGCGAGCAGCTGTGGCTCCAGCCGCAACCCGGCGCGCAGCATGCCGTACGCCTGCAGCGGCTTGTTGCACGACCGGGGCAGGATCTGCAGCTCGACCTCACCCGCGACGTACGCCGGGGAGCCGTCGGCCGCCAGCGCCAGCACCGATCCGTAGTGGTGCCCCTCCACGAACCCCGAACGCACGATCTCCGCCACTGCCACTGGTCCGGTCATGTCCCGAAACGTACTCACCCCGGCCGAGCACACCTCCCCCGGTCTGCTGGCGCGGTCTGGAATCATGACCGCGTGCCCGTGCCGCAACACTGCCCCTCCCCCCGGGAGCTCGACGACCTCGAGCTGTTGCTCGGTGGCGGGCTCGCGCCCCGCGACCGGTTCGACGACGACGGTCCGGTCTCCCTGGCCCTGCCGGACGAGATGGCCGCCTCACCAGAGGGAGTGGAGCTGGTCGACCCGGAGGGGGTCCCGCTCGCCCACCGCGACCCCGACGGCAGGCTGACCGCGCGCAGCCACCCCGAGTTCGGACCCTTCCGGCGGCTGCACCTGACCCCGGCCCAGGCCAGGGAGCGCCATCCCGGAGCGGTGACCGTCCCCGTCGCCGGCCCGATGACCGAGGACGACCTCGAGCGGATCCGGGCGCACGGCGACGGCGAGCGCGTCCTGCTGCTCGCGATGAGCGGCACGAACACCCCGCGTGGTGTCAGCACGGTGGGCCTGCTGCGCACCACGCTGCTGGCGGCCGAGCTGCTCGAGGACGCCCACGTGGTCGCGGTCCCGCTGGCCGACCACGACGACGCGACGGCCGACGGGGAGCTGCGCGACCAGGTGGTCACGAACTATGCGCCCGGCGAGGTACTGACGGTCCCCGGCACCGGGGAGCTGCCCCAGGCGGTCGCCGCGGCGGTAGCCCAGGACCAGCCCGCCGAGCCCGGGGTGGTGGTGTTCTTCACCGGCCTGTCCGGCAGCGGCAAGTCCACCCTGGCCCGGGCGCTGTACGACCGCATCCTGGAGCAGGGCAGGCGCACGGCGACCAGCCTCGACGGCGACGTGGTACGCCGCAACCTCAGCAAGGGGCTGACCTTCTCCACCGAGGACCGTGAGACCAACATCCGCCGCATCGGCTGGGTGGCGGCCGAGATCGCCCGCCACCGCGGCATCGCGATCTGCTCCCCGATCGCCCCCTTCGACGGCACCCGGAAGGCGGTCCGGCAGATGGCCGAGGACGCCGGCGGGCGCTTCGTGCTGGTGCACGTGGCCACGCCGCTGGCCGAGTGCGAACGGCGGGACCGCAAGGGCCTGTACGCCAAGGCCCGCCGGGGCGAGATCCCGGAGTTCACCGGCATCTCCAGCCCCTACGAGGAGCCCGACGACGCCACCGTCCGGGTCGACACCACCGGTCGCAGCGTCGAGGACGCCCTGGCCGAGGTCGTGGGCGTGCTCCCCTTCGAGGTCGGCTGATGCACGAGCTCCTGACCACCGATGCGCTGTCGGTCCTGGTGGTCAGCTTCGGGATCGGCATCGTGGTGGGCCTGACCGGGATGGGTGGCGGTGCCCTGATGACACCGGCACTGATCATCCTCGGCATCAACCCCACGGCGGCGGTGACCAACGATTTGGTGTCCTCGGCGGTCGCCAAGCCAGTCGGTGCCGCGGTGCACTTCCGCCGTGGCTCGCCGAACCTCAAGCTGGTGATGTGGCTGGTGATCGGCTCCGTGCCGACCGCGTTCGCCGGCGCCTTCATCATCGACGCCATCGGCGCCAGCGAGAAGCAACAACAAGTCGTCAAGCTTGCGATCGGCGGAGCGCTGCTGTTCACCGCGATCACCTACGCGTTCCGGATGTACCTCCAGCTGCGCTACGTCACCGGCGGCAACGTGATGCCCGAGGACGACCCGCCGGTCCGCGCGCTGCCGACGCTGATGGTCGGCATCGTCGGCGGTCTCCTGGTCGGGGTGACCTCGGTGGGTTCCGGCTCGCTGATCATGATCGCACTGCTGCTGCTCTACCCCACCCTCGGAGCGATCAAGCTGGTGGGCACCGACCTGCTGCAGGCCGTGCCGCTGATCGTCTCGGCGGCGGTCAGCCACGTGATCGTGGACGGGGTGCAGTGGGCGGTGCTGATCCCGCTGATCGTCGGCAGTACGCCGGGCACCTATCTCGGCGCCCGGATCGCCTCCTGGGTCTCGCAGTCGGTGATCCGGCGCGGCATCGTGATCATGCTGACCCTGACCGGCCTGAACATGCTCGGCGTACCGGCGGGCTGGATCGGCATCGCAGGGGGCGCGATGCTGCTGCTGGGCCCGCTGGCCTGGGGCTTCCTGAGGCAGACCCGGGGCCTGCCCGCCTTCGACAACGACTCGGCCGCCTGGCGGTTGCCCGACAAGCACTGAGCGACGGGCCTCGGCACGGGCTCGCTCCGCTGCCGGAACGCCCACTGCCTACGATCACCCGGATGAGGCTGATCCTGCTGCGCCACGGCGAGACGCACGCCAACGTCTCGGGCGCGCTGGACACCGCCTCTCCGGGGGAGCACCTGACCGACCTGGGCCGGGCCCAGGCGACCGCGGCCGCCGAGGTGCTGCGCCGCCGCCCGCCAGGCGCCATCTTCACCTCACCGCTGGCGCGAACCCGGGAGACCGCTGCCCCGCTGGTGGCCGACGGCGGCGCGACCCCGACCGTGCTGGAGGGCCTCCGGGAGATCCGGGCCGGTGACTACGAGATGCACACCGATCCGGAGAGCAGGAAGGCCTACATCCACGTCGTGGCCTGCTGGATCCTGGGCGACCTCGACGTCCGGATGCCCGGGGGCGAGGACGGACACGAGTTCGTACGCCGCTACGGCGAGGCCATCACGACCGTGGTGGCCGGCGCCGCGGACCCCACGGTGGTGGTCAGCCACGGCGCCGCCATCCGCACCTGGGCCGGCCGCCAGGTCGGCGACAGCCTGTCCCAGGAGGCTGCCACCCAGACCCTGCGCAACACCGGCGCGATCGAGCTCGACGGCGACCCGGACCAGGGCTGGCGCATCGTCGCATGGCACAACCACCCGCTCGGCGGCATCCAGCTCGAGGACCCGGCCGCGGTCGACCCGACGGGCCGGGCCGAATGACCTGACGGTGCGCCCGGGCCGGCCCCTCAGCGGAGCCAGCGGCCCAGCACGCTGCCTTCCTCCTCGAGCAGCAGCTTCGGCGTGAGCGGGACCTCCAGCGGTCCGCCGGCGGTGATCCTGGGTCCTCCGTCGGCGACCAGGAGGGGCGAAAGGGTCAGGTCGACCTCGTCGACCACCCCGGCCGCGAGCAGGGACCAGAACAAGTGCGGGCCACCCTCGCAGAGCAGGCTGCCCATCCCCCGGCCCAGCAGGACCTGCCGCAGCTCACGCAGGTCGACCTCGGACTCGCCGGTGACGACCACGTGCTCGGGCCCCAGCACCGAGCGGGCACGGGGCAGGCCCTCGGCGCCCGGCCAGGTCGCCATCAGCACGCTGCCCGGCGCAGCGTCGCGCAGCCGCTCCGGTACGTCGCCGCGGCGGCTGACCACGACGATCGGCTTCTCCGCGGGCCGGTACCCCTCCACCCGGAGCGTGCCCGCCCCCACCACCAGGGCGTCGGCCAGCTCCCGCAGCAGCGCGAAGACCCGGTGGTCCGCCTCGGTGTTGATCGAGCCGGAACGTCCGTCGCCGCCCGTGGCAGCACCGTCGAGCGTGGCCACGAAGTTGACCCGCAACCAGCTCGCCGCGTCGCCGGGGACGCCGTAGAGGGCGGCGAGGTCGTCGTCGCCGGCCTCCGTGCCGGCGCGGCCGGTCAGGTCGTCGAGCAGGATCCTCACGGGTGGAGCCTAACGAGCGTCACGAGAAGCTTGCTTCTCGTGACCGAGGCGGCAACAACCCGTCGACGAGCGAAGCGAGGAGCACGGGTGGGGGTTAGCGAGCGCCCGAGCAGACGAGCTGACGAGGCCCAGTGGCCGAAGCACCCTGCACAGTCCGCTACCCGACATGGGCCGCCGGTTGGACCGACTGCTGGGTGGTCCCGATAGCATGACGGCTGCTGTCCCGACGAGAGGCGCCCATGTCTGAATCCCATGCCGACTACCAGCTGAGCCAGCTGGACCAGCTGGAGGCGGAGTCGATCCACATCTTCCGTGAGGTCGCGGCGGAGTTCGAGAAGCCGGTGTTGTTGTTCTCCGGTGGCAAGGACTCGATCACGATGCTGCGGTTGGCGGAGAAGGCGTTCTACCCGGCCCGGATCCCGTTCCCGGTGATGCAGGTCGACACCGGCTTCGACTTCCCCGAGGTGGTCGCCACCCGGGACAGGTGGGTCGAGCGGCTCGGCGTACGGCTGAAGATCGCCAGCGTGGACCAGGCGATCAGGGACGGGGTCGTGGTCGACGACGGCAAGACCTCCCGCAACCGGCTGCAGATCGGCACGCTGCTCAGCGCCATGGAGGAGGAGGGCTTCACCGCCGCCTTCGGCGGGGGCCGGCGCGACGAGGAGAAGGCCCGGGCGAAGGAGCGGGTGTACTCCCACCGCGACGAGTTCGGCCAGTGGGACCCGAAGAACCAGCGTCCGGAGCTGTGGAACCTCTACAACGGGAAGATCCACGAGGGCGAGCACATGCGGGTCTTCCCGCTGTCGAACTGGACCGAGCTGGACATCTGGCACTACATCGGTCGCGAGCGGGTCGACATCCCGTCGCTGTACTACGCCCACAAGCGCGAGATCATCGACCGCGACGGGCTGCTGCTCTCGGCCTCCGACGCGGTCCAGCCCAAGGAAGGCGAGGTCATCGAGGAGCGGATGGTGCGGTTCCGCACCGTCGGCGACATGACCCTGACCGGCTGTGTGGAGAGCACGGCGTCCGACGTCGAGTCCATCATCGAGGAGATCGCGGTCGCCAAGGTCACCGAGCGCGGCGCCACCCGTGGCGACGACCGGTTCTCCGAGGCCGCCATGGAGGACCGCAAGAAGGAAGGCTACTTCTGATGCCCACCCCCCCACAGACCACCGAGACCACCACCGCCGGGGACGCCGAGCGCTCGGTGAAGTCGGTGATGGACTCCGAGATGGACCTGCTGCGGTTCGCCACCGCCGGCTCGGTCGACGACGGCAAGTCGACCCTGATCGGCCGGCTGCTGCTGGACTCCAAGGCGATCTTCGAGGACCAGATGGAGTCGGTCGAGGCGACGTCGAAGTCGCGCGGCTACGACTACACCGACCTCGCCCTGCTGACCGACGGGCTGCGCAGCGAGCGCGAGCAGGGCATCACCATCGACGTGGCCTACCGCTACTTCGCGACCCCGCTGCGCAAGTTCATCATCGCCGACACCCCCGGGCATGTGCAGTACACCCGGAACATGGTCACCGGCGCGTCCACGGCCGACCTCGGCCTGGTGCTGGTCGACGCCCGTCAGGGCCTGACCGAGCAGTCCCGGCGGCACGCCGTACTCCTGAGCCTGCTGCGGGTGCCGCACCTGGTGCTGGCAGTGAACAAGATGGACCTGGTCGACTACGACGAGGCCACCTACGACAAGATCCACGCCGACTTCACCAGCTTCGCCACCAAGCTGTCCATCCCGGACCTGGAGATCATCCCGATCTCCGCGCTCAAGGGCGACAACGTGGTCACCAGGTCGACCAACATGGACTGGTACGACGGGCAGTCGCTGATGCACCACCTGGAGAACGTGCACGTGGCCTCCGACCGCGACCTGGTCGACGCCCGGTTCCCCGTGCAGTACGTCATCCGCCCCAAGTCCGAGGACTTCCACGACTACCGGGGCTACGCCGGCCGGCTGGCCGGGGGCGTGCTCAAGCCAGGCGACGAAGTGCTGGTACTCCCCTCCGGGCTGACCTCCGAGATCGCCGGCATCGACATGTTCGAGACCGAGCTGGCCGAGGCGTACCCGCCGATGAGCATCACCGTCCGGCTCGAGGACGACCTGGACGTCTCCCGCGGCGACTTGATCTGCCGACCGCAGAACGCCCCGAAACCGTCCCAGGACATCGACGCGATGGTGTGCTGGATGACCAACGAGCCGCTCAAACCGAGACAGAAGCTCGCGATCAAGCACACCACCCGCACCGGCCGGGCGCTGGTGAAGGACATCCAGTACCGCCTGGACGTGAACACCCTGCACCGCGACCAGGAGACCAAGGAGCTCGGCCTCAACGAGATCGGCCGGGTGCAGCTGCGCACCACCACCCCGCTGCTGTGCGACGCCTACTCCAAGAACCGCACCACCGGCTCGTTCATCCTCATCGACGAGGCCAGCGGCGTCACCGTCGGCGCCGGGATGATCAACAGCGGCTCCTGACACCGCCACAGTCAGGTAGCCCCCCGGAACATCACCAGAGTCGCGCCGGTGACCACGGCGAGCAGCACCACGGCCGCCACCGAGACCACCCGGAGCACCCGGTGGGTGTCCACCTCGCCTCCCGCGGCGCTGATCCCGATCAGCACCACGACGGGGGCGAGGCTGTTCCCGACGTTCGCCCCCGCCGTCTGCGCGGCCAGCAACACGCTCGCCGGGGCGTGCAACAACCCCGCCACCTCGGCTTGCAACGCCGAGAACAGCGCGTTCGACGACGTGCTGGAGCCGGTGAGGAACGATCCGAGCGCGCCGATCAGGCCCGACAGCGCCGGGAAGGCCGAACCGGTTGCGGCGACCGCGCCGCGTGCCAGCGTCGAGACCATCCCGGCCTCGATCAGCACGGTCGTGACGCAGGCCAGCGCGAGGATGCTCACCGCGGTCGAGTGCACCGACGACCACCAGGCCCGGAGCATCTCGGCCGCGGGGCGGCGCCGCCACAGCCCGACCGCGCGGTAGGTGAGGTACCCCAGCCCGCAGGCCAGCAGCAGGTAGGTCCCGGGGTGGTCGAACAGCCGCAGAGGCGTGTACCCGGAGATCGCGGGCGTCCGCCAGCCGAGAGCCGTGGAGGTGGCCGGGAAGCCCGGCGCCAGGGCGGCGTGCTCGTCGACCCAGTGCCGCGAGGCCGGCACCAGCAGCACCAGCAACGCGATGCCGAGCAGATAGAGGTACGGCGAGACGAGCCACACCGCACGCCGCCGGGACTCGTGCGCCGGGATCGGATCCTCGGCGGCGGGGGCTCGCCGGCGTCGGCGCAGCCCTCGCGTGACCACGGCCAAGGTGATCGCGGCAGCAAAACCCACCGCGCCCGCGGCGACCGAGCCGACCGCGGGCACGACTGCGGTGACGGCGTACAACGTCGCGGCCATCGGCACTCCCGCCACCAGCAGCAGCGGCCCGCCGTCGCGCAACCCGCGCAGGCCACCGTCGAGCAGCAGCAGGAGCGCTCCGGCGACCAGGCAGTTCACGCCGAGCAGCAACGACGCCCGGTGTGCGAACGCCGTCGACTCGTGGCTGCCAAGGTGGGCGGTGAGCGCGGCCATGTAGTAGGACGAACCCATCGACCCGAACGTGACCGACCATTGGTAGCCGATCAGCGGGTAGGCGACCGCCCGATGACGTGCCCACCCGGAGGCGGCGAGCAGTGGCGCCGCCACCGCGATGGGCGTGCCGAATCCGGCGACCCCCTGGACGAACGACGGTAGCAGCCAGGCCAACACCAGCAGGTTCTCGCTGCGGTTGGGGAACAGGTGGCCGAACAGGCCGCCGATGCGGTCGAAGCCGGCACGCTCCGCGATGCGGTAGAGCAGCATCGCCGGGAAGACGACGTAGAGGATCCAGGTGCCCAGCCACAGTCCCTTGGCGAGCGCGACGCCGAGCGTGAGGGCCCCCGACCCGAACACGGTCCAGGCCAGCAGCAGGGTGAGACCGGCGACCAGCAGTGCTGCGGTGCGGGTCTTCATCCGGCCCGTGGTGACCAGCGCGAGCAGCACGAGCACAGGCGCCGCGGCGGCCAGCCAGCTCCACGGCGTGACCGCTGGGGTCACCTGTGCACACCCGGCTCCTGTGGTCGGCCATCCCTGGCGGCGGCTTCTCCGGGCGCGCCACTCACCTCCTTATAAGCCTTCCGGGTCTGCTCGGAGTGGCTGCGCATCGTCCGCGCGGCAAGTGCCTCGTTGCCGGCCACGAGCGCGTCGATGATCACGTCGTGCTCGTCCCACGAG
>JBOHDO010000143.1:0-22086 GCA_050699415.1 Marmoricola sp.
TCGAGGTCGTTGACGACGATGGCGCCGCCGTACCCGGTCCACCAGCACACCCGGCCCTCGGGGACCGCCGGAGCGGTGGCCGGCTGGGGGAGTGCGTAGCCGGTCCCGAAGCGGACCGGGGCGAGCAGCACCAGGTCGGTGCCGTCGGCCTGGACCTCGAAGACCCGGTCGAGCGTGCCGGGGGACAGCAGCGGTACGCCGTCCACCTCCCCGCCGTGGGAGACCACCGACTGGATCCGGGCGATCGAGCGGGCGTTGCCGTGGCCGTTGGCCGCGGCGACCGACACCCGCCGCCACGGCGCGGTGTTGCAGAAGCCGACGTCCAGTGCCGGGTTGACCAGGGTCGGCACCAGGAGGTTGCCCTCGGGGAGCGCGGCGACGTCCAGGCCTCCCGGCGGTGGCGGGACCAGGTCGGCACAGCGATCCATCGCCTCCTCGGGCACGCCGAGGTGGAAGTCGGCGCCCAGCGGTCCGGACACCAGCGCGTGGAACTGCTCGGCCAGGGTGTGGCCGGTCGCGGCCCGCACCAGTCCGTCGAGCAGGTGGCCGTAGCTGGTCATGTGGTAGCCCGACGCGGTGCCCGGCTCCCACCACGGGTCCTGCTCGGCCAGCATCTTCTCGCTGCGCTCGAGGTCGAGCAGGCCGTCGACGTCGAGCGGTTCGGTCCAGCCGGCGTACCCCGAGGTGTGGGAGAGCAGGTGGCGGACCAGCACGCGCCGGTCCCCGAACTCACGCCAGTACGACGCCACCGGCTCGTCGAGGTCGATCACGCCGCGGTCCCCGAGCACCAGCACCGTCAGCGCGGCCATGGTCTTGGTCACCGACCAGACCTGCACGATGGTGTCCTGGTGCCATGGCTGGCCCGTGCGTGCGGTTCCTCCCCACAGGTCGGCGACCAGGTGACCCTGGTGCACCACTGCTATCGAGGCACCGAGGTCGGTGCCGTCGGCGAGGTTGTCCGCGAGCAGGTCGCGCAGGGGATCGAAGGCCGGATCGCAACGTCCCTGCGCGAGTGCTTCTGGAGCCATGGGCCGCATCATAAGAACTTGTTCTACTCTACGGAAGAGCGTGCCAGCCAACCGATGGACACCTCGTCTCGTTGAGTATGGGTGAGAGCGAGGGGGTGGCAGTGAGGCAGGCATCGCACCGCGACGCGGAGTTCGTGGAGTTTGTCCAGGCTCGACGGAACACGTTGTTTCGCACCGCATACCTACTCAGTGGAGATAGCCACCACGCCGAGGACCTGGTTCAGACAGTGCTGGCCAGGCTGTACTCCCGTTGGGAGCGCATCCAGCGGATGGAGTCCGTGGATGCCTATGCCAGACGGGCGGTCGTCAATGCGCACGTGGACGAAACCAGGCGTCCGTGGCGCAGAGAGCGCCCGATTCCCGAGGGCCATGGTCTGCCCGCCACCGCTGCCGGCCTGTCTACGGAAGACTCCGACGAGCTTTGGGCAGCGCTGCGGACGTTGCCCACCGGCCAGCGACGGATCGTCGTGTTGCGCCATTACTGGGGTCTGTCCGTGCGGGAGACCGCCGCTGACCTGGGCATCAGCCCGGGCACGGTGAAAAGCCAGACCTCCGCAGCTCTTGCCCACCTTCGCAAGGCACTCACGATCGAAACAATCAGGGGGAAATGATGAACGGTGCACATGATCCAGAACGAGACGAGCGCGTCTTCGAGGCCCTGAGTCGTCTGGCTGCCGATATCACCACACCGGCGGTGTCCGCCGAGGCCGACCTCGCGCGCGGGAAGCGCCAGCTGCGCAGGCAGCGCCTTGGCGGAGCTGCAGGGGCGGTGACCACGCTTGCGGCGGTGGCTGGGGTTGCCGTGTTCGCTGCGGGAGTGCCCGGGACGGGCGCCCCGGCACACGTGAGCCAGGCGGCCAGCGGGAGGGCCAGCGCTTCGCCCTCGGGCAAGGCGACGCCGGCACCGATGTCGGTCGACAAGCGCCTCGAGGGGTTCCGAGATGCAGTGTCTGCCGTGCTCGATCCGCAGGGCAGGCATCTGGACGCCCACGTGAGCAACCAACAAGCCTCCGGCGTGCCGAAGAAGGCGGGAGAGCATGCTGACAACAACCCTGAGGAGCGGGCTAGGGCCATGCTCGGGATGGGCCGAGCCGGTGGCGCCACCGCCTTGAGCTCCGTGGGTACCAAGCTCGGCTGGAACGAGGGCGGCGGAACCGGCGAGGTCATGGTCGAGGTCGGCACCAGCGCCGAGGCGGTCGGAGGATTTACGCCGTACAGCTGCACGCCCGGCGACACCGGTGGGCATCGGTGCACCTCGGTGCAACTCCCGGACGGAACCACCGGCAAACAGCAACGCTACGGCGACACCCTTGCCGTCTACCACACCCGTCCGGACGGACAGGTGGTGCTGATCGCGGAGTCGAAGCTGTTCGGCAACAACGCAACGACCCCGGTCGCCCACTGGCCGGCGACGGCGAAGCAGCTGCTGCGCGTGGCCACCGACCCGCGCCTGACGCTGCGCTGACCCTCGGGCAGCGCAGAGCCGGGGGATCCTCGTTCAGCGCAGCGAGTACGTCGCGAGCGAGGCGGCGACGTACTGGCAGGTGAACGCCACGATCGTGAACGAGTGGAACACCTCGTGGAAGCCGAACCAGCGCGGCCACGGATCGGGCTTGCGCAGCCCGTAGACCACGCCGCCGAGGGTGTAGAGCAGCCCGCCGACCGCGACCAGCACAAGGACTGCGATGGCGACACCGGCGCTGAACCGGTGTGCGCCGGCCAGGAACTCCGGCACGAAGAACACGGCCGCCCACCCGAGCGCGATGTACATCGGCGTGTAGAGCCAGCGGGGTGCGTCGGTCCAGAAGAGGCGGAACACCACGCCGGCCACTGCTGCCCCCCAGACCACGGCGAGCAGCGTGATTCGGGCGCTGCCGTGGAGGAACAGCACCGCGAACGGCGTGTACGACCCGGCGATCAGCACGAAGATGTTCGCGTGGTCGAACCGGCGCAGGAAGGCCCAGGTACGCCGCGACCAGTTGCCGCGGTGGTAGATCCCCGAGACCGTGAACACCAGCAGCGCGGCGAAGGTGAACACCGCCGAGCCGATCTTCGTGGGGATGGTGGGGGAGAGCCAGACAAGGACGATCCCCGCGCTCAGGGTCAGCGGCGTGGCGGCGGCGTGGAACCAGCCGCGAAGCCGAGGCTTGACCTCGTTCATCTTCCCGCGCACCGCCGCCGCGGCGTGCTGCTGGGCCTGCTGGGCGCGCTGTGCCGTGCGATGCGCCCTTTCCCGGGCGGCCTCGTGCGGCGCTCGTCCGGTGCTGGGCAGCGCAGGGTCGCGCGGCACGTCCATGCGTTGAACCTACCCGACCGTAGGTCTTGCATGCCCGGGCGGTGCAGGTTTCCGGATTGCCTGCGAGGCGTCCCGGTAGAGTCGGTCAGCGTGGTGGACTGGAAACGCGGGCTCCGGCGGGTGCTCTACCCGGCGTACGAGGCCCGCGTGTTCCGCAGGCTGCCCGCGGAGCGGCTCCCCAAGCACGTCGGGGTGATGCTCGACGGCAACCGGCGCTGGGCCCGCGAGGTCGGGCGCGACACCGCCCACGGCCATCTGGCCGGTGCCGCCAACATCGAGCCGATGCTCGGCTGGTGCGAGGAGGTCGGTGTCGAGGTGGTCACGCTGTGGCTGCTGTCAACCGACAACCTCCACCGCACCGTCGGAGAGCTCGAGCCGCTGCTCGCGATCATCGGTGACGCGGTCGACGCGCTCGCCGCACAGCGGCGCTGGCGGCTGCACCCGGTCGGCTCCCTGGACCTGCTGCCCTCGCAGCTGACCGAGCGGCTCAAGGCGGCCGAGGCCGCCACCGCCGACGTCGACGGGATGCTGGTCAACGTCGCGGTCGGGTACGGCGGCCGGCGCGAGATCGCCGACGCCGTCCGCTCGCTGCTGCAGGAGCAGGCCGCACGCGGCATCACGCTGGAGGAGCTCGCGGAGGTGATCGACGTCGACCACATCGCCGAGCACCTCTACACCAAGGGCCAGCCCGACCCGGACCTGGTGATCCGCACCTCGGGCGAGCAGCGGCTCGGCGGCTTCCTGCTCTGGCAGAGCGCCCAGAGCGAGTTCTACTTCTGCGAGGCCTACTGGCCCGACTTCCGGAGGGTGGACTTCCTGCGGGCGGTGCGCGCCTACGCCGAGCGCGAGCGACGTTTCGGCGCCTGAGCGCGCCACGGTCCGGCGCAACGGCCGCCCATTTTCGAGAAGGACTGCCCGCAACCCTTGCGCTTTGGTCGCGATCGGGTGAAGGTTCGGCCATCCTTTTGCATCGTCCCGGCCGCGTCCAACATCGCCACGGTCGGGGCGACGCCCGAACGAGAGGCCAGGAATGAACAGATCCGCCTTGGCCGGCGTGGGGGCAATCTCCCTCGCCGTGTCCCTCGCAAGCGCCGTCCCCGCCGTCGCCGAACCGGCGCCCGCGCGGACGAACGCAGGGCCCTCCGTGGCCCAGGCACCGCAGAGCGCCTTCCACAAGGCGAAGCCCGGCGACGGTGCGGTCGCCTGCAAGCGACCGGCGCCGGACAACCGGGTGTCGGCGTACATCCACTGCTACACGCCCAACGACCTGCGCGCGTTCTACGGCCTCGACCCGCTGACCCCGAGCACCAACGACGGCGCCGGTCAGACCATCGTGCTGGTCGACTCCTACGGCACACCGACCGGCGCGAACGACCTGAGCTTCTTCGCCAAGACCTTCAACGGTCCGACCCCGAACTACGACGCCGTCTACCCGCTGGGCCACCCCGACTACAAGAACCCCCCCGGCAAGGGTGGCTGCACCTCCGGGCCCTGCGCTGCTGAGGGGTGGGCCGGTGAGGCCAGCCTCGACATCGAGTGGGCCTACGCGATGGCGCCCAAGGCTCACATCGTGCTGCTGGCAACCCCGCCGGCCGAGACCCAGGGCGTGCAGGGCCTGCCCAACCTGATGAAGGCCATCGACTGGGCCGTCGGCAAGTACCCCAGCGGCACGATGTTCTCGATGTCGTTCGGCACCGGCGAGCAGGCCTTCGGCGGGCACAGCGCGAGGACGCAGTTCGCGAGGTTCGACCAGACCTTCCAGCGCGGGCTCGCCAAGGGCGACACCTTCTTCTCCAGCTCGGGCGACACCGGCTCGGTCGGAGCAACCCGCTCGCACCACCAGACGAGCACGTCCCCGAACCCGGAGGTGAGCTACCCCAACGTCTCGCCGTACGTCACCTCGGTCGGCGGCACCCAGGTGCAGTCCGGCTGGACCTGGGACCCCACCCAGGACAAGCCCTTCAACAGCGACGGCAGCTACAACCCGCTCTACTGGAACTGGAGCTCCGGCGGTAGCACCGAGGCGGCCTGGAACGAGGGCTGGGCCGGCATCGCGTCCGGCGGCGGGCTGTCCACGGTCTACCCGCGCCCGGCGTACCAGAACTCGGTGGAGAGCGTGGTCGGTGACCACCGCGGTGTCCCGGACATCGCCTGGAACGCCGCGGTCAACGGCGGTGTGCTGACCTACCGGTCCTTCTTCCCCTCCATCGACGGCCCGCCGTCGTGGGGCGTGTACGGCGGGACGTCGGCGGCCTCGCCACAGGCGGCAGCCGTGACCGCGATCGGCAACCAGGCCCGTGAGGCCGCGGGGGAGGGCCCGGTCGGCAACCTCAACAAGGTGATCTACTCGCCGAGCTTCGACAAGACCAGCGCGTTCCGCGACGTGGTCGAGCAGAGGTACGGCACCACTCCGAGTGGAGACATCAAGAACAACCGGATCTGGGACACCGGCTCCGACGGGTTCCTGGCCCCCGACCCGGTGCCGGGGTACCCGACCACGACGGGCTACGACCTGACCACGGGCTTCGGCAGCCCGCAGGTGCCGGGCTACGTCGCCCAGCTGGTGGCCGCGAAGTAGCACCCGCCCGCCGATCGACCCCGGCCGGACCGGCTCTGCCCGTTCCGGCCGGGGTCGTGCCGTGCTGTGCCGTACCCCGGTCACGGGCGTGTCTGACGCGACACGCCCGGCTGCCGTCGTACGTTGCAGTCATCGGGCCGTGGGGAAGCGGCCCGACGCGGGAAGAAGGGTCCGTGAGCGATCACGTACACAACCACCAGCGGGTCAGCACTCAGACCCGGGTGGGACGTCCCGGTCCGAGCACGATCGACAAGGACCGGGACGCCGAGTGCGCGTTGCGGTCCGCGAGGGGATAGTCCGTGGCAACAGCCCAGCCGGCCCCAGCCACCCACGCCGCCACCGGCGCCGAGGCCCGCACCGATGCGCCCGCCGGACCGCCGGGTCGCGACGAGGCAAGGACCTACGTTCTCGACACGTCGGTGCTGCTCGCGGACCCGGTGGCGCTGCGCCGCTTCGAGGAGCACGAGGTCGTGCTGCCGGTGGTGGTGATCACCGAGCTGGAGGGCAAGCGGCACCATCCCGAGCTCGGGTACTTCGCGCGCACGGCGCTGCGCATGCTCGACGAGCTGCGGATCCGCCACGGCCGGCTGGACAACCCGGTGGCGATCGGGGAGCACGGGGGCACCGTCCACGTCGAGCTCAACCACACCGACCCGCAGGCGCTGCCGTCGGGCTTCCGGCTCGGGGACAACGACACCCGGATCCTCGCAGTCGCCCGCAACCTCGCCGATGAGGGCCGCCGGGTGACGCTGGTCTCCAAGGACCTGCCGTTGCGGATCAAGGCGTCTGCTGTCGGCCTGGACGCCCAGGAGTACCGCGGCGAGCAGATTCAGGAGTCCGACGCGGGCTGGACCGGGATGGCCGAGCTGGACGTCGCGGGCGGCGACCTCGACGAGCTGTACGACGAGCAGGTCTTCGACCTCGACGAGGCCCGGGACCTGCCCTGCCACACCGGCCTGGTGATGGTCTCCGAGCGCGGCAGCGCCCTGGGCAGGGTCGGTGCGGACAAGCGGGTGCACCTGGTCCGCGGCGACCGGGAGGTGTTCGGCATCCACGGCCGCTCCGCCGAGCAGCGGGTGGCGCTGGACCTGTTGATGGACCCCGAGGTGGGCATCATCTCCCTGGGCGGTCGTGCCGGCACCGGCAAGTCCGCGCTGGCGCTGTGCGCCGGGCTCGAGACGGTGCTCGAGCGCCGCCAGCACCGACGGGTGGTGGTGTTCCGCCCGCTGTTCGCGGTCGGCGGTCAGGAGCTCGGCTACCTCCCCGGCAGCGAGTCGGAGAAGATGTCGCCGTGGGCCCAGGCGGTCTACGACACGCTGGGCTCGGTCACCAGCCGCGAGGTGATCGACGAGGTGCTCGACCGGGATCTGCTCGAGGTGCTCCCGCTGACACATATTCGGGGCCGGTCCCTGCACGACGCCTTCGTGATCGTCGACGAGGCCCAATCGCTGGAGCGGAACGTGCTGCTGACGGTGCTGTCGCGCATCGGCGCCAACTCCAAGGTGGTGCTCACCCACGACGTCGCCCAGCGTGACAACCTGCGCGTGGGCCGGCACGACGGCGTGGTCGCGGTGGTGGAGCGGCTCAAGGGCCACCCGCTGTTCGCCCACGTCACGCTCACCCGTTCCGAGCGCTCGCCGATCGCCGCACTGGTCACCGAGATGCTCGAGAACGTCACCCTGTAACAGGCATCACGCCGGTCCCCGAGCCGGCGTGACCGCTCTCACCTCGCCGCGCTTGCTGCGAGCTTGCACCGCGGTGGCGTTTCCGTCATGGTGGGTGACGTTTGCCGCGCTTCTTCCCCTGAGCTGCCCCGGCTCGCGCGAGCAAGGCCCCCGTCGTCGACCGAAAGACCCGCCGTGCCCCCGTCACAGCGCGCCCCGAAACATCGCAGTGCCCCGACCCACCAACCCCGCAAGCGTTTCCGCACCGCCGTCAAGGGTGCGGCCCTGGCCTCCGTCCTGGGCATCGCCGCCACCGGCGTCGCGCTCTCCACGGGCGTCCTTGCCCAGGAGGGGCCCTTCCACAATGCAGCCGCCGCGCTGACGACCCGGCCGACCACGCACCAGCTCACCACCGACGAGCTGGCCGCCCGGAAGGCGTCCGCGTCACGCTCCTCCGACGACCGCCGGGTCGAGGCGAACCACCTCAAGGCGGCCGAGCTGTCCGACGCCTCGGGGGTGGCGCGCACCCACACCGAGGACCTGTCGCAGGCGGACCCGCGCACGATCGCGAAGGCGCTGCTCCCGCAGTACGGGTACTCCGAGGGCGAGTTCGGCTGCCTCGACTCGCTCTACAACAGCGAGTCGGGCTGGAACATCCACGCGGCCAACCCCACGTCCTCGGCGTACGGCATCCCGCAGGCGCTGCCCGGCTCGAAGATGGCCTCCGCTGGGCCGAACTGGGAGAGCAACCCCGAGACCCAGATCCGCTGGGGCCTGGGCTACATCCGCGACCACTACGGCTCGCCGTGCGGAGCCTGGTCCTTCAAGCAGGGCCACGGCTGGTACTGAGGTCCCGTCGGTCGGGGAGCCGACCGGCTCACGTCTCCGTGACCCGGAAGACCGGGTGCCGCGAAGCGATCGCGAGCAGCTCCTCGTCCGTGGCGTCCGGCCCGACCCCGCCGAAGAACACGCCCACCTCGGCCTTCCAGCGCTTCAGGTAGGCGCGCAGGATCGCCGGCTTCTCCGCGTCGGGCACCTCATCGGCGGTGAACTCCTCCACGCGGCTGCCGAGCACCAGCCGGCCGCCGCCGGCAGCGCGCATGTTGTGGGTCCACTGCACATGGCCCCGGGGAGCCACGAGGTAGCGCCGCCCGTCCACGGTGAGCGGGTTGACCGGCGTACGCCGCCACTGGCCGCTCCTGCGCCCCTTCACCTCGAGCACCCGGGAGCCCCACACGCTGAGGCCCCGACGCGTCAGCCACGCGACCGACCGGTTCATCACGTTGACCGTGAGCCAGCCGGGCTTCTGCACGTGGACGTCCTGGGACATGGCACTCCTGACGACGTGGGGGAGCTCTTCGCAGCCATCATGGCCTCGGGCCCGCGTCGCGGGAAGTGCTTTTCCGAAAGGCCTCCGGGCTACCCGGCAGGGTCGGGCCGCAGCCGCGACTTCTGCACCTTGCCCATCTCGTTGCGCGGCAGGTCGGTCACGAAGCGCACCTCACGGGGACGCTTGTGGAACGACAGCTGCTCGGCGACGTACGCCGTGAGCTCCTCGGCGGCCACCGGCTCCCCGGGCACCACGTAGGCCACGATCCGCTGGCCGAGGTCGTCGTGGGGCTCCCCGACCACCGCACAGGCCGTCACCGCGGGATGCCCCAGCAGCACCGATTCCACCTCGCCGGCACCGACCCGGTAGCCACCCGACTTGATCAGGTCGGTGGACTCCCGGCCGACGATGCGGTGGGCGCCGTCCGGCCCGATGACCGCGACGTCGCCGGTGCGGAACCAGCCGTCGTCGGTCCATGCGGTCCGGTTCGCCTCGGGGCGGTCGAGGTAGCCGCTGAACATGGTGGCCCCGCGGACCTCCAGCCGGCCGAGGGTCTCGCCGTCGTGGGGGACCGACGCGGTCGCGCCGTCGGTCGGCCGCAGCCGGGTCTGCACGCCCGCGACCGGCGTCCCCACCCAGCCGGCACGGGCGTCGGCGTCCGCGCGGGTCGCCACCGTGATCAGCGACTCGCTCATGCCGTACCGCTCGGCGATCGCGTGGCCGGTCAGCTCGCGGACCCGTTCGAACACCGGCACCGGCAGGGGGGCACTGCCCGAGACCAGCAGCCGCGCCGGTGCGAGCGCGCGGGCCTGCTCGGGGGCGGCCGCGAGCCGGGACCAGATCGTCGGGACGCCGAAGTACATCGTGGCCTCCACCGACGCGTAGGCCTCCGGGGTCGGCCGGCCCACGTGCACCAGCCCGGACCCGACCCGCAGCGGACCCAGCACGCCGAGCACCAGGCCGTGCACGTGGAACAGCGGCAGCCCGTGGGCGAGCACGTCCCGGGCCGTCCACGACCAGGCGTCGAACAGCCCGTCCAGGCCCGCGGCGACCGCCCGGTGCGAGAGCAGCACCCCTTTCGGCGGACCCGTCGTGCCGGAGGTGTAGAGCACGAACGCAGTCGCCTCGGGATCGACCTCCCGGGGCTGGTACGCCGCCCGTACGCCGAGGTCGACCGGCCGCATCGGCTCTGCTGCGGAGTCGGTGAGGATGTGGCGCCGCTCCGCCTCGCCGGAGTCCGGCGGCACCGGGACCACCGCCACACCCGCGAGCAGGGCACCGGCCACGGCGGCCACGGTCTGCATCGTCGGCGTCGCGGTCACGGCGACGCGGTGCCGGCCGGCCAGCTGCCGGGACACCGCGGCCGCCGCGCCACGCAGCTCCTCGAAGGTCAGGGTGTCCCCGGCGACGGTGACGGTCTGCTTGCCGCCGGCCTCCAGGGCGGTGAGCATCACGGGTGCGTCATCGACTCCACGTCGAGCGCCTTCTCGAGCTGCTCCTCGGTCAGCTCGCCACGCTCGACGTACCCCATCGCGTGCACCTGCTCGCGAATGGTGCGCCCCTCCTTCATCGCCGCCTTGGCGACCTTCGAGGCCTCCTCGTAGCCGATGTACCTGTTCAGCGGGGTGACCACGCTGGGCGAGGACTCGGCGTAGGTGCGCATCCGGTCGGTGTCCGCCGTGATGCCGTCGACGCAGCGGTCAGCGAGCACGCGGGTGACGTTGGCCAGCAGCCGGATCGACTCCAGCAGGTTGCGTGCGAGCACCGGCATCATCACGTTGAGCTCGAAGTTGCCCGCGCCGCCGGCGACCGTGACGCATGTGTCGTTGCCGATCACCTGGGCGCACACCATCAGTGTCGCCTCGGCGAGCACGGGGTTGACCTTGCCCGGCATGATGCTGGAGCCGGGCTGCAGGTCGGGCAGGTGGATCTCGGCCAGGCCGGTGGTCGGTCCCGACGACATCCAGCGCAGGTCGTTGCTCACCTTGGTCAGCCCGACCGCGATCGTGCGCAGCTGGCCCGACAGCTCGACCAGCGAGTCCTGGCCGCCCTGGGCCTCGAAGTGGTTGCGCGCCTCGGTGAACGCGAGACCGGTGTCCCGGCCGAGCTCGCCGATCACCTTCTCGGCGAACCCGGGCGGGGTGTTGATGCCGGTGCCGACCGCCGTTCCTCCCAGCGGCAGCTCGAGCACCCGCGGCATCGCAGCGCGCAGTCGCTCCACCCCGTGCCGGCACACCGCGGCGTACCCGCCGAGCTCCTGGCCGAGCATCACCGGGGTGGCGTCCATCAGGTGGGTACGACCCGACTTCACCAGCCCGGAGAACTCTTCTGCCTTGCGCTCGAAGGACCCGGCGAGGTGCTCGAGCGCGGGCACCAGGTCATGCTCGGTCGACTCCGCGGCCGCGACGTGGATCGCGGTGGGGAAGGTGTCGTTGCTGGACTGGCTGGCGTTGACGTGGTCGTTGGGGTGCACCTCGGTCCCGGACCGCGACGCCAGGGTGGCCAGCACCTCGTTCATGTTCATGTTCGAGCTGGTGCCCGAGCCGGTCTGGAACACGTCGACCGGGAACGCGTCGTCGTGCCGGCCGTCGACCACCTCACCGGCGGCCGTGACGATGGCCCGTGCCCGGTCCTCGCTGACCGTTCCGAGCTCGGCGTTGGTCTTCGCCGCCGCCCGCTTCACCCGGGCGAGCGCACGCACCAGCGCGGGCTCGATGGTGGTCCCCGAGACCGGGAAGTTCTCCACCGCCCGCTGGGTCTGGGCCCGCCACAGCGCCTGCGCCGGGACCCGGACCTCACCCATGGAGTCGTGCTCGATGCGGAAGTCGTCGTCGTTCATGGCCCTGACGCTACCGGCGGTCCGGCCCGGGCTTCCGGGCGAGGTACAGCAGGTACTCCTCCTCCCGCTCCTGCAGCACCACCGGGTACGTGATCCGCTCACAACAGCCGAAAACCGCACGCATCGCGGCCTCCAGCTGCGGCGCCGGAGCCGACGACCACACCACCAGCGCGCCGAGCGGGGCGAGGATCTCGCGGACCCGGTCCAGGAACGGTTCCCGGTAGATGTCCCGGTTGTCCTCGTGGACCAGGTGCCCCGGCCCGTTGTCGACGTCGAGCAGCACCAGGTCGTAGGTACGCGTGACCACCTCGGCCAGTGCCTCCCGGATGTCACCGGGTACGACGACCACCCGCCGGTCGGCCAGCAGCTCCGGGCCGGACCGCACCGTGCCATCACGCATCCATCCGACCAGCGACTCCTCGATCTCCACCACGGCCACCCGTTCGACGCGTGGGTCCGCGAGCACCTCACGGGTGGTGAAGCCCAGCCCGAGCCCGCCGACGAGCACGTTGCGCGGGTCCTCGACCAGCTCCAGGGCCCGTCGGGCCAGCGCCCGCTCGCTGCCGGTCTCCCGGGTGTCCATGACGAAGACCCCGTTGACCCGCAGCTCGAGCACCGCCGGTCCCTCCGGCGTACGGCGCTCGCGCAGCACCACCTCCCCGCGCGGACCCTCCGCGCGGGCCACCTCGGCGTACTCGGTGCCGTCCACGAGGGTGACGCTACTGACCGGCCGCAGCCGCGGTGCTCACCGCCTCCGGGGACGTGCCTATCGTGGGCGGGTGGACCGTTGTGCCGAGTGCGGCTACGTCTACGACGCGGTGGCCGTCGAGGATGTCCCGGGACGACTGCGCGCCGTCGCCGCCGACCTCGCCGCGGCCTGTTCCGACGTGGCCCCCGCCCTCGCGAGCACGCGCCCGGAGCCGGCGACGTGGTCGCCGCTGGAGTACGCCTGCCACATCCGCGACGTGCTGCTGGTCCAGCGCGACCGGGTCGTGCTCGCGCAGGTCGAGGAACGCCCCAGCCTGGCCCGGATGCACCGGGAGGAACGGGTGGCGATGTGCGGCTACGACCGGCATCCGCTTGCCGACGTGCTCGCCCAGGTCGAGGTCGCCGCGGAGCTGTGCGCCACCGCCTACGGGCTGCTCGCGCCGGGGGCCTGGGACCGGGCCGTGGTCTACAACTGGCCCGAGCCCGCCGAGCACGACCTGCGGTGGCTGGCCCGGCACACGCTGCACGAGGGCGAGCACCACCTGATGGACGTGCGCCGGGGTCTCGACGTCCTCGCTGCCAGCTGAAGCCCCGGTCCGTACGCAGGAACCTGTCACATCCCGGGCCCGGCCGGTGTCTTCATGCCGAGCACACCTTGACCTGGAAGGCAGGAGGACGAGATGGACACCAGGATCCCCCCGACGGAGATCACCGGGCTCTACGGCACGGTGGTGAAGAGGTTCAGCGCCCGGATGTTCGGTCACGTGCCCGAGTCGCTGGGCGTGATGTGGCACCACAAGCCTGCGCTCAAGGCCAGCATGGGGTTCGGCCAGAAGCTGCAGAAGTGGCACGAGTGCGACGAGACCCTCAAGTCGTTCGCCCACATGGCAGTGGCGTCGCTCGTCGGCTGCTCGTGGTGCCTGGACTTCAACTACTTCATGGCCCACAACCAGGGCCTGGACATCGAGAAGGCCCGGCAGATCCCCCGCTGGCGCGAGTCGGAGGTGTTCACGCCACTCGAGCGCAACGTCCTGGACTACGCCGAGGCGATGAGCCAGACCCCGCCGGCCACCACCGACGCGATGGTGGCGCAGCTGCTGGAGCAGCTCGGGCCCGCATCGCTCCTCGAGCTCACCACGGTGATCGGGTTCGCGAACCTGACGACCCGCTCCAACATCGCCCTGGGCATCGAGTCGGAGGGCTTCGCGGCCTCCTGCGGGCTCGCGCCGATGCCGCGGCGGCCCGACGTACCCTCGCAGGCATGAACGGGCGACGGGAACGCGCTCGGCCCACCCTTCCGCGGCGACCCGACCAGCCATGAGCGCCGACCCGTTCCTCAGCCATCGCAGCCTGCTGTTCACCGTCGCCTACGAGATCCTCGGCACCGCGACCGACGCCGAGGACGTGGTGCAGGAGACCTGGTTGCGGTGGGCCGCCAGGAACGAACGCAGTGACCAGTCCGAGGTGCGCGACCCACGGGCCTACCTGGTCCGGATCGTGACCCGACAGGCGCTCAACCGGGTGCGTACGATGGCGCGCCGACGTGAGGAATACGTCGGCGAGTGGCTGCCCGAGCCGCTGGTCACCGCGCCCGACGTCGCGGAGGACGTGGAGCTCGCCGACAGTGTCTCGATGGCGATGCTCACCGTGCTCGAGACCCTGGGGCCCACCGAGCGTGCGGTGTTCGTCCTTCGCGAGGTCTTCGACCTGCCGTACGAGGAGATCGCGATCGCCGTCGACAAGACCCCGGCCGCGGTGCGCCAGCTCGCCCACCGCGCCCGGGAACACGTGCGTGCGCGCCGGCCCCGGCTGCGAGTCGACCGAGCGGAGCAGGACGAGGTCGTGGACCGCTTCCTGGCCGCGCTGAACACCGGGGACCTGCAGGGCCTGCTCGACGTGCTCGCCCCGGACGTGGCCGTAGTCTCGGACGGCGGCGGCATCGCCACGGCGGTGCGAATCCCCCTCAACGGTGCGGACGTCGTCGGCAAGGTGCTCTCCCGGTTCGCCCGGAAGGGGCCTGCCGGCGCCGTCACCGCGCCGATGCGGCTCAACGGCGGGCCGGGAGTGCGGATCGACATCGACGGCACGCTCGACACCGCGATCAGCCTCGTGGTGGAGGACGGCAGGATCACCCACATGTTCGCCGTCCGCAACCCGGAGAAGCTAGCCCGGCTCGAGGTGGAGACCTCGCTCAGCCGCACCGGGTGACGGGCTGGGCGGGGTTGACCGGGCCGGGCGGACTGCTACGGTCGAGACATCCACACGGGAGCCCGTGGCACGGGCTGAGAAGGAGCTGGAGCCGCTCCGACCGTCGAACCTGATCCGGGTCATGCCGGCGAAGGAAGTGAGGAGACATGGTTCCACGCATCTTCTGCCTGGTCGGCTCCACCGACCCCCTCGAGCTGCTGCCGGAGTTGGCCGCTGCGGGGGTCGACGGTTTCCAGGTTCGCGCCAAGCGGGCGACCGACGCCGAGCTGTACGCGCTGGCCTGTGCCGTGCTCGGCGCGGTCCGGCCGTACGGCGCGCGGGTGCTGGTCGACGACCGGCTGGACGTCGCCCTGGCCGCCCGGGCCGACGGCGTCCACCTCGGCCGGGCCGACCTCCCGGTCGCCGCGGCCCGCCGGGTCGCCGGCGACCTGCTGGTGGGCGCGACCTGCCGGTGCCGCGAGCACGTCGAGCGGGCCCGGGCGGAGGGGGCCGACTACGCCGGCCTCGGGCCGGTGTTCGCGACCGCCAGCAAGCACGGACTGCCCTCGCCGCTGGGCGTGGCCGCGGTCCGGGAGGCCGACGGGGTGCTGCCCCTGGTGGCGATCGGCGGGATCACCACGGGCCGTGCCCGCGAGGTGCGGGTGGCCGGCGCCACCGGCGTCGCCGTGCTCGGAGGGATCTGGCGAGAACCCGACCCGCTGGCCGCCGCGAGGGAGCTCGTCGGCGAGGTGGCCTGATGCGTGTGCGGATCCTCGGCGCCGGCATCATCGGGCTGGCCTGTGCCGACGAGCTGTTGCGGCGAGGCCACGAGGTCGAGGTGGCCGACCCGCGGCCGGGCAGCGGCGCCTCCCGGGTCGCGGCGGGGATGCTGAGCCCGTCCGGCGAGGCCTGGCACGGCGAGGATGCGCTGTTCCGGCTCGGCATGCGCAGCGCCGCGATGTGGCCGGAGTACGCCGACCGGCTCGGCGTACCGCTGACCCGTGGGGGCACCCTGCTCGTGGCCCTCGACCGGCAGGACCAGCGGCGGCTGGAGCAGCAGGTCGGGGTGCTGCTGCGGCAGGGCCGGCCCGCCGAGGTCCTGGACCGGACCGGCGTACGACGCCTCGAGCCGGGGCTGGGCAGCCGGGTCACCGCGGCGGCGCTGGTCGATGACCGCAGCGTCGACCCGCGGGCGGTCCTGGAGGCGTTGCTGCAACGGGTGCCGGTGGTCGCGTCCGCGTCCGGTGCCGAGCCGGAGGTGACCGTGCTGGCCACCGGGGCCCGGCTGCCGGCGCCGTACACCCACCTGGTCCGCGCGGTCCGCGGCGAGGTGGTCCGGGTGCACACCGACGACCCGCCGGAGCGCCCGGTTCGGGGCTGGGTGCGTGGCACCAGCGTGTACGTCGTGCCGCGCGCGACCGGGGAGGTGGTGATCGGCGCCACCGTCGAGGAGCACGACGACCGGCCCCGGGTCACGCTCGGCGGCGTCCACCAGCTGCTCGACGCCGCCCGTGAGCTGCTGCCGGCACTCGACCGTGCCGAGTGGCGTGAGGCAAGCGCGGGGAACCGGCCCGGCACGCGTGACAACCTGCCGCTGGTCGGCCCCTCCGGCGAGCCCGGGGTAGCTATCGCCGGCGGCCACTTCCGCAACGGGATCCTGCTCGCACCGGTGACCGCGCGACTGCTGGCCGATCACCTGGAGACCGGAGAGGTCGAGCCCGCGGTGGACCCCCGAAGGTTCGCCGGCGTCGTCGGTGAACGCGGTTTGGGACCAAACGGCACGAATCCGGCCCCGAAACCTGCGGTTTGGGACCAAACCGCAGCCGCCGCCGACACGGGCCATGCCGTCACCGGGAAGGAGGAGCGATGAGGGTCGTGCTCAACGGTGACCCCGTGGAGCTGCCCCCGGTCACCACGGTCGCCGACCTGCTCGCGGGCCGGAGCACCGCGGGCGTGGCGGTGGCGGTCAACCGCATGGTGGTGCCCCGGTCCGGGCACGACCGGCGGCTCACCGAGGGCGACGAGGTCGACATCGTGACGGCGGTGCAGGGTGGCTGAACGAGAGGGCCTCGTCGTCGCCGGTGAGCCGCTCGGGTCGCGGCTCTTCCTGGGCACCGGCGGGCTGCCCAGCGTGGGACTGCTCGGCCCGGTGCTGGCGGCCGCTCGGCCGGCGCTGGTGACGGTCAGCATCCGGCGTACGTCGGGTCGAGAGGCCGGGGGAGTGCTCGGCACGCTCCGCGAGCACGGTGCCCGGGTGCTGCCCAACACCGCCGGCTGCCGGACCGCCCACGAGGCCGTGCACACCGCCGAGCTCGCCCGGGAGGCCCTCGGCACCGACTGGGTCAAGCTCGAGGTGATCGGTGACGAGCACAGCCTGCTCCCCGACGTGGTCGAGCTGCTCGAGGCGGCCGCCGCGCTGGTGGCGCGCGGGTTCACGGTGCTTCCCTACACCAGTGACGACCCGGTCGTGGCGCGCCGGCTGGCCGACCTCGGCTGCGCCGCGGTGATGCCGCTGGGCTCGCCGATCGGCTCGGGCCAGGGGATCGTCAACCCCGACGCGCTCGAGTCACTGGTCGCCGGGGTCGACGTGCCCGTGGTGCTCGACGCCGGGGTCGGCACCGCCTCGGACGCTGCGCTGGCCCTGGAGCTCGGCTGTGACGCCGTGCTCGCCGCGACCGCGGTCACCCGGGCCGAGCAACCGGCAATGATGGCCCGGGCACTGCGGCTGGCGGTCGAGGCCGGGTACGCCGCCCGCCACGCCGGCCGGATCCCGCGCCTGGCCGGCGCCCGCCCGTCCAGCCCGGCCGTCGGGATGGTCACATGAGCACCCCACGTAAGCGCGCTTCGCTCGCCTTGCGGCGGAGACCTCGCTTGAACGTCCCCCGGCTGCTGCTGCTCACCGACCGGCGGCAGCTGCCGGCCGGCCGGCAGTTGCCGGAGACGCTGCGGGCCTGTGCCGCTGCGGGCCTGACCCACGTGGTGCTCCGCGAGCACGACCTGCCCCCGGCGCGGCGTACCGCGCTGCTGGCCGCGCTCGCCGCGATCGACGGGCTCACCGTGCTCTCCTCCCGGGTCCCGGAACCCACCGCCGCGGGCCTGCACCTGGCGGCGTCGCAGCCGACCGGGTCCGCGCACCCGGGGCTCGTCGGCCGTTCCTGCCACACCCCGGCCGAGGTACGCCGGGCAGCCGACGAGGGCGTGGACTACGCCACCCTGTCGCCGTACGCAGCCACGGCCAGCAAGCCCGGCCACGGCCCTCCGATCGACCCGGCCTGGCTGGAGTCCGACCACCGTGTCCCGGTGCTCGCACTCGGCGGGATCACCCCGGACAACGCGGCCTCGGCCCGAGCCGCCGGCGCCCACGGGGTCGCGGTGATGGGCGCGGTGATGCGTGCCGCCGAACCCGGCGCCGTGGTCGCCCAGCTGCTGGGGGCGCTCGCATGACTCGTGCAACCACGCCGCCGGTCGCACTCACCGTCGCGGGCACCGACTCCGGAGGCGCCGCCGGTGTGGCCGCCGACCTGACCACTTTTGCCGCCGCCGGCTGCCACGGCGCGTGCGTCGTCACCGCGGTCACCGCCCAGGACACCACCGGCGTCCGCACGGTCCACCCGGTTCCGCTGCCGGTCGTGGCCGACCAGCTCGACGCGGTCCTCGAGGACCTCCCCGTGGCGGCGGCCAAGACCGGCATGCTGGCAAGTGCCGAGGCGGTGGCCCTGGTCGCCCGCCGGCTGCATGGCGTCCCGCTGGTCGTGGACCCGGTGCTGGTGGCCACCAGTGGGGCCGTGCTCGGCGACCATGACGTGGTCCGGGCCTACCTGGACCTGCTTCTGCCGGTCGCCACCGTGGTCACCCCCAACCCGGCCGAGGCCCGGACCCTGACGGGCCACGGCGGCCCGCCCTCGGCGCTCGCCCGGGAGCTGGCCGCGCTCGGCCCCGCCGCGGTGGTGACCGGCGGACCCGGCGACGAGTACGCCGGGACCTGCACCGACTGGCTGGCCCTCCCCGGTGAGCCCGCGGTCCGGCTGCCCCACCCCGCCGTCCCCACCGGGAACGACCACGGCACCGGCTGCACGTTCAGCGCGGCCCTGGCCGCCGGCCTGGCCCGGGGCGTCGGGCCGCTGCAGGCGACCCGGGACGCCGCCGCCCTCACCACCCGACAGCTGGAGACCAGCAAGGACTGGCGACTCGGACGCGGACGCGGCCCGGTCGCCCACACCACAGCCCCCACCACAGGAGGAGCAGCATGACCGTCCACGACTCCCACACCCGGATCGTCGGGGAGCTCGGCGTCCCGGCCACCCGGGTCGAGCTGACCAACGGCGAGACCTTCAACCGCTACTGCACCGAGGGCCCGGGCTCGGACCCCGAGGTCGGCCTGCCCGGGCTGCGCAGCGACTGGATCGGGCAGCGGGCCGACACCGAGGACTACGCCGGCCGGCGGCCGCAGCTGCTCGACGACGGCCGCAGCGCCGTACGCCGCGGCGAGACCCGGGACGCCTGGCGCGGCGAGCAGCGCCCGCCGCGGCGCGCGGTCTCCGGAGCACGGGTCAGCCAGCTGCACTACGCCCGACGGGGGATCGTCACCCCGGAGATGGAGTTCGTCGCGCGCCGGGAGGGCTGCGACGTCGGGACCGTCCGTGCCGAGGTCGCCGCCGGCCGCGCGATCATCCCGGCGAACGTGAACCACCCCGAGTCCGAGCCGATGGTGATCGGCCGCCGGTTCCTGGTGAAGGTGAACGCCAACATCGGCAACTCCGCGGTCACCAGCGGCATCGCCGAGGAGGTCGACAAGCTCACCTGGGCGGTGACCTGGGGTGCCGACACCGTGATGGACCTGTCCACCGGCGACGACATCCATGCCACCCGAGAGTGGATCCTGCGCAACTCGCCCGTCCCCATCGGCACCGTGCCGATCTACCAGGCGCTGGAGAAGGTGGCCGGCGAGGCCGACAAGCTCACCTGGGAGGCCTTCCGCGACACCGTCCTCGAGCAGTGCGAGCAGGGCGTGGACTACATGACCGTCCACGCCGGTGTCCTGCTCCGCTACGTCCCGCTGACCGTCGACCGCATCACCGGCATCGTCTCCCGGGGCGGCTCGATCATGGCCGGCTGGTGCCTGGCCCACCACCAGGAGAACTTCCTCTACACCCACTTCGACGAGCTGTGCGAGATCTTCGCGGCCTACGACGTCGCGTTCAGCCTCGGCGACGGCCTGCGGCCGGGCTGCACCGCCGACGCCAACGACGAGGCCCAGCTGGCCGAGCTGGGAACCCTGGCGGAGCTGACGAAACGCGCCTGGGAGCACGACGTCCAGGTGATGGTCGAGGGCCCGGGACACGTGCCGCTTGACCTGGTCGAGAAGAACGTGGCGCTGCAGCAGGACTGGTGCCACGGCGCGCCGTTCTACACCCTCGGGCCGCTGGTCACCGACGTCGCGCCCGGCTACGACCACATCACCAGCGCCATCGGCGCCGCGAACATCGCGATGCACGGCACCGCGATGCTGTGCTACGTCACGCCCAAGGAGCACCTCGGCCTGCCCGACCGGGACGACGTCAAGACCGGTGTGGTCACCTACAAGCTCGCGGCCCACGCCGCCGACGTGGCGAAGGGGCATCCGCACGCCCGGGACTGGGACGACGCGCTGTCGAAGGCTCGGTTCGAGTTCCGCTGGCGCGACCAGTTCGCGCTGTCGCTGGACCCCCACACCGCCGAGTCCTTCCACGACGAGACGCTGCCGGCCGAGGGCGCCAAGACCGCGCACTTCTGCTCCATGTGCGGGCCGAAGTTCTGTTCGATGCGGATCAGCCAGGACGTGCGCGACCGCTTCGGGGGTGAGCTCGACCGGGAACGAGGCATGGCGGCGAAGTCCGCGGAGTTCCTCGAGATGGGCGCCTCGGTCTACGTCGAGTGAGCGAGACGGAGCCGAGCCTGCTCGTGCTCGTGCCGACCGGATCAAGGCTGTGGGATCTCACCGCGGGTCGTCTACCGTGGTCCGCCGTGCCCTCACCGACGAACGACCACGACTGGTGGCGCCACGCCGTCGTCTACCAGATCTACCCACGCAGCTTCGCCGACGCGGACAGCGACGGCATCGGCGACCTCAACGGGATCACCTCGCGCATCGACCACCTGGTCGCCCTGGGGGTGGACGCGGTCTGGCTCAACCCGTTCTACCCGTCCGCGCTGGCCGACGGCGGGTACGACGTCGACGACTACCGCGACGTCGACCCACGGCTGGGCAGCCTGGCGGACTTCGACGAGATGCTCGCCGCGCTGCACGACGCGGGCATCCGGGTGGTGGTCGACATCGTGCCCAACCACACCTCCGACCGGCACGCGTGGTTCCGTGTCGCGCTCGCCGCCGGGCAGGGCTCGCCGGAGCGCGACCGCTACATCTTCCGTGACGGGGCCGGCGACGGGTCCCGGCCGCCGAACGACTGGCAGTCGACGTTCGGGGGCCCGGCCTGGACCCGGGTGGAGGACGGCCAGTGGTACCTCCACCTGTTCGCCCCCGAGCAGCCGGACCTGAACTGGGACAACCCCGAGGTGCACGAGGACTTCAAGCGCACGCTGCGGTTCTGGTCCGACCGGGGTGTCGACGGCTTCCGGGTGGATGTCGCCCACGGGCTGGTCAAGGACCTGGAGCCGCCCTTCCTCGCCGCGAGCGACCTGGAGCGACGGCGCGACGAGCTGATGCTCGCGGGCCAGCACCCGTTGTGGGACCGCGAACCGGTCCACGACATCTACGCCGAGTGGCGCAGCGTGCTCGACGAGTACGACCCCCCGCGCGGGGCCGTCGCCGAGGCGTGGGTGCCGCCGCAGCACATCCCCAGCTACGCCCGTCCCGCGGGGCTCGGACAGGCCTTCAACTTCGACCTGCTCGCCGCCGAGTGGGATGCCGCGACCTTCGAGCAGGTGATCCGGGACAACCTCGCCCAGGTGGGACAGAACGGCTCCTCGTCGACCTGGGTGCTGTCCAACCACGACGTGGTGCGACACCCCTCGCGCTACGGGTTGTCGCCGCAGGGTCCCGCCGCCGAGCAGAAGTGGCTGCTCAGCGGCGGCACCGAGCCCCTGCTCGACCGCGAGGGCGGGCTGCGCCGCGCGCGTGCGGCCACGCTGATGGTGCTCGCGCTGCCGGGGTCGACCTACCTCTACCAGGGCGAGGAGCTCGGCCTGCACGAGGTGGCCGAGCTCCCCGAGTCCGCGCTGCAGGACCCGACCTGGACACGGCCGGGGCACACCGACAAGGGCCGGGACGGCTGCCGGGTGCCGATCCCGTGGACGCCGGACGGGCCGTCGTACGGCTTCGGCAGCGGTACGGCGCACCTGCCGCAGCCGGAGTGGTTCGGGCCGCTCTCCGTCGCGAGCCAGGACGCCGACCCGGGCTCGACGCTGAACCTCTACCGCACCGCGCTGCGGCTGCGGCGCGAGCTGCTCGGGCCCGAGC
>JBOHDO010000144.1:0-4905 GCA_050699415.1 Marmoricola sp.
CCGCTGGAGGAGGAGAACTGCGTGAAGGCGGGCGCCCCACCGGAGGTCAGGTAGCGGCCGCGGGTGGCGGTGATCGCCCGGTCGGAGCTGGAGTACTGGCCCTTCATGCCCCGGTAGACCTGGCAGGCGGTGGTGTCGCAGATCTGGTAGTAGCCGTGCAGGTGGTGCGCCCGCTCGTAGAGGGCGTAGGTGCGCGCGGCCACGGCCTGTGCCTGCAGCGCCGCCTGGTGCCAGGAGGCGGGCATCTCGGCCGGTACGACGCCGCGCAGGTACATCTCCACGCCCAGCAGGTTGACGGTGTCCCGGGTCGTGGACCCCGGCGTCGGGGAGGCCGCCCGGAGGTAGCCGTGCACCGGCATCGTGGTCCCGCCCGGGAGGACCAGGGTGAGGTAGCCCGGGCCCTGGAACTGGCCGTCCCCCTCGAGGAACGTGCCCTCGGAGGTGCGGTACCGGTGCCACTGGTTGGTCCGGTAGCCCACCACGGTGCGGCCGTGGTCGACGTTGAGCCGCCAGCGGGTGATCGAGGCCCGCGTCGGCAGCCGGAAGACCTTGCCGGAGCCGAGGTCCCGGATCGCCAGCCCCGAGCGCGGCAGCACCTGTACGTCCGGGGTGGTGTCCTCGTCGATGCGCACCCGGATCTTGGGCGTCGTGGTGGCCATGCCGGTGCCCGGGTAGTAGAACCGGACGATCCCGCGGTAGCCCATCCCCCGGCGGGCCGCGCCCTCGGCGCCGTACTGCGACATGCCGTGGCCGTGGCCGTACCCGTGCCCGGCGACCGTGAACTTCCCGCTGCGCGGGAGCACGTAGACCTGGTCACCGCTCGCGGAGGCGGAGGCCGCCGGCAGCACGGCCGCCAGCGAGGCTGCGACCAGCACCGCGAGCGCGGCATGGGTGGGACGGAAGGAACGTGACGACATCGCAGGGGACCCCGGTGAGGATGAGCGAGGAGTGACGGATGAGCACGCTCACTGTACGGGCGGTTCCGCACCGCCGCACCCGAATCGAGAACTCGTGACGAGTCACGCTCCCGTAACTACGACGGCGTGGTCCCGTGGGCGTGGTGCAGCCGGCGCGCCACCTCCGCCACCGACCCGCTCATCGACGGGTAGACCGTGAACGCGTGCGCGACCTCGTCGGCGGTCAGCGACTCCGAGACCGCCAGCGAGACAGGGTGGATCAGCTCGCTCGCCCGCGGCCCGACCACCACGCCACCGACGACGATCCCGGTGCCGGGACGGCAGAACAACTTCACGAAGCCGTCGCGCACGCCCTGCATCTTCGCACGGGGGTTGCCGGCGAGGTCGAGGGTGACCACCTCCGCCGCGATCTCGCCGCCGTCGACCGCCTCCTGCGACCAGCCGACGGTGGCGATCTCGGGGGCGGTGAAGACGTTGGAGGCAACCTTCGCCAGGTCCAGCGGCGCCACCGCGTCGCCGAGGAAGTGCCACATCGCGATCCGTCCCTGCATCGCGGCCACCGAGGCGAGCATGAGCACGCCGGTGCAGTCGCCGGCGGCGTACACCCCGCGTGCGGTGGTGCGCGAGACCCGGTCCAGCGTGACGAAGCCGCGCTCGTCGAGCGCGACGCCGGCCTCGGCCAGGCCGAGCCCACCCGTGTTGGGCACCGAGCCGATGGCCAGCAGGCAGTGCGAGCCGGTGACGGTACGCCCATCGGTGAGGGTGACCCTGACCTCGTCACCCTCACGGCTGACCCCGGCCATCCGGGAGCGGCGCAGCACGGTCATGCCGCGACGGGTCAGCACCTCCTCCAGCACGCCGGCAGCATCGGCGTCCTCACCCGGCAGCACCCGGTCACGCGAGGACACCAGCACCACGTCCACGCCGAGCGCGGTGTAGGCGCTGGCGAACTCGGCGCCGGTCACACCGGACCCGACCACGATCAGCCGCTCCGGCGCCTCGTCGAGGTCGTAGACCTGCTCCCAGGTCAGGATCCGCTCCCCGTCCGGCCGCGCGTCCGCGGAGGTCCGGGGCGAGGCCCCGGTGGCGAGCAGGATCGCGTCGGCCTCGATCATGCTGCTGCCGCCGTCCGGGTGCTCCACGAGCACCTTGTCGATCCCCTGCAGCGTCGCCGTACCCGCCACGAGGGTCACGCCCTCGCGCTCGAGCCGTCGGCCGATGTCGCAGGACTGGGCCCGGGCGAGCCGCTTGACCCGCCGGTTCACGGTGGCGAGGTCGACCGCCACGCCGCCCTCCCCGACCAGGACGCCGAGCTCGCCGGCGCCCTCGACCTCGGTCATCAGCTCCGCGGTCGCGATCAGCGTCTTGCTCGGCACGCAGTCGGTGAGCACCGCCGAGCCGCCGAGTCCGTCCCGGTCGACCACGGTCACGTCGGCCCCCAGCTGCGCGGCCACCAGGGCGGCCTCGTAGCCGCCGGGCCCGCCGCCGACGATCACGACCCGGTCCTTCCGGCGTTGCCCGCCCAGCACTGCAGTCACGCCCGCCATTGTGACCCATGCCGATGACCGGGCTTCGCTACGCTCGGCGGGTGACGCTGCACGCCGCCTACGGGGGAAACCTGGACCCCCGACGGATGAGCGAGCGGTGTCCGCACTCCCCGCTGCACGCCACCGGCTGGCTCGAGGGCTGGCGGCTCACCTTCGGCGGCGAGGAGCACGGATGGGACGGCGCGCTGGTCACGGTCGTGCCCGACCCGTTCGAGCAGGTCTTCGTCGCGGTGTACGACGTCCACGACCGCGACGTGGCCACGCTCGACGGCTGGGAGTCGGCCGACACCGGCCTGTACCGCAGGGTCCGGATCCGGGTGTCCACGCTCAGCGGGGAGGCGGTGTGCTGGGCCTACGTCCTCGACGCGTACGAGGGGGGCCTCCCCTCCGCGCCGTACCTGGGCATGATCGCCGACGCCGCGGAGGCCGGTGCCGCCCCGGCCGACTACGTCACCGCGCTGCGGGCCCGGCCCTGCCGGTCGGTCTTCGGTGGCTGACCGCCGCTGCACCGCCCAGTAGGGTCACCCGGGTGACCACGCACCAGCAGGACGCAGCCGCCGCGGCCGACCTGCTCAGGCAGCGGACCGGGGTCGATGCCCACGACGTCGCGCTGGTGATGGGGTCCGGATGGCTGCCCGCGGTGGCCGCGCTGGGCGAGGCCACCGCGGAGATCAGCAACACCGACCTGCCCGGTTTCTCGCCGCCCGCGGTCGAGGGGCATGCCGGCACGGTCCGCTCGGTCCGGGCCGGTGACCGCAACCTGCTGGTCTTCCTCGGCCGCACCCACCTCTACGAGGGACGCGGGGTCCGGCCCGTGGTCCACAACGTCCGCACGGCCGCCGCAGCCGGGTGCCGGACGGTCGTGCTCACCAACGGCTGCGGCGGGCTCGACCCGGCCTGGCAGCCGGGGACGCCGGTGCTGATCCGCGACCACATCAACCTGACCGGCGCCTCCCCGATCGAGGGCGCCCACTTCGTGGACCTGACCGACCTGTACAGCCACCGGCTGCGGGAGCTGTGCCACGAGGCGGACCCCGGGCTCGACGAGGGCGTGTACGTGCAGCTCCCCGGCCCCCACTACGAGACCCCCGCCGAGATCGGGATGGTCGCAGCGATCGGGGGCCACCTGGTCGGGATGAGCACCGCCCTGGAGGCGATCGCCGCCCGGGAGGCCGGGCTGGAGGTGCTGGGCATCTCGCTGGTCACCAACGCGGCCGCCGGCGTCACCGGTGAGCCGCTGGACCACGCGGAGGTCCTCGCCGCCGGCAACACGGCCGCCGCGCGAATGGGGGAGCTGCTCGGCGCGGTCGTCCCGCGGATCTGAGCACGCACCCGTGGCCGGAGGACGGGCCGTTGACACCGCCGGCAGGCGGCGATTCCATGGAGGGCCGTGGTCTCGGACCGGAGGTGGATGATGAGCAGCGGACTGCCCGACAAGGACGGCATCAGCGAGGAGCACGTCGACGACATCGACCAGGACCGGTCGCACCGGCTCGACCCGGAGAACCGGCCCGAGAACACCGAGGTCGACAACACCGGCCGGACGTTCGACCCGGAGGTCGGCGAGTTCACCGACGAGCAGGACTACGACCCCGACGAGAAGAGGTTCGACAGCGACCTGGACGGCGGCTGACCAAGGGGCCCGGTCCGGTCTCGACGGCCGGGTGCCACAATCGACTCATGGCAACCACCAACTTCAAGGGCAACCCCGTCAACACCGTCGGTGACCTGCCGGCCCAGGGCGACAAGGCGCCGTCGTACTCGCTGACCGGCACCGACCTGGCCGAGTTCGACGCCGGAGGGTTCGCCGGCAAGCGGGTCGTGCTGAACATCTTCCCCAGCATCGACACCGGCGTGTGCGCGGCCAGCGTGCGCAGGTTCAACGAGCTGGCCGCCGGTCTCGAGAACACCGTGGTGGTGTGCGCCTCGAAGGACCTGCCGTTCGCCCAGGGCCGGTTCTGCGGCGCCGAGGGCATCGAGGACGTCACGGTCGGCTCGGCCTTCCGCTCCGACTTCGGCGAGCAGCTCGGCGTGACGATGGTCGACGGGCCGATGAAGGGGCTGCTCGCGCGCTCGGTCGTCGTGGTCGACGAGAACGGCGAGGTGACCTACACCGAGCTGGTCCCCGAGATCACCCAGGAGCCGGACTACGACTCCGCCGTCGCAGCGCTTGGTTGAGCACTCGACCTGTCGGCCCTGCGCCCCGGCCGGCGTACGACTTGGGCCGGGGTGTTGACTCGGCCCCATGAGCGACCCACACGCTGAGCTCGGGACCCGTGCCCTCGGGTCACACGGCCCGTTCCCCGTCTCGACCATGGGCCTGGGCTGCATGGGCATGTCGGAGTTCTACGGCGCCGCCGACGAGGGCCAGGGCATCGGGACCATCCACCGGGCCCTCGACCTCGGTGTCACGTTCCTGGACACCGCAGACATGTACGGCC
>JBOHDO010000145.1:0-66095 GCA_050699415.1 Marmoricola sp.
GATCTGGTCCGCGGTCTTGGTCCAGGTGAATGGGTGAGCACGGTCGTTCCATCCGTCGATGAAGGCGCGGATCGCGGTGACGAGCTCGTGGACGCTGTTGAAGGAGCCGCGGCGGATCGCCTGCCGGGTGATGATGCCGAAGAAGACCTCGACCAGGTTGAGCCAGGACCCGGAGGTTGGCGTGAAATGGAGCTGGACTCGAGGGTGTTTGGCCAGCCACTCGTTGACGTCGTTGTGCTTGTGGGTGTGGTAGTTGTCCATCACGACGTGCAGGCTCCGGCGTGGGTAGGCCCGGGCGACCTTCTTGAGGAAGTCGAGGAACTCGGCCTTGCCGTGCCGGTCGTAGCACTGGTCGGTCACCTTGCCGGTGGCGACCTCCAAGGCGGCCAAAAGCGTGGTGGTGCCGTTGCGCTTGTAGTCGTGGGTGGCCTTCTCGGGAAGTCCTGGTCGCAGCGGCAGGATGGGTGCGGTGCGGTTCAGGGCCTGGATCTGGGACTTCTCGTCCACGCACAACACGATCGCGTTGGTCGGCGGGTTCAGATAGAGCCCGACCACGTCGCGGACCTTGGCCTCCAGTTCAGGGTCGGTGGAGAACTTGAACGTCTCCCGCCGCCACGGCTTGACGCCGTACTTGCGCCAGGCCCGGGCCACGGTGGCATCCCCGATGCCCAGGTGCTTGCCCAGCAGCCGCGACGACCAGTGCGTCACCCCCAGCTTCCTCGGTGGGGACTCGAGTGTGGTGGCGATGATCGCGGCATCATCGATCTGCTTCGGCCGACCCGAGCGCTCCTCGTCTGCCAGTCCGGCCATCCCATCGACGACGAAGCGCTCACGCCACTTGATCACTGTCGGACGCGAGACCCCGACCTGACGGGCCACCGTCGAGGTGCCCAACCCATCGGCGACGGCCAACACAATCCGCGCCCGCTGCGCACGACCCACCAGCGTGCGCGACCTCGTCCACGAGGTCAGGACGGCGCGGTCCTCATCGCTGATCTCCAGTGCAGAAGACGGCATACGCCATCATCCCACACCGTCAATGAATTAATGACGCACGACACACTAGAAGCCGTCGTCCACAGTCCGCACGGAGTCCGCACGGAGTCCGCACGGAGTCCGCACGGAGTCCGCAAGAAGTCCGCAAGCGTCCGAGCAGCGCCAACCCCTCTCAACGCAAACTCGCAGGTCAGGGGGCTAGTGTCAACGACGACCGTCTATAGTCATTGAGCGTGGCCCACGAGGAGACCAAGAAGGCGTGAGCCTTCTTGGTCAAAATGCGAGCGCTGAGCCTGCGAAGCGCGAGCTCCACGAAGGCGTGAGCGCAGTCGTGATCGGATCGGGGTCGGCTTGCGGGCCGGCCCCGATCTCGTCCCGGCACCGGTCCTGACACCCCGAGGCGACCCGGAGGAAGCCGTGAGCGCAACGACGGGCGACGACCCGTACCCGACCCCGAACCCCCGCGACGACCAGGACGGCCTGGGCCGCAGCGGGTCGGCCAGGTCCGGGCTCCAGGTGCCGGCGGGGTCGTCGTACGTCGGCGTGCTCCGGATCACCGCGGCGGGCCTGGCGGCCCAGGCCGAGCTCACCGTCGAGGACATCGAGGACCTCCGCATGGCCATCGGCGAGGCCTGCGCACTGCTGCTGGACTGCGGGGGCGGGGAGACCATGTCGGCCGACTTCGAGCTGACCCCCGGCTCGATCACGGTGACCATCGCGGTGGACGCCGCCGGGGAGCCCGACCGGGACAGCTTCGGCTGGCAGGTCCTCCGGACGATCGCCGCGTCGGCCTCGGCCGAGACCTCCCCGGACAGCCGCGCGATCCGCTTCACGATCGTCGGTGAGCGGGTCTGATGAGTCCGCCGGACGCCGGGGCGCCTCCCGCGGCGACGGACTGGACACGGGCCCGGCAACGCAGCCGTGAGCTGTTCGCAGAGCTGTCAGGCGGGGTCGCGGAGAGCCGGTCACGAGCGTGCCGGGACGAGCTGGTCCGCCTGCACCTCCCGCTCGTCGAGCACTGTGCCCACCGGTTCGGCAACCGCGGGGAGCCGCACGAGGACCTGGTGCAGGTGGGCACCATCGGGCTGCTGAAGGCGATCGACCGGTTCGACGCCGAGCGCGGCCTGGAGTTCTCGACGTACGCCACACCCACGATCGTGGGTGAGATCAAGCGGCACTTCCGCGACCGGGGCTGGGCAGTGCGGGTGCCGCGGCGGCTGCAGGAGCTGCGGCAGGCGATCACCACGGCCGGGGACGACCTCGCCCAGGAGCTGGGGCGTTCGCCCACTCCCCGGGAGATCTCCCGGCGGCTGGACATCGGCATCGAGGAGGTGGTCGAGGGGCTGGAGTCGGCGAACGCCTACGCCACGATCTCCCTCGATGCCGGCGACTCCACCGACGGCACCGGGTCGGTGCTCGACACGCTCGGAGAGTCCGACCGGTCGCTGGAGCACGTCGAGGTGCGCGAGTCAGTCAGGCCGCTGCTCGAGGCGCTGCCACCGCGCGAGAAGCAGATCCTGCTGCTGCGCTTCTTCAAGGGGATGACCCAGTCCCAGATCGCCGAGGAGATCGGGGTCTCGCAGATGCACGTCTCCCGGCTGCTCAACCGGACGCTGGACGATCTGGGCAGGTCGCTGCACACGGCGCGCTGAGCCCGGCTCGTCAGCGCTGCGTGGGTCCGTCCGGGGAGTCGTCGGAGTGCTCCGCCGGGTCGTGGTCGTGGTGGCGGTGCTCCTCGCGGTTCAGCGCGTCCAGGGAGCGGGGGTGGAACACTCCGGCGAGCACCAGGACCGCCAGCACGGCGGCGGCGATCGCCGCCGGCAGGGCGCCGTGGCGCAGGTTCCACGCCAGCCCCAGGAAGATCAGTTGGGCGAGCAGCACCGGGCTGCGCGACCAGGGGCGCAGGTTGCGCATCGCCCAGGCACACACCAGCAGCCCGGCGCCGTACAGCAGGAAGAACACGGCCGTGGTCAGCCCCATCACCAGGCGGTGGCTGCTGAGGCTGACCGCCTCGCTGATCCCGAAGCCGATCGTGAGCAGCCCCTCGACGACGGTGAGACCGGCAGCCGCGATCAGTGGTACCGGGACGCCGCCGGGACTCGGCGAGGAGGGATCGGGCAGCCGGGGCACCCCCACGACTCTACTGGGACGCTACTGACCGGGTCCGAGGGAGTGGCGTGACGGTTGTGACCAACCTGACCGTTGGAGGGGGTTGTGTTGTGCCCCGGGACTTGCAACCATCGAAGAGTCGTCCGCCCCGTACGATGCGGGGCTCCCTGCCCAGCCCAGCAACAGCGTGGATCTGGGCAGCACTTCGTGAACATGTTCACGAAGTGGCGACCGGAGACGTAGTGAGAATGAGGAGCCCTTCGCCATGGACTGGCGCCACCGCTCTGCGTGCCTCGACGAGGACCCTGAGCTGTTCTTCCCGATCGGCAACACCGGTCCCGCGATCATGCAGATCGAGGAGGCCAAGCAGGTGTGCCGACGGTGCGAGGTGCGCGAGCAGTGCCTGGCCTGGGCGTTGGAGGCCGGACAGGACCACGGGGTCTGGGGAGGCCTCAGCGAGGACGAGCGCCGGGCCCTGAAGCGGCGCAAGGCCCGCGCGCGGGTCCGCACCGCGTCCTGAGGGGCCGCGCCGCAGTCACCCCTGCCCCAGTGGCAGCACCAGCCGTACGGCGGTGCCGGACTCGGCGCCCGGGCCCATGCCGAACCGCCCGCCGAGCTCGCCCAGCAGCGTCTGCACGATCGACAGGCCCAGGCTGGTGGACCGCGCCAGCTCGAAGCCCTCGGGCAGCCCCACCCCGTCGTCGGTGACCCGAACCCGCAGCTCCTCGGTCGTACGGCGCACGCAGACCTCGATCCGGCCGGGCCGGCCGTCGGGGTAACCGTGCTCGACCGCGTTCTGCAGCACCTCGGTCAGCACCATGGCCAGGGACGTGGCGACGTCGGAGGACAGCGCACCGAAGGACCCGGCGCGCCGGATCCGCGCCGGGTGGTGGTCGCGCGAGCCCACGTCGGCGACCAGCCGCGCGAGCTGGTCGGCGACCTCGTCGAAGGCGACGGTCTCGTCGAAGGACTGGCTCAGCGTCTCGTGCACGACCGCGATCGCCCCGACCCGGCGCTCGGCCTCGGTCAGGGCGTGCCTGCCGGAGCTGCTCGCGATCCGGCGCGACTGCAGCCGTAGCAGCGCCGCCACGGTCTGCAGGTTGTTCTTCACCCGGTGGTGGATCTCGCGGATCGTGGCGTCCTTGGTGACCAGCTCGCGGTCCCGGCGACGCAGGTCGGTGACGTCGCGCAGCAGCACCAGGGCCCCGGTGTGGGCGCCCTGGGGGCGCAGCGGGATGGAGCGCACCACGATGGTCGCCTCGGCGTTGCCGAGCTCGGCGTCGCGCGGCAACCGCCCCCCGAGCACGGCGCTGATGGTCTCCTCGTCCGGACGCGACGACGCCGGGACGAGCTCCCGGGTGGTGTCGGCGAGCAGCCGGCCGGCGAGGTCGCCGGCCAGGCCCATCTTGCGGTAGACCGACTGGGCGTTCGGGCTGGCATAGCTGACCTGCCCGGCCTCGTCCACCCGGATGAACCCGTCCCCCACCCGGGGTGAGTCGGCATGGTCACCCCGCTGGCCCGGGTGCGGCAGCAGGCCGGCCGCGATCATCTGCGACAGCTCCGTGGCGGTCTGCAGGTAGGACAGCTCGAGCCGGGACGGCGTACGCACGCCCTGCAGGTTGGTGTTGCGCGCGATCACGGCGATGATCCGGCCCTGCCGCCGTACCGGGATGGCCTCGACGCGCACCGGCACCTCGTCCCACCACTCCGGGTCTCCCTCCCGGGCGATCCGGCCGTCGTACAGGGCCGCGTCGAGCAGCACGCGCTCCCCCGTGCGCACGAACGTCCCGACCACGTCGTCGACGATCGCGGTCGGCCCCGTGGTCGGTCGCATCAGCGCCGCCGCCCACAGCCCCCCGCCGTCGCGGTCGGGCAGCCACAGCACCAGGTCCGCGAAGGACAGGTCGGCCAGGATCTGCCAGTCCGCCAGCACCCGACCCAGCCATGCCCGGTCCTCGACGGACAGGTCGGTGTGGGCCCGTTCGAGCTCGGAGAGGGAGGCCACGACTGGAACTGTAGTTCCGGTGTCCCGTACGGACGCTGCCCTCCTCGCTGGCAAGATGGGCCCATGGTCTCGGCGTTCTGGGAGCAGGTGGTGGCCGACGGCCACGTTCCGCAGGACCGGCCGCTGTCCGACCTGACCGCCGAGCTGACCCGGATGCTGGGCGACCCCGACCCGTCGGTGCGCGACGGCATCGCCTTCGCGACGCTGGCCACCTGGATCGGCGCCGGGGTGTACGACGCCCTGCTGCCCGCCCTCGGCGACGGCATGTGTGCCGGGCTGGCCGTGGGGCTGGGCGAGTCCGGCACCGACACGGTCTACCGTCGCAGCTCCTCCGCACTCGTGCTCGCCGGCTGCATCGACCGGGATTCCGCGGCGCGGGTGCTGGACACCGACAGCGTGCTGCGCTGGGGCGACCGGGCAATGGCGTGGCTGGTCCGCGAGCGCGACCTGCGCGGCTTCGTTCCCGGCCGGGGCTGGGCGCACGCCGTGGCGCACGGAGCCGACGTACTGGGGGCCCTGGCGCGGTCGTCGCACCTGGGCCGCAGCGAGCTGGTCGTCCTGCTCGACGTGGTCGCGGACCGGCTGCTGTCGCCCACCGAGGAGTTCTTCGTCGCCGGCGAGCCCGACCGGCTCGCGCTCGCGGTGCTCCAGGTCCTGCGACGCGACCTGGTCGGAATCGCGCTGCTGGAGCCCTGGGTCGCACGCCTGGCGGCACACGCAGCGCCCGGCCACGGTCGCGCGGGCCGGCACCCCTTCCAGATCGCCGGCAACGTGCAGGCGTTCCTGCGCTCACTGCAGCTGCAGCTGCAGCTGGGCGCTCCGCGACCGCAGGTGCGCAGCGACCTGCTGCTGGCCCTGGTGGACGCCCTGCGCGCCACCAACGCCGACTACTTCCCACCCCACGAGCACTGAGCCGAGCCCCGAGGAGGCACCCATGGCCGACGAGAGCAAAGACGCAGAAGCCCTGGAGGCGCACGGCGGCGAGCACGCGGTCGCCGTGGCGCGGTCGTACGGCGTGGAGGCGATGTTCACGCTCTCGGGTGCCCACGTGTTCCCCATGTACGACGGCGCGGTCAAGGCCGAGCCACCGATGCCGATCGTGGACGTGCGCCACGAGCAGACCGCGGCCTTCGCCGCCGAGGCGACCGGCAAGCTGACCCGGCGGCCGGGCCTGGCCGTGCTCACCGCCGGCCCGGGCGTCACCAACGGCATCAGCGCGATCACCCAGGCCGGGTTCGCCGGCTCGCCGATGGTGGTCCTCGGGGGCCGGGCGCCGGCCAACCGCTGGGGCACCGGGTCGCTGCAGGAGCTGGACCAGCCGCCGATCCTGGCGCCGGTCACCAAGCTCGCCCGCACGATCCACCGGGCCGTCGACGTACCGATGGGCGTGCACGAGGCGTTCGCCACCGCGGCCAGCCCCCACCGCGGCCCCACCTTCGTCGATGTTCCCATGGACACGTTCTTCGAGACCGTCGCGGCCACACGCCCACTGGCAGCCCCGGCGATCCCCGAGGAGCCCGACGAGGACGAGCTCGCCGACATCGCCGAGCTGTTCGCGGAGGCACAGCGGCCCGTCATCGTGATCGGGACCGACGTCTGGGCCGATCGTGCCGAGGAGTCGGCGCTGCGCCTGGTCGAGGACCTCGGCGTACCGGCGATCACCAACGGGATGGGGCGAGGCGTGGTCCCCGGCGGCCACCCGCTGCTGGTCACCCGCGCGCGTGGCAAGGCGCTCGGCGGCGCCGACCTGGTGGTGGTGGTCGGCACCCGGCTGGACTTCCGGCTGGGGTACGGCGCCTTCGGCGGCAAGGACGGCGCGCCCCCGGCCCGGGTGGTCCACCTGGCCGACTCGACCGAGGAGGTCTCCGGGCACGCCGAGCTCGCCGGGTCGGCGGCGGGCGACCTCAGCCTCGTGCTGGACGGGCTGCGCGAAGCCGTGCTCGGCCTGGTGCGCCGCCCGGACTGGGCCGACTGGGCCGCCGGCCTGCGGGACGAGGTGGGGGCGGCCACCGCACGGGACGCGGAGATGCTCTCGGCCGACAGCGACCCGATCCACCCGGGCCGGATCTACGGGGAGCTGCTGCCCCGGCTGGACGACGACGCGGTCGTGGTGGGCGACGGCGGCGACTTCGTCTCCTTCGCCGGCAAGCTGGTCGAGCCGCGGCGGCCGGGCGGCTGGCTCGACCCGGGTCCGTACGGCTGCCTCGGCGCCGGCCTGGGTGCGGCGATCGCGGCCCGGGTGCACCGGCCCGCGGCGCAGGTGGTGCTGCTGCTCGGCGACGGCGCCGCCGGGATGTCGCTGATGGACGTCGACACCCTGGTCCGCCACCGTCTCCCGGTCGTGATGGTGGTCGGCAACAACGGCGCCTGGGGCCTGGAGAAGGGCCCGATGCAGATGCTCTACGGGTACGACGTCGCCGCCGACCTGATCCCGGCGACCAGGTACGACGACGTGGTCAAGGCACTGGGGGGCGCCGGCGAGACCGTGACCGACCCGGGGAAGATCGGTCCCGCGCTGGACCGGGCCTTCGACGCGGACGTGCCCTACCTGGTCAACGTGGTCACCGACGTGGAGGCGGCGTACCCGCGCAGCACGTTCGGGATCTGACCCCCGCGCCCGGGCTCAGGCCTGCCGGTCCCGGTTCTCGGTGCTCGCCGTGGGCCGCTGCGCCATCTCCTCATCGAGCCGCAGCAGGCCCGGGCCGTCGTCGTCGATCAGCTTGATCCGGCCGAGGATCTCGCGGACCGTGGCCTCCTCCTCCAGCTGCTCGGACAGGAACCAGTTCAGCAGCGGCCGGGAGTCGAGGTCACCGACCTTCTCGGCGTCCTGGTAGAGCTTGCGGATCGACGCGGAGACGCGTTCCTCGTGCTTGAGCGCGGTCTGGAAGCAGTCCAGCACGGAGCTCACCTTGGTCGCGGGGGCGGCGATGGCACCGATCTGCGGGTGGTTGCCGCGGTCCGAGATGTGGTCGATGAACTTGTTCGCGTGCACGATCTCCTCGTCGGCCTGGTGCCGCAGCCAGGCCGCCAGCCCGGGCAGGTCGCGGATCTCCATCTCGACCGCCAGCTGGCGATAGACCATCGAGGCCTCGAACTCGAGCGTGATCTGCTTGTTGAAGGTCTTTTCCAGCGGCGCGTTGAGCTTCATGCCCCGAACCTAACGAGTGCGGACCCGAGACGCCATGAAGCCCAGCCTTCCCTACGACATGCGTCCCAGGAACCGCTCTGCGTCCACCACCACCCGGGTGATCTCCCCGGAGCCGACCAGGGTGCCGTCGGCGTGCCGGGCGGAGACCGTGAAGCGCACCAGCTTGCCGTCGACGTACGCCGTCTCGGCGGTGACCGTGAGCTGCGCCCCCACCGGCGAGGCCGCGAGGTGCTCGATCCGGACCCGGGTGCCCACGCTGGTGGTGCCCGGCGCGAGCTCGGGCGCGACCGCGGCGACCGTCACCGCCTCACACCAGGCCAGCAGCCGTGGCGTGGCGAGCACTGGCAGGCTGCCCGAGCCCACCACCTCGGCGGTGTCCTCGGGGCCGACGGTGAACGTCCGGGTCGCGGTCAGTCCGACGGGGATCGGCATGGGTCCAGCAGAGAAGGACGAGCCCCGGGTACTCGGGATCCCGGGGCTCGTCGGCTCTGTGTCAGGCGTTGGGACGCTTGCCGTGGTTCGCGGCGTTCTTCTTGCGGCCCCGACGCTTGCGTGTCCGCTTGGCCATCTCGGTCCTCCTGTGTGTGCGTCCGTTGTCGTCCATCATGGCAACCGCCCGGCTCTCGGGCCACCCGTGCGGCAGGCCTGCTCAGGGCTCGTCCAGGCGGACCTGCACCTGCTGGATGCGCATCAGCACCTTCTGCCGCAGCCCCTCCGGCGCCATCTCGGTGCACGATCGCGCCACCAGGGTCTTGACGGTGCGCTCGAGGTCGTACTTGGCCAGGCAGGGCCCACACTCGTCGAGGTGCTGCTGGATCTGCGCGCAGTCGGCCCGGTCGAGCTCGTTGTCGAGGAAGAAGAAGACCCGGTCCAAGACCTCCGAGCAGTCGCTGCCATCGGCCTGGTGGGAGCCGTGTCCGCAGGTCACGATGCACCCCCCTGGCTGCCCGAAGGGGTGAGGTCGTTGTCGCGGACGTAGCCGGTGAGCATCTCCCGGAGCTGGCGCCGGCCGCGGTGCAGCCGCGACATCACGGTGCCGATCGGCGTCCCCATGATCTCGGCGATCTCCTTGTACGGGAAGCCCTCGACGTCGGCGAGGTAGACCGCGAGCCGGAAGTCCTCCGGGAGCCGCTGCAGCGCGTCCTTCACGTCGGAGTCGGGCAGGTGCCCGAGCGCCTCGGTCTCGGCCGACTTCAGGCCGACCGGGCTGTGGGACTCGGCGCGGTGCAGCTGCCAGTCCTCGACGTCCTCGGTCATGGCCTGCTGCGGCTCGCGCTGCTTCTTGCGGTAGGAGTTGATGAAGGTGTTGGTCAGGATGCGGTAGAGCCAGGCCTTCAGGTTGGTGCCGGGCCTGAACTGGTGGAACGCGGCGAACGCCTTCGCGAAGGTCTCCTGCACGAGGTCCTCGGCGTCGGTCGGGTTGCGGGTCATCCGCATCGCCGCGGAGTAGAGCTGGTCGATGTAGGGCAGGGCGTCACGCTCGAAGCGTGCGTGCCGCTGGGCTTCGGTCTCGGTCGCCGGGTCGACGACCTCATCGAGGTCAGGATCGGTCATCGGGTCCCAGACTATCGCGGGCACCGTGGGGCCCCGGTCGAGCATGGCGAGCATGACGGGTCAACACCGGATCACCCGATGGGATTCCCGACCACGTCACGCACCACCCATTCCAGGGTGGCCTCGAGCACCATCGCCAGCGCGTCCGCCTGGCTCAGCGCCGCGACACGCGGCACCTTCAGGGAGTGGTCGGCGTCGGGTACGGCAACCACGGCGGTGGAATCCGGGAACTCCTCCGGCGTCCCGAACGGGTCCCGCTCCCCCTGCACCACCAGGGTGCGCACCCGGGCGTGGCTGAGCTCCTCCGCGCGGGACCGCTCCGGCTTTCCGGGTGGGTGCAGCGGGAACGAGAGCGCGAGCAGCCCGCTGGCCCCGACCGAGCGCGCAATCCGGGCGGCCGACCGCGCACCAGCGCTCCGGCCGCCGAGCACGAGCGCGGAGCGCATCCGCATCCGGTCGAGCACCGCCCGGTAGCACTCGTCGATCGCCGCGGCTCCCGGCGCGATCTTCTTGCCCTGCACCCGCCAGGGCATCTCCACCAGGGTGACCGAGATGTCCTGGGTGGGCAGCGAGACCGCCAGCCGCTGCAGGTCGGGGGCGTCGATGCCGCCACCGGCCCCGTGGGTGAGCACCAGCGTCGCCAGCGGGCGCTTGGCCCGCCGCGCGACCACGCGCGCCTCACCCCGAGGCGTGGGCACCATGCGTTCGAAGGGCACGGGTCAGTCTCCCTCGACATCTAGGGGTTCGACCAGCCTCGGACCGTTGTTGCGCACGTTGGACACCAGCGTGGACACCGGCGAGGCCACCAGCCGTCCGGGGGCGGCCGGCTCGAGCAGCCCCAGCAGCCGGTCGCGGTCGTTCGTGGCCGGGTCCAGCCAGGCGGCGTACCGCTCCGGCGGGAGCATCAGCGGCATCCGGTCGTGGATCCGGCCCAGTGAGTCCTCCGCGCGAGTGGTCAGCACCGTGGTGGTCCAGCGGAACCGCGCTGGGTCGTCGTCCCCGCGCGCGGGGTCGCGCCAGATCTCGTAGAGGCCGGCCATCGCGAGCACGCGGCCGTCCCGGGGGCGGATGAAGTACGGCTGCTTGCGCGGCTTGCCCGCGCTGGTCAGCTGCGAGGTGGCGTACCACTCGTAGTAGCCGTCGGCAGGCAGGATGGCTCGCCGCCGCTCGAACGCGCGCCGGTACGCCGGCTTGTCGGCCACCGTCTCCACCCGGGCGTTGATCATCCGGTTGCCGATCGAGGGGTCCTTCGCCCAGAACGGCACCAGGCCCCACGCCATCACCCGGAGCCGGCGCTCCGCGGGCTCCCCGTGCTCGCCGGAAGGCGGTCGCTGCACCACGGCGTAGACCTCCTTGGTCGGAGCGACGTTGTAGTCGGGCTCGATCCGGGGCAGGTCGGGCTGCCGGATCTCGAACTCCTCGGCGAGGTCCTCCGGCTGCCTGCTCGAGGCATAGCGACCGCACATGGCGTCAGGGTAGCCACGGCCATGGACCACCGCCCCCTGCTTCCCGCCCCGCGTTCCCGAGCGACGCGGGGCGGGAAGCCTTCGGCGGGCCGGACCCACCCCCGCTGGGTCCGGCATCCCTCCCAGGTCCTCGGTCACCCGCCGCGGGCCAGCTCGTCGAGCAAGCTGGCGGCGGAGTCGTTGGTCTGCGGCAGTCCCTCGATCCACACCCGCGCCCCGACTGCCGTCTCCCCGGCCCCGGCGACGAGGCCCCGGACGTTCGCCACCCGTACGCCCAGGTCGGGGGTGCGCCGGGCGAGCACGACCAGTCGCTGGTGGCCCACCCGGCAGACGGTCTCGCGGCCCGGGAAGACCAGCCGGATGGTCTCGGCGAAGCGCACCAGTGCCAGGGCACGGCCGAAGCGGTCGTCGACGAGGCGGAGCCCGGGCAGGTCCAGGTTCACCAGGGCGTACTCGGTCGCCACCGCGAGCTGCTCCTCCTCGGCGCCGCGGTACACCTCGGCGAGCCGGGCACGCAGGTGCGGCAGCGTGGCGAGGCCGGTCAGCGGGTCCTCGCAGGAGATCTGGTGCAGGTAGGACAGGGTCTCCTCGGCCCAGGCCGTGCACAGCGCCGAGGTACCGGGGAAGTCGGGGTCGCGCCCCGTCACCTGCCGGGCGGTGGACCGCAGCCCCTCCAGTGCCTCTCCCAGGCCGGCACCGTCGCGGGCCAGGTCGCGGCCCACCACCGAGCAGGTGACCTCTGTGTCACCCCCTGCGGCCATGGCCTCTCCAACGGACTCGTAGCGCGCCGGCAGGCTGCGCCGCAGCCGCTCGCTCAGCTCGCTCGAGCCTGGTGCCGTCGTACGACGGGACCGTGGCGTGAAGATGCCCACAGCCGCTCCTTCCAACTCCTGCACATCCGGGGACCGCGTCCTCCACGCGTGGTCCTCAGGTCGTGCAACGGCGCGCGGGACGGGTCATGACGCGGTTCGGGCCGACTTTCTCGCGGGATCGGACAGGACTGTCGGCTCCGGCCGGGCCGGGATAGATTGGTGCGGTCGTCAACGCAAACGGGGACCCGGCATGGGACTGCTCGACCACTCCCCCCAAGAACTCAGCGACGCCGAGCTGATCTCGCGCGTCCGCGGTGGCGACGTCGGCTCCTACGGACGGCTCTTCTCGCGCCACGTCGACGCGGCCCGCCGGCTCGCGCGCTCCCTGGTGCCCGGACCCGATGCCGACGACCTGGTCTCCGAGGCGTTCACGAAGGTGCTCAACGTGCTGCGCGGAGGCGGTGGCCCCGACGTCGCCTTCCGGGCCTACCTGCTCACCGCCGTACGCCGGGTGCACATCGACCGGATCCGCGGCCAGCAGCGGGCGGTCCCGACCGATGACGTGGCCGGGCTCGACGACGGCGTACCGTTCCACGACACGGTCGTCGAGGGCTTCGAGGGCGGGGCCGCGGCACGGGCCTTCGCGAGCCTTCCGGAGCGGTGGCAGATGGTGCTGTGGCACCTGGAGGTCGAGGGACAGAAGCCCGGCGAGATCGCACCGATGCTGGGCATGAGCGCGAACTCGGTCTCGGCGCTGGCATACCGGGCCCGCGAGGGCCTGCGCCAGGCGTTCCTCCAGATGCACGCCGCCGACATCGTCGACGATGGCTGCGCCCGCACCCACGACATGCTGGGTGCCTACGTCCGGCAGGGCCTGTCCCGACGCGACACCGACAAGGTGGAGCAGCACCTTGACCGGTGCCGCCGCTGCACCGCCCTGTACCTCGAGCTCACCGAGGTGAACTCCTCGCTGGCCGGGGTGGTCGGGCCGCTGGTCCTCGGCGGCGCCGCTGCGGCGTACCTCGCCGGCGGCGGCACCTCCTGGGTGGCCGGGCTCGGGGTGTTCCTCGGCCGCGTGCGCGACGGCGTCACCAGCAACGCGCAGGCCGCACTCATCACCGCCGGCGTGGCCGGTGTCGCGGCCGCGGCGACGGTGGGCTTCCTGGTCTCGCGCACCGGGCCGGAGCAGCCCGTGGCCGATCCAGGGACCGCGCACCATGCCACGCCCGCACCGGCCCCCCAGCACACCACCCCCGCTCCGCACCGCACCGCGCGACACCGGGCACACCAGACACATCCGGCGAACCGGAGCCGACCGGCACCAGCGAGCACCCCCGTCCGTGCAGCCGCGCCCGCGACAACACCGCCGGCGAGCCCGGCACCGGTCTCGCCGAAGACCCCGCCGAGGGCCACCCCTCCCGCGCGTGCGCCGGCAGCCGGCCCCCCGGCCGCACCCCACCACAGCACGCCGCACCACGCGTACCGCCACCGGACCCGCCACCGGACACACCACCAGGCACCGGCACCACCCCCGACGCCCACCGGTCCCACTCCCGTCGACGTCGCGGTGACCGTCACCATCTCGCCCTCTCCCCCGACGCTGCACGTCGCGGTGACCGGCGTCCCGGCGGGACAGCACGCGCAGCTGACCGTGACCCCGCTGAAGAACCTCAAGCACGTGGCCTCGGAGGTGGTCGGATCCGGCACACAGCTGTTCGGCCCGCCGCTGCACGGGCCCGTCCTCCAGGTCCACGTCACCGCGCCGGCGGGGTACGTCGACACCGCACCCGGCAACAACACGGCCACGGTGAGCCTGCACTGACCCCGGGCCCCACTGGGGGCGGGATTACATGTTCTCGCCGGATCGGGTATGAACGAGGCATGACGATCACGCGCATCCTCGCCCGTCCCCTGCTCTCCTCGATGTTCGTCGTCGGGGGCATCGACGCGGCCCTGCACCCCGACACCAAGGTCGAGAAGGCCCGCAAGGTCACCGACAAGGCCAGCCAGCTCGCCCAGCGGGCGGTCCCCCAGGCGCCGATCCCGAGCGAAACGGCCACGCTGGTGCGGATCAACGGCGTGGTGCAGGTCGCCGCAGGAATCGGCCTGGCCGCCGGCAAGGCCCCCCGCCTGTGCAGCGCCCTCCTCGCAGCCACGCTCGTCCCGACCACCACGGCCGGCCACCCGTTCTGGGAGGAGAGCGACCCCGCCATGAAGGCCAACCAGAAGGTCCACTTCTTCAAGAACCTCTCGATGCTCGGCGGGCTGCTGCTCGCCAGCGTCGACACCGAGGGGAAGCCCGGCGTGGCCTGGCGCGCCCGGCGTGCGGCCGGCGACGCCCGTCGCGAGGCCCGCCACCTCAAGCGCGAGGCCGCCCTGCAGGGCCGGCTGACCGCGAAGTCCGTGGGCTGAGGTGCCTCGCGGCCGGTCGGTAACCTTCCCCGGTGAGCACCGAGCGCCTGGCCGACCCGTGGCCGGCGCCCCACGCCCGGGGCCCGGTGACCGCCACGGTCGAGCTGCCCGGGTCGAAGTCGCTGACCAACCGTGCCCTGGTGCTCGCGAGCCTGGCCGACGGCCCGTCCGTGGTACGGCGCGCGCTGCGCTCCCGGGACACCGGGCTGATGGCCGCCGCGCTGTCCCGGCTGGGCGCAGCGGTGGACACCCATTCGGCCGACTGGGCGGTGACCCCCGTGCCGCTGCACGGCGGGGTCGACGTGGACTGCGGCCTGGCGGGCACGGTGATGCGGTTCGTGCCGCCGGTGGCCGCGTTGGCGACCGGGGACGTCGGCTTCGACGGCGACCCGCACGCCCGCGGCCGCCCGATGGACGCCGTACTCGGCGGGCTGCGCGACCTCGGTGTCACCGTCGACGACGAGGGCCGGGGCACACTGCCGTTCACCGTCCGCGGCCACGGCTCCGTGCCCGGCGGCACCGTGACCATCGACGCATCGGCCTCCAGCCAGTTCGTCTCCGCCCTGCTGCTCGCGGGCGCCTGCTACGACGAGGGCGTCGCCGTCCGCCACGACGGGAAGCCGGTCCCCTCGCTGCCGCACATCGACATGACCGTCGCCTGCCTGCGTGCTCACGGGGTCGACGTCGACGACACCGAACCTGACCGCTGGCGGGTGGCCCCGGGGCCGGTCCGGGCGGTGGACGTGGACGTGGAGCCCGACCTGTCCAGCGCCGCTCCCTTCCTGATGCTGGCCCTGACCACCGGCGGCTCGGTCACGGTGCCGGGATGGCCGACCGAGACCCACCAGGCCGGCGACGCGCTGCGCGAGATCCTGACCGCGATGGGCGGCTCGGTCGCGCTGGACGAGCGCGGGCTGAGCGTGACCGGGGGCCGCGGGATCGAGGGGATCGACCTCGACCTGCACGACCTCGGCGAGCTCACCCCCGCCGTCGCCGCCCTGTGCGCGCTCGCGGACGGCCCGTCGCACCTGCGCGGCATCGCCCACATCCGCGGCCACGAGACCGATCGGCTGGCAGCGCTGGCCGCCGAGCTGACGGCACTGGGCGCGGACCTCACCGAACGGGCCGACGGCCTCTCCCTGCGCCCCGCACGGCTCCACGGCGGGGTCTGGCACACCTACGCCGACCACCGGATGGCCCATGCCGGCGTGGTGGTCGGCTCCCGGGTTCCCGGGGTCCGGGTCGAGGACGTCGGCACCACCGCGAAGACCTTTCCGGGCTTTGCGGAGCGCTGGGCGAGGCTGTTCGCCTCGTGAGTCCCCGGTACGACGAGCACGACCCGGAGAGCTACGAGCGCCCGGGCCGGGGCAGCCGTCCACGCACCAAGGAGCGGCCGGCGTACGACGACGCGCTGCCGGCCACGGTGGTCGCGGTCGACCGCGGGCGGTACACCTGCCTGACCGGGGACGGCCCCGTGGTCACCGCGATGAAGGCCCGTGCGCTGGGCCGGCAGGGCGTGGTCGTCGGCGACCGGGTCAGCCTGGTCGGCGACACCTCCGGCGCCGAGGGCAGCCTCGCCCGGATCGTGACCGTGACGAAGCGCGAGACCGTGCTGCGCCGGACCGCGGACGACGACGACCCGGTCGAGCGCGTCGTGGTCGCCAACGCCGACCAGCTCGTCGCCGTGGTCGCCCTGGCCGACCCGGAGCCCCGGCCCCGGTTGATCGACCGCGCCCTGGTCGCGGCGTACGACGCGGGCATGGAGCCGCTGCTGTGCCTGACCAAGGCCGACCTGGCGGCACCCGAGGACCTGCTGGCCGCCTACCGGCCGCTGGGGGTCCCGCACGTCGTGACACAACGGGGCGCCGACCTGGACCCGCTCCGCGAGCGGCTGGCGGACCGGACCAGCGTGCTGCTCGGGCACAGCGGGGTGGGCAAGTCCACGCTGGTCAACGCCCTGGTGCCCGATGCCGAGCGTGCGACCGGTGGTGTGAACGCGGTGACCGGCCGGGGCCGGCACACCTCGACGAGCGCGGTGATGCTGGCGCTGCCCGGCAGCGGCTGGATCGTGGACACCCCCGGGATCCGCTCGTTCGGGCTGGCGCACGTCGAGCCGGGCCGGCTGATCGGCGCCTTCCCCGATCTCGACGGGCTCACCTCCGCCTGCCCGCGGGGGTGCAGCCATGCCGCCGGAGAGCCCGAGTGCGGCCTCGACGACGCGCCCCCCGAGCTCGCCGACCGGGTCGAGTCGTTCCGGCGGCTGCTGGCCAGCAGGGAGGGCCGGGCGCCCTGACGTCGCGCCGCGCGGCGCCCGCGCGACGACCCGCACTGCCGACTCCGGGTCCGCCGGGCGAGCCCCGCCGGGGCATACCCTGACCCCATGCCGACGGACCACACCGATGACCTCCGGCTCGCCCACGTGCTCGCGGACGACGCCGACTCCGTCGCGACCACCCGGTTCCGGGCGCTGGACCTGCACGTGATGACCAAGCCCGACCTGACGCCGGTGACCGATGCGGACCAGGCGGTCGAGGACGGCATCCGGCGGACCCTCGGCCGGGTGCGGTCCCGCGACGCGGTCATCGGGGAGGAGCAGGGGTCCTCCGGGCACAGCCAGCGGCGCTGGGTGGTGGACCCGATCGACGGCACCAAGAACTTCGTGCGCGGCGTACCGGTGTGGGCCACCCTGATCGGCCTCATGGTCGACGACGAGGTGGTCGTCGGCGTGGTCTCCGCCCCCCTGCTCAACCGGCGCTGGTGGGCGATGAAGGACGGCGGCGCGTGGACCGGGAAGTCGCTGCTGCGGGCCGCCGCCTGCCAGGTCTCCGACGTCTCCCGCATCGAGGACGCCTCGCTGTCGTACTCCTCGCTCGGAGGCTGGGAGGCACGCGACCGGCTCGACGACTTCCTGGCACTGTCGCGGCGCTGCTGGCGCACCCGTGCGTACGGTGACTTCTGGTCCTACATGCTGCTGGCCGAGGGCGCCGTCGACATCGCTGCTGAGCCGCGGCTCCAGCTGCACGACATGGCCGCGCTCGACGTGGTCGTGCGCGAGGCGGGCGGCATGTTCACCTCCCTGGAGGGCGAGCCCGGAGCGCTCGGGGGGAACGCGCTGGCCACCAACGGCAAGCTGCACGACCAGGCGCTGGCCTTCCTCGGGTCGCTGCCCGACACCGAGCACGACCAGGACCGGCCGGTCGGTTCGGTGCACGACCTGACCGCCCACCGTCGCGCCGCCCAGCCGCAGCCGGACGACGACCAGGACGATCCCGACGAGTGAGCGCGGCACTGGTCGCAGCCTGCTGACGCGGCTACCTTGGAGTTCCCCCCGATCCAGGAGGCCGCCGTGAAGATCAACGACGTGATTGCCGCCAAGCCCCGCCATGACGTGGTCACGGTTCCCCCGGACACCACGGTCCGTGACCTGCTCGCAGTCCTCGCCGACAACAACGTCGGCGCTGTCGTGGTCTCGAACGACGGCCGCAAGATCGCCGGGATCGTCAGTGAGCGCGACGTGGTCCGCAAGCTCAACGGCAACGACGGCGTACTCGACGCGCCGGTCTCGCAGATCATGACCACCGACGTCGTCAGCGTCACGCCCTCCGACAGCCTGGAGGGCATCCGCCGGATGATGACCGAGCGCCGGTTCCGCCACCTCCCCGTGGTCGACGACGGCGACCTCGTCGGGATCGTCAGCATCGGCGACGTGGTCAAGACCCACATCGCCGAGGTCGAGTTCGAGCGCGACCAGCTGGACTCCTACGTGCACCAGACCTGAGCCGCGGTGGTGGCGGCGCCCCGGGCGGAGCGAGTGGGCCCGACACCCCGCGGGCCCCAGCTCACCAGGGCAGGCCGTCGTCGTACGACGCGGCGTCGACGACCCGCGCCTCGCGTTCCCCGAGTGCCACGACGTCGCCCACTCCCAGCTGCCGGCCACGGCGGGTCTCGACCTCGCCGTTGACGGTGACCAGCCCCTCGGCGAGCAGGGGACGCACCTCGGACCCGGACTCGACCAGGTTCGCCAGCTTCAGGAACTGGCCGAGCCGGATCGACTCGTCCCGGATCGGTACCTCGTCCATTCAGCCTGCTCCCCGATCGTCGCGGTTTGGTCCCAAACCGCAGTCCCAGCGGCCGGATTCGTGCGGTTTGGGACCAAACCGCACAGTTTCCCGGGCGCAGCGCATCACCGGGCCAGCACCGTCACCGCGTGGATCACCACGCCGACCAGGCCGCCGACCACGGTGCCGTTGATCCGGATGAACTGCAGGTCCGGGCCGACGTGCAGCTCGATCTTCCGGGCCGCTGCCCGGCCGTCCCACCGCTCGATGGTGTGGCTGATGATCGCCGACAGCTCGTCGCCGTACCTGTCGACGACCCAGACCGTGAAGTCGCTGCTCCACCCCTCCAGCCGTCGGCGCAGGCGGCTGTCGGTCCTCACCTGCTCGGCGAAGGAGGCCAGCTCCTGCTCGCCGCGGGCGCGCAGCGGCCCGGTCGGGTCGTCCAGCGCCTCGAGCAGCGCCCGCCGGAACGCGCTCCACAGCGACAGGCCGGTGCCCACCACCTGGGGGTGGGCGAGCACCCGCTCCTTGAACGCCTCCGCCCGCTCCTGGGTGGCCGGGTCGTGCAGCAGGTCCTCGGCGAGCTGGGCGAGGATGCTGTCCAGTGCCTGCCGGGCGTGATGGCGAGGGTCGGCCCGGATGTCGGCGACCCAGCGGACCGCCTCGAGGTGCAGCCGCGCCGTGACGGTCTCGTTGAGCCGCTCCGGGGCCCACCAGGGCGCCCGCTCGGCCAGCACGTCGGTGAACATGTCCTGGTTGTGCACCAGCCAGCGGTACAGCTCCTCCAGGGCGAGGTCGACCAGGCCGTGGTGGGCGTCGTCGGCGACCACCTCGGCGAGCAACCGCCCGGCGACGGGGGCGACCGGCTCCTCCCGCAGCCGCGGCAGCAGCACCTCCTCCACCAGCGCCGCCACGTCCTCGTCCCGCAGCCGGCGCAGCCCGATCGCGACCACCGTGGACGCCTCGGCCACCACCCGCCGTGCCGCCTCGGGCCGGCGCACCCAAGCCGCCATCCGGCCGACCACGTCGGCCGCCGCGAGCCGGTCGCGGACCACCTGCTCGGTCAGGAAGTTCTCGGTGAAGAAGTCCTGCAGGCTGCGGCCGAGCTCGTCCTTGCGGCGGGGCACCAGCGCCGTGTGCGGGATCGGCAGGCCCAGCGGGCGGCGGAACAACGCGGTGACCGCGAACCAGTCCGCGACCGCGCCGACCATGCTGGCCTCGGCACCGGCGTTGACGTAGCCGAGGAAACCCCCGCGGTCCAGGGTCAGCACGTAGACCACGGCAGCGAGGACGAGCAGCGAGACGGCCACGGTGCGCATGCGTCGCAGGCGAGCGCGGCGTACGGCGTCGGCGGCCGCGTCCCCGACGAGGGCGGGGTCCAGCGGCGGCAGCGACGAGGGCGGGCTCGGCGGCGGTGACACGGTGCTCATGGCGCCTGCGAACCTATCCGAGAGTTCCTGCCCGCCGCACGGCGCGGCGCTCTACGATGCCGCTGTGCCCAACCGTCCGGGGGTGCCGTGGCTCCTCGCCGCGGCCGTGACCGCGCTGGCCGTCGCGGTCGCCGTCATGCCGTCCGGCGCCGTCGCGACGCCGGGCCACGGCCACACCACCCACCACGTCTCCCACCGGGCCGCGGAGCAGGCATTGCAGCACGCCCGCGACCTGCTGTCCACGTCGGGCAAGGCCCACGCCCGGCGCTCGCAAGGGCCCGGGGACCTGACTTTGGCCCTTCGTCGGGTGTGGCTGGCTCGTACGTCGCTCACCGGCGCCGACCGGCGTGCGGCCAGCGGGCTGCTCGCCCGGCCGACCGACACCGGCGGCGACAACCTTTGCTACGTCGACGACCCGTGCCCGGTCCGGCTCACCCAGACCGCGGACCGGATCACCACCCACTTCGTGATCCACTACACCACCGCAACGGGGAGGAACCGGGCCACCCGGACCTTCGTGGACGCGGTCGCGCACACCCTCGAGCACGTCTACGCCACCGAGACCGGCATGGGCTTCCGCACGCCGGTCAGCGACGGCGCCACTGCCCATCCCGGTGACATCGGCAACCCCAACGGAAAGTTCGACGTGTTCCTCGCCGACACCGGTCGGTACGGCGTCTACGGCTACACCAATATCGACGCCACCACGTCCACCGCACCCCAGCAGCCGGCGTACCTCGTGCTGGACAACAACTTCTCCACGAGCAAGTTCTGCTTCAGCCGGCCCTGCACCCCGCCGCTGGACTCGATGCGGGTCACCGTGGCCCACGAGTTCTTCCACGCGATCCAGTTCGCCTACGACGTCTTCGAGGACACCTGGCTGATGGAGGGCTCGGCGGTCTGGATGGAGGACCGGGTCTACGACGGCATCAACGACTACCGGCAGTACGTCGCCGACAGCCCGATCCGGTACCCGCGCACCCCGGTGGACCACGACGGGTTCACCGACGTCTACGGCGCGTTCACGGTGTTCAAGTTCCTCACCGGGTGGATGCACGACCCTGCTGCGGTGCGGCAGGTCTGGGAGCGGACCGCCGCACCCGACGTGTACTCCCTGCAGGCGGTGGACGACGTGATCCTCAGGCACCACCACAGCCTGCGGGCGGCGTACGCGCACTTCGGCGTCTGGAACACGCTGCCGCCCGGGTCCTACCCCGGCGAGCGGGCCGGGTACGGCGCGGCGGGCTACTGGAAGAGCCAGCGGCTCAGCCGCAGCCACCGCTCCACCGGCACGCTGACGACCGGCCTGCGGCACCTGGCGAACGCGCCGTTGCGGCTGCTGCCGGCCCGCGGCCTGTCGCGGCACCAGCGGCTGCGCGTCACGGTGAACCTGCCCGCTGCCTCACGTGGCGCCGTCGCCACCGTGCAGGTGCGCGGCCGTCACGGCAGCCTGTCGCTGATGATGGTCCCGCTGGACCGCTACGGAAACGGCCACCGTGTCGTGGCGTTCGCCCCGCGCCGCATCAGCTCGGTGGTCGTGGTGCTCACCAACGGCAGCACCCGGATGCGGGCCTGCCCGGACAACCCCGACCCCTACACGTGCGGCGGCCACGGGACCTACGACGGGGACACCTACCGGGTGCGGGCGAACCTCACCTGACCGGGCGGCCCGGAACCGCCGTGGGTTAGCGTCGGGGCATGAGGCTGAAGCTGTCCGAGGAAGAGCAGGCCTTCCGCAAGCAGATGCGGACCTTCTTCACCACCGAGGTTCCCGAGGAGATCCGGGAGACCGTGGCCGCCGGTCGTCCCGTCGGCCGCGACGGCCAGGTCACCGCCCAGCGGATCCTCAACGAGGCCGGGCTCGCCGTGCCCAACTGGCCGGTGAAGTGGGGCGGCCGCGACTGGACCCCGCTGCAGCACCACCTGTGGCGTGAGGAGATGCAGCTGGCGTGCGTGCCGCCACCGCTGGCGTTCAACGCCAACATGATCGGTCCGGTGATCGCGAACTTCGGCGGCGAGGAGATGAAGCAGCGCTTCCTGCCCGGCACCGCGAACCTCGACATCTGGTGGTGCCAGGGATTCTCCGAGCCCAACGCCGGCTCCGACCTGGCCTCGCTGACCACCCGGGCGGTGCGCGACACTGCGTCCGACTCAGGGGGCGACTGGGTGGTCAACGGCCAGAAGGCCTGGACCACGCTGGGCCAGCACGCGGACTGGATCTTCTGCCTGGTCCGCACCGACCCCCAGGCCGACCGGAGGCAGAAGGGCATCTCGATGCTGCTCCTCCCGATGGACTCGCCGGGGGTGACGCTGCGGCCGATCGAGCTGATCGACGGCAGCTTCGAGGTCAACGAGGTGTTCTTCGAGGACGTTCGCGTGCCGGGCGACCTGCTCGTCGGCGAGGAGAACGCCGGCTGGAGCTATGCGAAGTTCCTGCTCGGCAACGAGCGGGTCGGGGTTGCGCCGGTGGCGCTGACCAAGCGTGCGCTCGCGGAGACCAAGCGGCACGCGGAGCGGACCGGGGCGCTGGACGACCCGCTGGTCGCGGCCCGGTTCGTCGAGCTGGAGAACCAGCTGCTGGCCCTGGACCTGACCGCCCTGCGCGTGGTCGCCAACTCCGCCGACGGCAGGCCGGACCCGGCGTCCTCGGTGCTCAAGCTGTCCGGCACCGAGCTGCAGCAGGCGGTCTCCGAGCTCGCACTCGACGTGGCCGGTCCGCTGGGCCTGGCCTCGGGCTCGTCCGACGTCGACCCGTGGACGGCCAGCACGGCCCCGCGCTACCTCAACCTCCGCAAGGCGTCGATCTACGGCGGCTCCAACGAGGTGCAGCGCCAGATCATCGCCGGCAACATTCTCGGACTCTAGGCAGGGACCCATGGACTTCACCCTCGACCCGGAACAGACCGCCCTGCGCGACGCGGTGCGTGGCCTGCTCAAGGGCTATGACGCCGAGCACCGCCGCCGGGTCACCGCGGAAGACCCGGGCTTCGACGAGCAGCTGTGGCAGCGGTTCGCGGAGATGGGCTTGCTCGGGCTGCCCTTCGCCGAGCAGGACGGCGGCATGGGTGCCGGCCCCTTGGAGGTCGGCAAGGTCGCCGAGGAGATCGGCCGGGTGGTGGCACCCGAGCCGTACGTCGCCTCGGTGGTGCTCGCGGGCGGGCTCGTCGCCGAGGCCGGGTCGGACGAGCAGCGGGCCGCGCTGCTGGGCGGGCTGGCCTCCGGCGACCGCCTGCTCGCCTACGCCGAGGTGGGCGACGACGGGGTCGCCGAGCCGGTGGTGCAGGGCGCCCGGGCGGACACGATCGTGTGGCAGGTGGGCGAGGAGCTCTTCGTGGGCGACCGCCCCGACGGCGTGCAGGGCTATCGGACCTTCGACGGCGGCCGCGCCGCCCGGCTGGAGTTCGACCGCTCCGCGGTCGAGCCCCTCGGGGAGGGTGGCGATGCCTCAGCGGCGATCGCGCTGGCGCGGGCGCGGGCCCGGGTCGCGACCTGCAGCGAGGCGCTCGGGGCGATGGACACCGCGCTGGCGCTGACCACGTCGTACCTCACCCAGCGGCAGCAGTTCGGGGTCACGCTCAACAAGTTCCAGGCACTGACCTTCCGCGCGGCCGACTGCTACACCTCGCTCGAGCTGACCCGCAGCATGGTCGCCTGGGCCACCATGGTGGCCGGCGAAGGCACCCTCGAGGAGGTCGTCGAGGCCGCGGCCCGGGCCCGGCTGCAGGTCTCCCGGGGCGGCCGTCACATCGGCCAGGAGGCCGTCCAGCTGCACGGTGGCATCGGCATGACCGCGGAGTTCGCGGTCGGCCACCACACCGCGCGGCTGACCGCGCTGGACCACTGGCTCGGCGACGCTGCCGACGAGGTGCACCGGCTCGCCGGCAGCCTCACCGACCACGGAGTGCTCGACCCACTCAGCTGAGCCGACGTCAGCTGTGCGCGCCGTGACCCTGCAGCATCGGCTTCTTGAACGGGAACATCGGGAAGAAGTCGTGCCCGACCGTGGCGTTGACCATCTCGGCCATGACGATGTACCACGCCATCGCCGCCAGCACCATCTCGCCGTACCCCGAGGCCTTGGTGACCCCGGACAAGCTCCCCGCCGCGCCGATGTCGGCCAGGATGATCGCGATGTCGAAGACCACGAACGTGGCGAACACGAACTTGTTGGTGCCCAGCGTCGCCACGGTGAAGATCAGCGTGATGACCGACCACATCACCAGGAAGATGGTCAGCACCTGGCTCTCTGCGGCCCCGGCCTTCGGCAGCACGTACAGGTTCAGCCCCACGAAGCTGAACCAGAACGCTCCGTAGGTGGTCATGAACGTCCCGGGGAACGTCTCGCCCTTCGCGAGCGCGAAGAACCCGGCGATCACCTGCACGAGCCCGCCGTAGAACAGCGCGAACACGAAAACGATCGGCTCACCGGCGGTGTTGAACCACCCGCTGGTGTACATGCCCAGCGTGAAGGTGGTCAGCGCGAACCCGGCGACCCCGACCGGGACCGGAAGCCCGATCAGCGAGATCCTCGACGGTGTCGACGGGGCTTGCACTGCTTCTTCGGTCATGGAGACCTCCTTGCGACCCGTGGGTCACCGGTCGTCCCCCGCCCCCAGGGTCCGCGACCGTCGGCCCTGCTCAGTTGTGAATTGCCTGTTGTCACAGTACGCCCGTTCGACAACAGTGACCACTGTCGTCACGGCGGACCCACGCGGAGGGACGCGAGGCGAGGTGTCTGACCGGGCCTAGGTGCGGGGAAGCTCGACGTCGACCCGCAGGCCCCCCGAGGGGCTGGCTCCCAGCCTGACCTCGCCGCCGCGCCGGCCGACGAGCTCGTGCACGATCGCCAGCCCGAGGCCGCTGCCGCCGGCGTCACGGTCCCGGGCCTCGTCGAGCCGGGTGAACCGCTGCATCACACGGCCGCGGTCCGGCTCGGCGATCCCCGGCCCGTCGTCCTCGACCCGGAGGACGACCCTCGGGCCGGCAGGCAGGGCGGACAGGTCCACCCGATCGGCTGCGTGCCGCACCGCGTTGTCCACCAGGTTGCCCATCACCCGGTCCAGCTCGTCGGGATCGGTCGCCACCTCGAGCCCGGACGGGCAGGGCCGCACCCCGACCGCCACCCTGGCGTTCCGATACCGGCACCCGACTCGGGCGAGGGCATCGCCGACCGGCACCGGAGCGGCCGGCGACAGCGGCGCGGAGTCGGCGTCGAGACGCGCCAGCGTCAGCAGGTCCTCGACCAGCGCACTCATCCGGAGGACGTCTGCGTGCAGGTCGTCCACCAGGGCACCGCCCTCGCCCAGCCGCTGGGAGATCTCGAGCTGGGTGCGGATCGAGGTCAGCGGGCTGCGCAGCTCGTGGGCGACGTCGCCGACGAACACCCGCTGGCGCTCGCGGGAGTCCGCGAGCCGGTCGAGCATGGAGTTCAGGGTGATCGCCAGGTCGTGCACCTCGTCCGACGACGACGTCACGGGCAGCCTCTCGTCGTGACCGGACCCGGAGATCCGCTCGGCGCCCGCGCGCAGCCGCTCGACCGGCTGCAGGGTCGCGCCGATCATCCGCCAGGCGATCAGGCCGAGCACGACGAGCAGGACCGGGAAGCTGATCAGCAGCGCGTTGCGGAGCACCCGGGCACTGCGATGCAGCTCGTCGGTCTGTTGCGCCACGAGCACCGCGTCGGTGGTGCCGGGCACCCGGTGCACGACGACCCGCAGCCCACCCACCAGGCCGATCCGGGAGCCGGGCACCTCGACCGGCGACCGCTCGGCGTCGCGCAGCTCGCCCCGGCGCAGCAGCGCGGTGAGCCGGTCGCCGTTGACCGATGCGCTGACCACGCGCAGCCGGTGGTCGAGCACCTGCACCACCTGGTCGCCGGTCACCGGGATCGGGTCGGGAAGCCGGTGGCTGCGCACCAGCGCGGAGACCTGGTCGGCCGTGGCGGTCGCGTCGCGGTCCAGCCCGTGCAGACCGGTGTACCAGAGCACGGCGTACAGCGCGGCGCCGCCGACCGCGGTGGCGACCGCCACGCCTGCCAGCCCGACCAGCAGCAGCCGGGTACGCAGGGTGAGGCGTCGGGTCCTCGCGGTCATTCGGCGATCCGGTAACCGACTCCGCGCACGGTCCTGATCACGTCGCGCCCAAGCTTGCGACGCAGGTACCCGACATAGACCTCGACCGCATTGGGGTCCACGTCGGCGTTGACGTCCCACACCTGGTCGAGCAGCTCGAGCTTGGTGACCACACGGTCGGCATGGCGCAGCAGGTGCTCGAGTACGGCGTACTCCCGTGGCGTCAGCGACACCGGTTCGCCGGCCACGGTGACCTCGCGAGCCGCCGGGTCGAGCGTGACCGCTCCGGCCTCGAGCGCCACCGGTCGCGGCCGTCGCCCGCGGCGCAGCAGCGCACGCAGCCGCGCCAGCAGCACGACGTAGGAGAACGGCTTGGTCAGGTAGTCGTCCGCGCCGTAGTCGAGCCCGTCGGCCTGGTCGTGCGGACCGTCCTTCGCGGACAGCATCATCACCGGCACCCAGTTCTCCTCGGCGCGCAGCCGGCGGACCAGGTCGTAGCCCGAGATCCGGGGCAGCATCACGTCGAGCAGTACGGCGTCGTAGTCACCGTGACGGGCCGCCTCGAGCCCGGCGGCGCCGTCGGCAGCGACGTCGACGTTGAAGCCGTCGGCACCGAGACCACGACGCAGGGCGTGGGCCAGCCTCGCCTCGTCCTCGACGACCAGCAGCCGCATGGGGACACCCTGACACGTCCGTGCTGAGCGGTCGCACAGATTCTCAGCAAGTCCACAGCGACCGCGAGGCAGTATGACTGGCATGACAAGAACCCGACGTACCGCCCTTCGGTGGCTCGCACCCGTGCTCGCGGCCGTGGTGCTCATCGGCGCCGGCGGCGCCGTCTCCGCGCTCACCAATGCCGCCCGGGCCGACCTCCCGCCCCGGTCGGCGTCGACGCTGCTCGTCGACATCCAGAAGGCCAGGCTCACCGGCCTGTCCGGCACGATCGTGCAGCACGCCGACCTCGGCATCCCCGCGCTGCCGACGTCGGGGGGCACCGGCAGCAGCACCAGCCCGGCCTCGTTGGTGTCCGGCTCACACACGCTGCGCGTCTGGTACGCCGGACCCGAGCGCTCCCGGATCTCGCTGCTCGGCGACTACGGCGAGTCCGACCTGGTCAAGAACGGCCGGTCGGTGTGGCTGTGGTCGAGCGCGGACAAGACCGCCACCCACTGGGTGCTCCCCGCAGGCACCCGGCACGAGCCGTCCACCCAGCTGCCGATGAACCGGATGACCCCGCAGCGGGCCGCGGACGCCGCACTCAAGGCGATCTCACCGTCGACGAAGGTGACCACGAACGGCACGGCCGAGGTGGCCGGCCGCTCGGCGTACCTGCTCGCGCTGGCGCCCCGGTCCGCGAACACGCTGGTCGAGTCGGTGCAGGTCGCGATCGACGGCAAGACGCATGTGCCCACCCGGGTGCAGGTCTTCGCCAAGGGCCACACCGCGCCGGTGTTCGAGGTCGGCTTCACCAGCTTCGACCCGCACTCGCCCTCGTCGTCGGTGTTCGGGTTCAACCCGCCCCCGGGCACCAAGGTGACCCGGAAGTCGCTCGACTCGCTGGCTCCGGACCGGTCCGGCCGCCGTGCCGTCCAGGCTGCGGTGCCCGGGTCCGCCCCGCACGTGGTCGGCTCCGGCTGGTCGTCGGTCCTGGTGGTGCCGGCCCCGAAGCAGGCGAAGGCGCTGACCTCCTCCGGAAAGGGCCTGGCCGCCATGGTGAGCAAGCTGCCGAAGGTCTCCGGCAGCTGGGGCTCGGGCCGGCTGCTGCGCGGCACGGTGTTCTCCGCGCTGCTGACCGACAACGGCACCCTCGTGGTGGGCGCCGTGCCCCCGAAGACGCTCTACGCCGCGCTGGGTGCCCGGTGACCGGCGCCTCCGGCGCCGCGGTCGCCACCGCCGGGCTGACCAAGCGGTTCGGCCACCAGTTCGCGGTCACCGACCTCGACCTCGAGGTGCCGGTCGGGTCGGTGTACGGCTTCCTCGGACCGAACGGGTCGGGCAAGACCACCACGATCCGGATGCTGCTCGGCCTGATCGCACCGACCGCAGGCGAGGTGCAGCTGCTCGGGCACCCGGTCGCCCGGATCGACGAGGCCCTCCCCCGGGTCGGCTCGCTGGTGGAGGGCCCGGCGTTCCACCTGTACCTGTCCGGGCGCGACAACCTGCGCCGCCTCGATGCCTGCGACCGTACGGCGGATCCGCGCACCTCGGCCGCACGCGTGGACGCCGCGCTCGAGCGGGTCGGCCTGCTGGCGGCCGCCTCGAAGCGCTACCGCGCCTACTCGCTGGGCATGCGCCAGCGGCTGGCGATCGCCGCTTCGCTGCTCACGCCGAAGGACCTGCTGGTGCTCGACGAGCCGACCAACGGCCTCGACCCGCAGGGCACCCGCGAGGTGCGCCACCTGGTCTCCTCGCTGGCCGGCGACGGCGCCACGGTGCTGGTCTCCAGCCACCTGCTCTCCGAGATCGAGCAGGTCTGCAGCCATGTCGGCGTGATGCACGTCGGCCGAATGGTCGCCCAGGGGCCGGTCGACTCGATCGCCTCGGGCACCCGGGAACGAGCCAGGATCGAGACGGACCAGCCGCGGACCGCGGCGGGGATCCTCGCCGAGCTCGGTCTCGAGAACATCCGGGTGGCCACCGGGTCGACCAGCGGCGACCTGGCCGGGGTCGCGCCCGAGAGGGTGGTTGCCGCGTGCGTCCACCAGGGACTGGCGGTGACCGGGTTCGAGGTCGAGAGGCCATCGCTGGAGGACACGTTCGTGGCACTGACCGGGGAGGGTTTCGATGTCAGCGGCTGAGGATGAGAGGCTCGGCGCAGGTGGGGTGAGGAGCCAGTCCCGCCCGGGCCGGGCACCGCAGCCATCGGCGAGTCCGACAGCGGCCGGGCCGGCGGCGGACGCCGTACCCCCGGTGCGGGGCTTCTCGACCCGTTTCCTGCGCTCCGAGCTGCGGCTGGCCTTCCGCCGGCGGCGCAACCTGATCGGCCTGCTGGTGCTGGCCGCGCCACCGGTGCTGGTCGCGGTCGCGGTCCGCACCGCGCTCTCCCAGCCGGGCCGCGATGCGCCCACGTTCTTCAGCTCCATCACCGAAAACGGCCTGTTCGTCGCCCTGGCGTCGTTGACGATCGAGATGGCCCTGCTGCTGCCGCTGGCGGTCTCCGTCGTCGCTGGCGACGCGGTCGCCGGCGAGGCCAACACCGGCACGCTGCGCTACCTGCTCACCGTCCCGGCGGGCCGGGTGCGCCTGCTCGCGGTGAAGTACGCCGGCATCGTGATCTTCATCTACGCCGCCACCTTCCTGGTGACGATCGTCGGAGTCGTGATGGGCCTACTGCTCTTCGGCGGCGGCGACATGACGCTGCTGTCGGGCACCCAGATCGGCGGCTGGGCCGGCTTCGGCCGGGTGCTCGGCGCGGCGCTCTACCTCGGCACCGCACTGGCCGCCCTGGCCGCCGTCGGGCTGTTCTTCTCCACGCTGACCGAGCAGCCGATCGCGGCGGCGCTGGCCACGGTGGTGTTCAGCACCGCCAGCTTCATCCTGGCCAGCATCCCGCAGGTCGGGTTCCTGCACCCCTACCTGATCACGCAGCACTGGGCGGCGTTCGGCGACCTGCTCCGCTCCCCCGTCCCGTGGACCGGCATCGAGCACGGCCTGTACTCGGCGGCGGCGTACGTCGTGGTGTTCCTGCTGGCCGCCTGGGCCCGCTTCAGCACCAAGGACGTCACCAGCTGAGCAGGCGTCGAGGTCAGCCGACCCAGAAGCCGCGGCCGCCGTACCAGTCACCCATGTGCCCACCGGGGCCGCCTGGGTCGCCGTACGGCGACGCTGCGCGGTCGCCGAGGTAGCTGCCCACCACCGCGGCGCCGAGGTCGTCGAGCTCGGGGGCGACCACCCGCCCGTCGACCCGGCGGGCCATCTGGTCGACGAACCGGGCCAGGCCGGGGTCCTCGCCGAGCCGGAAGAAGGTCACCTGGGCGCCCAGCCGTCCGGAGTTGTCGAGCTCGCGGACCGAGTGGGCCACGGTCAGCGGGTGCGGCGGGTAGGAGAAGAAGACCTCGCCGTCGGGCTCGAGGTGAGAGGTCGGCTCGCCGTCGGTGACGATCAGCAGCACCGGCTGCGCACTGGGGTGTCGCCGGAAGTGCCGGTTCGCCAGCAGCAGGGCATGGTGCAGGTTGGTGCCCTTGTCCCACAGCGCGTCGAGGGCGGTGAGCCGCTCGATGTCCATGACCGCGGCGTGCCGGCCGAAGCCGATCAGCTGCAGGTGGTCACCGCGGAACCGGGTCGCGATCAGCTGGTGCAGCGCCAGCGCGGTGCGCTTCATCGGCACCCAGCGGCCGTCCATGGCCATGGAGAAGGAGGTGTCGACCAGCAGCGCCACCGCGGCCTGGGTACGGGCCTCGGTCTCCTGGACCTCCAGGTCGTCGATCTGGAGACGGACGAGCGGCCGGCCGGGCTGTTGCGGTTTGGGACCAATCCGCGAGGTTCCAGGGCCGGGAGCTGCGGTTTGGGACCAATCCGCGCCCTCGCCGGCGCGCCGGATCACGGCGTTGGTGATCGTGCGGGGTACGTCCCACGGCTCGGTGTCGCCGTACTGCCAGGGGCGGGAGGAGCCGCTGAGCTCACCGGCGGACCCGGCCCGCTGCAGGTCCCGCTGCCCCTGCCGGCCCGACATCCGCCCGGCCACGTCACGCAGCAGCGCCCGGCCGAGCTGGCGCATCGCCTTCGGCGAGAGCCGCAGCTGCCCGTCCGAGCCCGGCTTGAGGTAGCCGGTCTCGCGCAGCGCCTTCTCCAGCTCGGCCAGGGTGCGCGCGTCCACGGCGGCGTCGCCCCCGAGATGGCGGGCGAGCGCGTCGAGGTCGACGTCGCCCATGCGGGCGCCGGCGTACTGCTGGGAGAGCTGCTCGGAGAGGTCGTCGAGCTCGGCGATGTCCTGCAGCACACCCGTGCCGTCACCGAGGCCCAGGCCCTGGTCGCCGCCGAACTCCTCCGATCCGGTCCAGTCCTCCCCGGGTCGCAGCGCGCGCAGGTTCTCGTCGAGCTGGGACAGCGAGGCCGTCAGCTCCGGGGAGCCGAAGGCCTGCTGGGAGAGCTGCATCAGCTCCTCGCGCTGCTCGGGCGTCATCGAGTTGAGCATCCGCTGGGCGGCGGCCGAGCGCTTCGCGAGCGCGTCCATCAGCTCGTCGAGGTTCTCCGGGTTCTCGGGGAAGAAGTCTCCGTGCTTGCTCATGAAGTCGCGGAAGTCCTGGTCGGTGTCCTCGCCCAGGCGACGCTTCTCGAGCAGCTGGTTGAGGTCGGTGAGCATCTCGTCGATGCGCTGCCGGTCCTCGTCGGTGGCGCCCTCGAGCGCCTGCTTCATGCCCTGGAAGCGCTGGTCGAGCAGCTCCCGGCCGAGCAGGTCCTTGATCTGCTCGTAGTCCGCGCGCGCCTGCGAGGAGGCCCAGTCGTAGTCGGCCAGCTCGGTGACCGCGGCCGCCGTCGAGGAGGGCAGGTTGTTGACCTGCATCTCCCTGAACGCCCGGTCGTCGTCGTCCATGTCGACGTCGCGGGCCAGCTGCTTGCGCTCCTCGAGTACGGCGCGGTCGAGCAGCTCGCGTACCTGCTGCATGGTGCCGTCGAGGGAGTGGCGCTGCAGCAGGTCGCGGCGTCGTTCGGCGACCCGGCGGGCGAGGTCGTCGAGGCCGCGCTGGTGTTCTCCTCCCCGGCGCAGGTACTCACGCATCGCACGCTCCGGGGAGTAGCCGGCCATCACGTCCTCCCCGATCGCGTCCAGCGCCTCCCCGAGGTCGACCGGCGGCGCGAGCGGGTCGGGGCCACCCGAGTAGCGCCCGTAGCGGCTCCGGTGACGGTCGGGACGGTGCAGCCCACTCATGAGTAGACCGTTTCTCCTGCCTCGGTGTCCTTGTCGACCTTGCGGGCCAGGAACAGTCCCTCCAGCGCCAGCTCGATCGCACCGGCGCGCTGGCCGTCGTTGGTGGCGCGCAGCCGCTCCACGATCTGGTCGTACACCTCGGACTCGCCCAGCGCGGGCAGGCCGGCCAGGAAGTCGCGCGCAGTCACCTGCTCCCCCGTCGTCACGCTGCGGCCCTCCTCGATCGCGGCCACGAGCAGCCCCAGGTCGATGCCGCCGAGCCGCGCGGTCACGGTCTGCGCGGTGGCCAGCCGGAGCAGGTGCTCGAGGATCTCGGCCTCCCGGCCCTCCTCGCCGGTCTCGAACTCCACCTTGCCGCCGAGTACGTCGACCGCGGTCTCCAGGTCGACCACCCGAGACACGGGGTCCGCCTCGCCGTACACGGTGGCGCGGTGCAGCGCGGCGGCCGCGATCGTCTCGGCCCCCGCGATCGCGAACCGGGCCGAGACACCCGAGCGCTGGTCGACGGCGCTGGACTCACGCAGCTCGCGGGTGAACCGGGCGAGGATCTCCACGAGGTGGTCGGGCACGTCCGCGACCAGGTGCGCCTCCTGCCGGACGACGGCGATCTCCTCCTCGATCCGTCGCGGGTAGTGGGTGCGGATCTCGGCGCCGAACCGGTCCTTGAGCGGGGTGATGATCCGGCCCCGGTTGGTGTAGTCCTCCGGGTTGGCGCTGGCCACCACCAGGACGTCGAGCGGGAGCCGCAGCACGTAGCCACGGATCTGGATGTCGCGCTCCTCCATCACGTTCAGCATCGAGACCTGGATCCGCTCGGCGAGGTCGGGCAGCTCGTTGATCGCCACGATGCCGCGGTGGCTGCGCGGGACCAGCCCGTAGTGGATGGTCTCGGGGTCGCCCAGGGAGCGACCTTCTGCCACCTTCATGGGGTCGACGTCGCCGATCAGGTCGGCGACGCTGGTGTCGGGGGTGGCCAGCTTCTCGGCGTACCGCTCGTCGCGGTGGCGCCAGGCCACGGGCAGGTCGTCACCGAGCTCGGCGGCCCGGCGCCGGCTGGCGGCCGTGACCGGCTCGTAGGGATGCTCGCCGAGCTCGCTGCCCGCGATCACCGGGGTCCACTCGTCGAGCAGCCCGACCAGGGTGCGCAGCAGCCGGGTCTTTCCCTGGCCGCGCTCGCCCAGCAGCACGATGTCGTGCCCGGCGAGGACCGCCCGCTCCAGCTGCGGGATCACCGTGGCGGAGAAGCCGTGCAGTCCCGGCCAGGCGTTGCGTCCATCCGCCAGGGCAGCCAGCAGGTTGTCCCGCATCTCCGCACGCAGCGGCTTGTGGTGGTGGCCGGCGGCACGCAGCCCGCCGACGGTGTCGATCTGCGGTGGGTCGGTCTGGGGGTTGGTCACGGCACCACGCTAGCGACCGGCTGGAAAGTCGGGTGGCCGACGTTGTCCCTTCCGGTCGCGGGAGATGCTCCCGCGGGTCCTCCGGAACGACCCGAGCCGCCGCGGGCCCGCTCAGCCGCCCGGCCCGTTGCGGTTGCCGACGATCACGGCGACCGGCGGGATGAGCACGGCAACCCCCGACATCGCCACGGCCGCGGGGATCGACCACAGCCGTACGACGTTCCAGGCCAGCACGATCAGCAGCAGGCACGCGCCCATCAGCACGAAGTACCAGCGCCGTCCCTTCGGCGTACTCATCGTTGCCGAACGTACCCGCCGGCCGGCCCCCTCACGCGGTGGAAGCCGGGGCACGACTCCCGGCTCAGCGGATCCTGAGCGCCCACTCGACCGGGCATGTGCGACAGCTCAACGGGTCAGCAGCACCGAGGAGCCGTGGCCGAACAGGCCCTGGTTGGCGGTGACGCCGACGGCACCGGGCTCGCGCGCGGCCTCGACCTGGCGGCCGTCGGCCTGTCCACGCAGCTGCCAGGTGACCTCGCACACCTGGGCCAGGGCCTGGGCCGGGACGGCCTCGCCGAAGCAGGCCAGCCCGCCGGACGGGTTGACCGGGATCCGGCCGCCGATCGTGGTCTCGCCCGCCCGCAGCAGCGCCTCGGCCTCGCCCGGCTTGCACAGCCCGAGGTCCTCCATCCAGTCCAGCTCCAGCGCGGTGGACAGGTCGTAGACCTCGGCCAGGGTGACCTCCTCGGGACCGACGCCGGCCTCCTCGTAGACGGCGTCGGCGATCGACTCCTTGAACGTCCGCTCGGGCCGGGCATCGCCGGCCGCGTCGGTGGCCAGGTTCGGCATGTCCAGGACCGTGTTCGGGAAGGTCGGTGTGACCGTCGAGATGCCCCGCACCCGCACCGGCCGGTCGAGCCCGTGCCGGCGGGCGAACCCGGTCGAGGTCAGCACCACGGCCGCGGCGCCGTCGGAGGTCGCGCACACGTCCAGCAGGTGAAGCGGGTCGCAGACCATCGCCGAGCCCAGCACATCCTCGACGCCGACCTGTTTGCGGTAGCGGGCGTTCGGGTTCTCCAGCCCGTGCCGGGCGTTCTTCACCTTCACCAGGGCGTTGTCCTCGGCGGTGGCGCCGTACAGGTCCATCCGGCGGCGGGCGTACATCGCGAAGTACGCCGGGTTCGTCATGCCGAGCAGCCGGAACCGCAACCAGTCGGGATCCTCCCAGCGCTCCCCCGCGTTCGGCGCCAGGAACCCCTTGGGCGTGGTGTCCGCGCCGACCACCAGTGCCACCTCGGACAGGCCCGCGAGGATCCGTGCCCGGGCGGTGTCCAGCGCCTGGGCACCGGTCGCGCAGGCGGCGTACGACGTGGCGACCCGGGCGCCGTTCCAGCCCAGGGCCTGCGCGAAGGTCGCGCCGGCGACGTAGCCGGCGTACCCGTTGCGCACGGTCTCCCCGCCCACGACCAGGTCCACGTCGGCCCAGTCCACGCCCGCGTCCGCCAGGGCGGCCCGGACCGCGTGGACGCCGTACTCGACGAAGCTGCGGCCCCACTTGCCCCACGGGTGCATCCCCACGCCGGCGACGGCGACGTCACTCATCGGGCACCTCCAGCCGGCTTCCATCGCCACACCGTCCGGTCACCGGACTCGTCGGTGTAGAGGGTCTCGACCACGAGCTCCACCTCGTCGCCGACCCGCAGGTCGGCGACCCCGAACCCGTCGGCCACCTGGCCGAGCACGACGATGCCCTCGTCGAGCTCGACCGCGGCGATCGCGAAGGGGCGGTACTCGCCGTCGTCCCGCGGCAGGTACGGCGCCGGGGGCTGGTACTGCGCATCGGTGTAGGACCAGACCCGGCCACGCCGGGACAGTGGCACCGAGGCCGGCTCCTCCCCCGCGCAGGCGGGGTTCGGGCAGTGCCTGCCGGTCGGCGGGAAGGCCACGGTGCCGCACGTGGTGCACCGGGACCCGAGCAGCGCCGGGGGGTCGTCGGTGGTGAACCATCCCTCGACGGCGGGGGCGGTGGCCACGGGAACACCATCCTTTCGGGGCACGGACCGAAACTAGAACAGGTTCCCATACTCGCATCAGCGGTGGCCCGTGGCCACTGCTCCGACGCCCACCAAGACGTGGTCGTACGTCAGCGGAAGGTGAGCCACACAGACCCACGACGGTCGGGAACATCGCCAGCACGACGAGCCCACCGGCGTACGACGCGGCGACCTGCGCCTCGAACGGCCGAGGTGACCGACGTCCCATCCGTCGTGCCGCCATGCCCCTCGCCGAATGTGCCACGCTCGGCTGGTGCTCGTGACGGTCATCGTGCTCGCGGTCCTGCTGCTGGCCGCGCTCGGCGCCCTGGTCCGGTCACGCCTGCAGGCCGACCGGCTGCGCGAGGAGCGGGACCGGGCCCGCGAGGAGCTCGCCCGGCGCCCAGCCCCCGCCGTTCCGTCGGCCCGGCAGCAGCGCAGCGTGCGCGCGGTCAAGGCCGTGATGGACACCGCGTTCGAGAGCGCCACCCGACTGCGGGAGGGCGGCGTCAGCGGCCTGCTGATGGCCTCGATCGACGACCTGGGCCGCTGGGCGGCCGAGGACCGCACCGAGATCCGGCGGTTCAGCTCCGTGGACGGCACCGTCACCGTGCTGTTCTCCGACATCGAGGACTCCACCTCGCTCAACGAACAGCTCGGGGACGACGACTGGGTCGCGCTGCTCGGCACGCACGACAAGCTGGTGCGCGCCTGCGTCGACCGGTACTCCGGACACATCGTCAAGTCCCAGGGCGACGGCTTCATGATCGTGTTCACCACTCCGGCGGACGCCGTACGGGCCGGCATCGCGATCCAGGACGCGATCGGCTCGGGCGGACACCGCCGGCTGCGGCGCACCCCGATCCGGGTGCGGGTAGGCATCCACACCGGCCCGGTCGTGGAGAAGGGTGGCGACTTCTTCGGCACCAACGTGGCGACGGCGGCGCGGGTCGCGGCCCAGGCCGCCGGCGGCGAGGTCCTGGTCAGCGACGAGGTCCGGCAGGCGTTGCGCGAGGTCGAGGACATCGTGCTGGTCGACTTCCGTGAGGCCGAGCTGAAGGGGCTGCCGGGCACGTACCGGCTGTGGGAGGTCGCGGTCCTGTGACTCGCCGGGTGCTCGTGGTCGACGGGGCGAACGTCGTGGGCTCGCGCCCGGACGGCTGGTGGCGGGACCGGGCGGCGGCCGCCCGCCGGCTGCACGGCCGGCTGGCGGTCGCCGACACCGACCACGACGAGATCGTGCTGGTGCTCGAGGGACAGGCCCGGGCCGGCGTACCCCGGGGCCGGGACGGACACGTGCTCACGATGCACGCCCCGCGTGACGGCGACAGCGCCGTCGTCGACGCCGTACGACGCGCGGCCGAGGCCGGCGACGCGGTGGTCGTGGTGACCGCGGACCGAGGGCTGCGGCTGCGCGTCGAGGTGCTCGGCGCGCGGACGATGAGCCCGGGCTGGCTCCTGGACGCCCTCGGGGACTGACCGTCGAGGAGTCGAGGACCCCTCAACCAACGGTCCAGGACGGCGCCGCGCGCGGGCCGTCGAGACCGTTCGCGAGCAGCTGGGCGAGGTGGACGCCCCCGCGTCCGGCGTACTCGGCGACCTGGGTGCGGCAGGAGAACCCGTCGGCAAGGACCGCGGTGTCGGCCGGGGCCTCGCGCACCCGGGGCAGCAGCACCTGTTCCCCGACCGCGCGGCTGACCTCGCCATGGCCGCCGGTGAAGCCGAAGTTGCCGGCCAGGCCGCAGCACCCGGAGTCCAGCCGCTCCACGTCGACGTGGCAACGCTGCAGCAGCTGCGAGTCGGCGTCCCAGCCCATGATCGCGTGCTGGTGGCAGTGCACCTGGGCCAGCGCACGCTCCCCGGCCAGGTCGGGGGGCCGCCAGCCGTCGGAGTGGTCGACCAGCAGCTCGGCCAGGGTGACGGTCTGGCGGGAGAGCTTCTCCACGTCGCGGTCCTCGGGCAGCAGCTCGGGGCCGTCGCTGCGCAGCACGGCGGTGCAGCTGGGCTCCAGCCCGACCACGAGGCCGCCGTCCTCGAGGTGGTCGCGCACGGCAGCCACCGCGTGGCGCAGCTGCCGCCTGGCGGTGCCGAGCTGACCGGTGGAGACCCAGGTCAGCCCACAGCACAGCGACTGGTCCGGGACGGTGACCGACCAGCCGGCATCCTCGAGTACCGCGACGGCCGCCTGCCCGATCTCGGGGGAGAACCGGTTGGTGAACGTGTCCGGCCACAGCAGCACCCGACCGCGACTGCCCGGCGCGGCGGGTCCGCGCTGCCGCCACCAGTCCTGCAGCGTCGTCGCCGCGAACTGCGGCAGGCTACGGTCCTCCAGGCCCGCGGCCCGGGTGGCCAGCCGGCGCAGCGCAGCGATGCCGCCGAGCCGGTTCACGGTCCCGGCCAGTCCCAGCCGGTCGACCAGTCGAGCCGCCATGGGCAGCCAGCCCAGGGCGTAGTCGGCCCGCGGCCGCAGTCGCCCGCGGTAGTGCTGGGCGAGGAACTCCGCCTTGTACGTCGCCATGTCCACGTTGACCGGGCAGTCGGTCTTGCAGCCCTTGCAGGCCAGGCACAGGTCGAGCGCGTCCCGCACCTCCTCCGAGCGCCAGCCGTCGGTGACCGGGCCGTCGCCGTGCCCGTCGAGCATCTCGAACAGCAGCCGGGCACGGCCGCGGGTGCTGTGCTGCTCGTCCCCGGTGACCTGGTACGACGGGCACATCACCTGCCCGCCCTCGTGGCTGTGCTGCCGGCACCGCCCCACCCCGACGCAGCGGCTGGCCGCGTTGACGAACGAGCCCTCGTCCTGAGGGTAGGCGAAGTTCAGCTTGCGATGCTGCTGTGGCGCCCAGTGCCCGCCCAGGCGCAGGTGCTCGTCGAGCCGGGCCGGGTGGACCACCTTGCCGGGGTTCATCCGGTTGCCCGGGTCGAAGATCGCCTTCATCTCCTCGAACGCGCCCACGAGCCGGTCGCCGAACATCACCCGGAGCAGCTCACCACGGCTCTGGCCGTCGCCGTGCTCCCCCGACAGCGAGCCGCCGTACGACGCCACCAGCCGGGCCGCCCGCTCCATGAACCGGCGGTACGTCGCCACGCCCTCGGTGGTGAACAGGTCGAACGGGATCCGGGTGTGCACGCACCCCTGGCCGAAGTGGCCGTACAGGCTGGGCCCGGTCTCGGAGAGGTAGCCGAACTCGTCGTAGAGCCGGTACACGTCGCGGAGGTACTCCCCCAGCCGCTCGACCGGGACCGCGGCGTCCTCCCAGCCCTCGAAGGTGTCGCGGTGGTGGGGAACGTGGGCGGTCGCGCCGAGACCGGCCTCGCGGACCTGCCAGAACGCATGCTCGACCGCGGGGTCGTCCAGCAGCCGGTGGGAGACACCGAGGTCGTCGGCCAGCCGCTTGGCCGCCTGCTCGACCTCGTCGCGGTCGTTGCCGCCGAACTGCACCATCAGGAAGCCGTCGCCGTCGGGCAGGTCCTCGATGGTCTGGCCGTGCATGTGCTGCATCCGCTCGTCGCGGATCAGGAAGGAGTCCACGCCCTCGACGGCGATGGGCTGGTGCTCGACCACTGTCGGCGCCGCGTCGCCGGCCTCGAAGATCGACGGGAAGCCGAGCACCACCAGCACCCGCTCGTCGAGCACCTCGACCAGGTCCAGCTCGGCCCGCAGCACCGTGACGAGGGTGGACTCGCTGCCGACGAGCGCACGCGCGACGTCGAAGCCGTTCTCGGGCAGCAGCGCGTCCAGGTTGTAGCCGGAGACCCTGCGCGGGATCCGTGGGAAGCCGGCGCGGATGTCGTCGGCGTAGGTGTCGCGCAGCCTGCGCAGGGACCGGTAGACGGCCGCCCGGCGGTCGCCCCGCCGCTCGATGTCGGCGTACTCCTCGTCGTCGGTGGGCCCGCACCAGAACCGGGTCCCGTCCGGCAGCATCACCTCGAGCCGGACGATGTTGTCCGAGACCTTCCCGGTGCGCTGGGCGGTCGCACCGCAGGAGTTGTTGCCGATCATCCCGCCGAGCGTGCAGTTGGGGTGGGTGGCGGGCTCCGGGCCGAAGCGCAGGTGGTGCCCGGCCAGCTGCCGGTTGAGCACGTCGAGCACGATGCCCGGCTCCACGGTGCAGTGGCGCGCCCCGGGGTCGACCGAGAGCAGCCGGTTGCAGTGCGCGGACCAGTCGATCACGACTCCGCGGTTGGTGCACTGGCCGGCCAGGCTGGTGCCGCCACCGCGGGAGAGCAGCGGTACGTCGTACTCAGCAGCCACCTGCACCGCAGCGGCCACATCCTCGACGCTGTCCGGGACCACCACCCCGATCGGCACCTGCCGGAAGTTCGAGGCGTCGGTGGCGTACGCCGCCCGCGCCTGGTCGTCGAATCGGACCGTGCCGGCGACGCGCCGCTCCAGCGCGGTCGCCAGCCCGCCCGTGGCCTCCTGGGTCAGCACGTTGTCGGACACGCATGGTCGCTACCCAGCGCCCACCCGGACATGCGTCAGCCCCGGCCCGTCGGGGTACGACGGGGGCATGGCCGAACAGCAGACCCCGTCGGACCAGCCGCCGGAGGACCACGAGTCGGGCAGGAAGAGCTCCGCGATCACGGTGCTCCTCGCGGGAGGGGCGAACCTGCTGATCGCGGTTGCGAAGCTGGCCGCCGGGCTGCTCAGCGGCTCGTCGGCCATGCTGTCGGAGTCCGCGCACTCGTTCGCGGACACGCTCAACCAGGGGTTCCTGATGGCCGCGCTGCACCGCAGCGGCAAGCAGGCCGACGCCGAGCACCCCTTCGGCTACGGCAAGGAGCGCTACCTGTGGTCCCTGCTCGCCGCGGTGGCGGTGTTCGTCCTGGGAGCCGGCTTCTCGGTGTTCGAGGGGGTGACCGCGCTGCTCGGCGGCTCCGGCGCCGAGGGCGACCCGCTGGTCTCCTACCTCGTGCTCGCCGGCGCGTTCTGCTTCGAGAGCATCTCGCTGGGACGGGGCCTGTGGCAGCTTCGGCGGGAGGCCCGCGAGGCCGGACACGGGGTGCTGCACCAGCTGCGCGGGGCCGACCCGACGCTGCGCGGGGTGGTCTTCGAGGACAGCGCCGCGGTCTTCGGCGTGGTGGTCGCGGCCCTGGGCCTGCTCGGCACCGAGCTGACCGGGAGCCACCTCTACGACGGCATCGCATCGCTGCTCATCGCGGCCGCCCTGGTCGCGGTCGCGTGGGCGCTGGGCAGGTACAACCAGGAGCAGCTGATCGGGCGCGCGGTCGCACCGGCCGTCCTGCGCGGGATCCGGAGCGAGATCGCGGGCACCGACGGCATCACCGGCGTGCTGGAGCTGCTCACCATGGAGCTCAGCCCTGAGGAGGTGCTGCTGGCGGCCCGGGTCGACGTGGCAGACCGCAGCAGCGGGGCGGAGCTGGAGCGGGTGGCCGACCACGTCGAGGAACGGGTGCGCTCGGTGTACCCCCAGGTGCGGCACGTGTTCGTCGACCCCACGCCCGGGAAGGCGTCGTGACGCCCGGCATGATCACCGCGACGCCGGGTACCGCGCCGCCATGAGCACACGAACCGTTGCCGACTACCTGCTCGAAAGACTCCGCGACTGGGACGTGGACCAGGTCTTCTCCTACCCCGGGGACGGCATCAACGGGATCCTCGCGGCCTACGTCCGGGCCGGTAACCAGCCCCCGTTCATCCAGGCCCGGCACGAGGAGATGGCCGCGTTCGAGGCCGTGGGCTATGCGAAGTTCAGCGGGAACGCAGGGGTGTGCCTGGCCACCTCGGGGCCCGGCGCCATCCACCTGCTCAACGGGCTGTACGACGCCAAGCTGGACCAGGTGCCGGTGGTCGCGATCGTCGGACAGACCAACCGGTCCGCGATGGGCGGGCACTACCAGCAGGAGGTGGACCTGCGCGCGCTGTTCAAGGACGTCTCGGAGTACGTCGAGACCGTCACCGTGCCGCAGCAGCTGCCCAACGTGCTCGACCGCGCGTTCAAGACCTCGCTGAGCCGTCGTACCGTCTCGACGATCATCATCCACTCCGACGTCCAGGAGTTGGAGTACTCCCCGCCCACGCACGAGTTCAAGATGGTGCCCTCCAGCTCGGGCACCGTGTCCGAGCCGGTCGTCACCCCCGACGACGAGTCGCTCCGCAGGGCGGCGGAGATCCTCAACGCCGGGGACAAGGTCGCCATGCTGATCGGCGCGGGCGCCGCCGGTGCCCGCGAGGAGGTGCAGCAGGTCGCCGACCTCCTCGGCGCCGGCGTGGCCAAGGCGCTGCTGGGCAAGGACGCACTGCCCGACGACCTGCCCTACGTCACCGGTGCCATCGGTCTGCTGGGCTCCCGGCCCAGCTACGAGATGATGCGTGACTGCGACACCCTGCTGACCGTCGGCTCCAGCTTTCCCTACACCCAGTTCATGCCGCCGTTCGGCCAGGCCCGTGCCGTCCAGATCGACCACGACGCCGGCATGATCGGGATGCGCTACCCCTACGAGCTCAACCTCGTCGGCGACGCCAAGGGGACGCTGCGCGCGCTCATCCCGCACCTGGAGTCCAAGGGCCGCAACAAGTGGCGCACGGGGATCGAGGACAACGTCGCCTCCTGGTGGCGGACCATGGAGGAGGAGGCCGCGGTCGAGGCCGACCCGATCAACCCGATGCTGCTGTTCAAGGAGCTGTCCGACCGGCTGCCCGAGGACGCCATCGTCACCGCGGACTCCGGGTCCTCGGCGAACTGGTACGCCCGGCAGCTGAAGTTCCGGGGCCGGATGCGGGGATCCCTCTCCGGCAACCTGGCCACGATGGGTCCCGGTGTGCCGTACGGGATCGGCGCGAAGTTCGCCCACCCCGACCGGCCGGTGTTCGTCTTCGAGGGCGACGGTGCCATGCAGATGAACGGCCTGGCGGAGCTGATCACGATCCGCCGCTACTACGAGGAGTGGTCCGACCCCCGGTTGGTGGTGGCCGTGCTGCACAACGACGACCTCAACCAGGTCACCTGGGAGATGCGGGCGATGAGCCACTCGCCGAAGTTCCACGAGTCGCAGGCGCTGCCGTCGGTGTCCTACGCCGCGTTCGCCGAGCAGATCGGGCTGCGGGCACGGGACGTGCGTGACCCGTCCGAGCTCGGGAAGGCCTGGGACGAGGCCCTCGGCGCGGACCGGCCGACCGTGCTCGACGTCCACGTCGACCCGAACATCCCGCCGATCCCGCCGCACGCCACGCTGGAGCAGATGATGTCCACGGCCGAGGCGATGCTCAAGGGCGACGAGGACCGCTGGTCGGTGATGAAGGAGGGCATCAAGACCAAGGCGCGCGAGGTGCTTCCCGACAGCACGCAGTCGTGACCGGCCGCCTCGCCGATCCTGCCGTCACGGCGGTCAGCGCGGCCGCCCACACGATCCCCACCGACCTGCCCGAGGCCGACGGCACGCTGGCGTGGTCATCGACCACGTGGGTGGTGGTCACGGTGCAGGCCGGTGGGCGGACCGGGCTGGGCTGGACCTACGGCCCCCCGGCCTGCGCACACCTGGTGAACGAGACGCTGGCGTCGGTGGTCGAGGGCCGTGCCGCCCTGGACGTCGCCGGCACGCACGCGGAGCTGCGCGCGGCCGTCCGCAACATCGGCTGGCCCGGAGTCGCGTCCTATGCGGTGTCCGCGGTCGACGTGGCGCTGTGGGACCTCAAGGCCCGGCTGCTCGACGTTCCGCTGCACCGGCTGCTCGGCGAGGTGCGGGAGCGGGTGCCGGTCTATGCCAGCGGCGGCTTCACGACGTACGACGAGCCGCAGCTGGACCGCCAACTCGAGGAGTGGGTCGCCGCGGGTCATCCGCGGATGAAGATCAAGATCGGGGAGGACTGGGGCAGCCGGGTCGGGCGTGACCTCGCCCGGGTCGACCAGGTCCGCTCAACGGTGGGGCCCGAGGTCGCGGTCTACGTCGACGCCAATGGCGGCTACGCCGCCAAGCAGGCAGTCCGGGTGGGGCGGCGGCTGGACGAGAGGAACGTGACCTGGTTCGAGGAGCCGGTCTCCAGCGACGACAAGCCCGGGCTCGCGCAGGTCCGCGCCGCGGTGGACTGCGATGTCACGGCCGGTGAGTACGCCACCGACGGATACGAGTTCGCGCGGCTGTGCCCGGTGGTCGACTGCCTGCAGGTCGACGCGACCCGCTGCGGCGGCATCACCGGGTGGCTGGACGCCTGTGCACTCGCGCGGACCCGCGGGCTGGAGGTCTCCGGACACTGCGCGCCGTACCTGCACGCCGCGGTGGCGGCCGCGACCCCGAACCTGCGCCACCTGGAGTACTTCCACGACCACGTCCGGATCGAGCGGCGCTTCCTCGACGGCACGTCGCCCACGGCGGACGGTGAGCTCTCGCTCCCGGACGGACCGGGCCACGGGCTCTCGGTCAGGACCAGCGACCTCGCCGGGTATGCCGGCTGAGAGGAGGGATGAGGTGGTGCGCGAGTGAGCACAGAGACGACCGTCGCGGGCGTCGCGATCCCCCGGCCCGACAAGCAGCTGTACCCCGGGATCATCAAGCGCGACGTCGCGGACTACTACGCCGACATCGCCGAGCACATGCTGCCGCACCTGTCCGGCCGGCCCCTCAACATGCAGCGGTTCCCCGACGGCATCGACGGCGAGGGCTTCTACGAGAAGAGGCTGCCCGACCACTTCCCCGACTGGGTGGGCTCGACCACCGTCGAGACCGCCGACGGGCCGCAGCGGCAGGTCGTGGTCGACGACGCCAGGACGCTGGTGCACCTCGCCGGGCAGGCCTGCCTGACCCCGCACACCTGGCTGTCCCGGGTCCCCGAGCTCGGCCGGCCCGACCAGCTCGTCTTCGACCTCGACCCCTCCGACGGCGACCTCGCGCTGGTCCGCCGGGCCGCCCGCGCCGTGGCCGACCTGCTGGACTCGGTCGGGCTGTCGTCGTACCTGAAGACCACCGGCTCGCGCGGCTACCACGTGCTGGTGCCGCTGCAGCCCGAGGAGGACTTCGACAGCGTGCGCGCATTCGCGCGCCGGGCCGCCGACCTGGTGGCCGAGCAGGAGCCCGGCTCGTTCACCACCGAGCAGCGCAAGGACAAGCGGGGCGACCGGGTGTTCTTCGACGTGCTCCGCAACGGCTACGGGCAGACCGCGGTGCCGCCGTACGCGCTGCGGGCGCGTCCGGGGGCACCGGTCGCCACGCCGATCGACTGGGACGAGCTGTCCCGCGTCGAACCGGACCGGTTCACGATCGAATCGGTGCGGCGACGGCTGCGGCAGCGCGAGGACCCGTGGCGGGGCGTCCGGCGGCACGCGCAGAAGCTCGCCCGGGCCCGGCAGCGGCTGGGGTGATCAGGGCTCGAGGTCCTCGTTGGTGCGACCGGTCAGCACCGACTCCGGCTGCGTGGTCGCGGGCCTGCGACGCCGGTCCGCGCCCTCGTCGTCGATCTTGACCAGGATCCAGTTGCGGTCGTCACCGCCCATGCCGGTGCGGGTGAGCGCGAACTCCCCGGACAGCTTGTGCCCGTGCAGCTCGACCTTCACGTGACCGTCGGCCAGGGCCTGTTCGGCAGGGACCGGCTCGCCCTTGCGCTCGGTGTGGTTCACGAAGCCCCCGGTGTCCCACACGATCACAGTGCCGCCGCCGTACTCGCCCTCGGGGATGGCACCCTCGAAATCGGCGTAGTCCAGCGGGTGGTCCTCGGTGCGGGTGGCCAGCCGCTTCTCGCGCGGGTCCAGCGAGGGCCCCTTCGGCACCGCCCACGACGCGAGTACGTCGCCGACCTGCAGCCGGAAGTCGAAGTGCAGGCTGGAGGCGTCGTGGCGCTGCACCACGAAGATGCTGCCGTCTCCCTCGCCGCCCCCTGCGGGCTCACCGGACCTGCCGAGGTTCCGTTTCGCGTGGTAGCCCTCCAGTCGGCGCTCGGCCATGCCTGCGGGGTACCCGGCGGCGGAGCGGGCAATCCCCGCTCGCGGACCGGGAGACACCGGGCCCCCGTAGCCTCGGATCCATGACCTCCGACGACAACGTCATCCGCATGCCAGGCCGGCCCGATGGCGGCACGCCCGAGGAGGCCGCCAAGGCCCTGGCGAAGCAGTGGATCGCCGACGGACGGGACCCGAAGGACCTGCTCGCGGTGGTCCTCGACCTGGGTGGGGCGCGTGCCGAGCGGCTGATACCCCAGCGGCGCCAGCCGGTGCCGGCGGAGCCGCGCGCCGAGAAGGCGACGTACCGGGTGAGGGTCGACCTCCACGGCGCCAAGCCGCCGATCTGGCGGCGCCTGGAGCTGGCCGGCGACCTGCCGTTGAGCCAGGTGCACGAGGTCCTGCAGACCGCGATGGGCTGGACCGACTCCCACCTGCACCACTTCTTCCTGGGCCCTGCGCGGGACCACCTCGTGGAGCCGTTCCTGACCGACTTCGCCGAGGATGAGGGTGACGAGGGCATCCACGAGCGCGACGTACGCCTCGACCAGACGCTGGTGGAGGTGGGCGACCGGCTGTTCTACGAGTACGACTTCGGCGACGGCTGGTCGCACACCATCCGGCTGGAGGTGGTCACGCCGTACGACGAGAGCACGCCGCGTGCGATCTGCGTGGCGGGTCGGCGGGCCTGTCCGCCGGAGGACTGCGGCGGCATCGGCGGGTACGCCGACGTGCTCGCCGCCATCGCGAACCCCGGCGACCCCGACGAGTGGATGCAGCAGCTGCGCGACTGGATGCCCGACGGCTTCGACCCGGAGGCGTTCTCGGTGGCCGAGACCGACGAGCTGGTGCAGCTGACCCTGTCGGCATCGTTGGACGCGCTGACCACCGTGATCGACTTCGACCCCGAGCTCGCCGACCTGGTCGAGCACAGCCCACCCAGCCCGCTCGCGCCGCTGGGCAGCCTGCTGGGTCGCGCCCGGCTGGCCGACGTGACCGAGCCGGACCAGCGGATCCGCGACGCGCTGGTGCGGCCCTGGCTGATCCTGCTCGGCATGGTCGGCGACGGCGTGCCGCTCACCCAAGCCGGGTTCCTGAAGCCGGCGACCGTCTCCGCGCTCGCCACCGAGCTCCCCCAGGTCGAGCCGTGGATGGGCAAGGCGAACCGCGAGGAGCACACACCGCCCGTCGCCGCCCTGCGCTCCACCGCGGTCGCCATGGGGCTGGTGCGCAAGCTGAAAGGCCGGCTCGTGCCGACCCGGGCCGGACGCCGGATCCTCGGTGATCCGACATTGATGTGGGGTCACCTGACCGGCGCTCTGCCGCTGGGCAGGCAGCGGTTCGAACGGCACGCGGGAGTGGTCGCCCTGCTCGCGCTCGCGGCCGGCGAGTCGCCCGCCGACGGCGTACGCCGATACGGCCCGGCCGTGCTCTCCTACGCCGGCTGGCAGCTGCGCGACGGCGACGACCTCGATCCATGGGCCGTCCATGCCTGTGCCCTTCCCACCCTCGACGTCCTCGACCTCGCCGGCTGCGGCACCGGCCCCATCCTGGACCGGCAGGTCACTCCCGAGGGCCAGATGCTCGCCCGAGCCGCTCTGCGGAAGGACACCTGACCGAATCGATCGCGTACGAGAGATCCTCACTCCTGCCGGTGGACTCGACTCGGCCGACGGGAAGCCGGCTTCCGGGAAGTTGTCCACAGCTCGGCGTCTTGCCTGACCCGGTGCCCGTAAGGCGGCGTAATACCGAACACATGTTCTATGATCAAACCGATGGCGGCTCCGGCGACAGGGTCTGCGACGCACACCGCGTGTCTGAGTGCGCCGACCGGGCATCGCTACCGGTCCATCGCCCCACAGACTCCCGGAGCTCCACGGTCGCCGGACACAACCCTGCGCTACGAGATCTACCAGGCGGGCTTCGAGCTGCGCTGGGAGCCGGCGGCAGCCTGGGCACAAAGGGGCATAGAGTGATAGTATATGCGCATGAGTGAAGGCGCGTCGGCCTACGGGCTCGACGAGGTGCTGACCCGGCACGACGTCGGGCTAAGCAGCCGTGACCTCGCACTCGAGCTCGACACCGCGCTGCGGGCGGTCTCGACTCCTGGCGCCACTCCCCTGACCGGAGACGAGGTGGCGTTCCTGCGCGCGCACGTGCCGGCCGCGAAGGCCGCGCTCGACGCCTGGGACCCCGACGCCGAGCGGCGAGCCGCGGCGCAGCGGGCGACTCGCCGGCTGACCGCCGCGGTCGCGTCGTCGTACGGCGTCGCCGAGGTGGCCGACCTGCTCGGCGTGGACCGCTCGCGGATCGCCCACCGGATCAGCCAGGGCGCGCTCTACGCCTTCACCCTCGGCCGTAACCGGCGGATCCCGCGCTGGCAGGTGCTCGTCGACGAGGAGCAGGCCAGGCTGTTGCCGGGACTGCCCACGATTGTCGCCGCCACACCGGATGGGCTCGCCCCGCACATGCTCGAAGCCTTCCTGCGCACCCCGCAAGACGATCTCGAAGGCGAGACCCCGCTGGACTTCCTCGCCGCAGGCGGTAACCCCGAGCTCGTCGCCGGATACGTCGGCGACCTGGGCCGCTGGTGACCCGGGGCCGCCCGAAGGTCCCACACACCCCACCGCAGCCGCTGGTTCGCGACGACACCGATCTCGTCACCGCGGCACCCCTGCTGTGGCGGGTCCACCGCACCACCGGTGTCCACGTGCTTTCCTGGGATGCCCTTCGCACCTGGGGTCCGCTGCCGTCCATGCGATGGGATCCGCACCCGCTCCCGGTGGGTGAGCACGTCGATGGCGTGTTGTACGCCGCGCCGGCGCTCGAGACCGCGCTGGCCGAGGCCTTCGCCACGACCCGGATGGTCGACACCGCCAGCTTCGACCCGCACGCCACCGCCTGGCGTCCGACCCGGCACCTGCGACTGCTGGACCTCACCGGCGGCTGGGCGCTGCGCAACCACGCCGCGAACGCCCTCTCCGCCGCCCCGCGCAGCACCTGCCGAGCCTGGGCTCGCGTGATCCGCGCGACCTGGCCAGACCTCGACGGGCTGTGGACGCCCTCGACGATGACCGGCGATCCCACCGTGGTGCTGTGGAGCCCGGCTGGTGGCACCTTCCCGGCGAGCCCCGGATTCTCCCGACCCCTGGGCCACCCGACCGTGCGTGCCGTGATCCGGGCAGCGGCCACGGCGATCGGCTACAGCCTCGTGTGAGGCGGGGGCCCTTCAGGGAGCGACCGACTCCAGACCCGCGGCGACCCGCAGCAGCAACGCGTCGCTGCCGTCCCGGCCGGCCAGCATCACGCCCACCGGCATGCCGTCGTCGGGTGAGTCGCCGTACGGCACCGAGATCGCCGGTATGCCGGTCAGGTTGGCGACCACGGTCCAGCAGTCGGTGTAGGGGCGTGCCATCGGGTCGGCCAGGTCGTCGGCGCTGACCTGGGCGAGCAGCGGCGCGGTGGTGGGCATGGTCGGCGAGAGCAGCAGGTCGCAGCGGGACAGGGCTCGGCCCACCTGGTCACACAGCAGCCATCGTTCCTCCTCGGCCCGGGCCAGGGTCTCCCCCTCGCGCAACAGCCAGCTGCCGAGCTCGAAGCGGCGCATCACCTCCTCGCCCGCGGCCCCGATCTCGACGTAGGGCCACAGCGCGGGCACCGAGGCGCACGACGTGATCGTCATGTACGTCGCCAGCGCGGCCGGGGCGTCGGGAAGCGAGACCTCGACGACCTTCGCGCCGAGCCCGGCCAGCCCCTCGGCGGCGGCCCGCAGCCGCTCCAGCACGCCGGGCTGGTTCGGCGGGCCGGCCAGCTCGGTGACCAGCCCGATGCGCAGGCCGCCCAGGCCGGTCGGCACGACGGCGTCCACCAGGCCGGGGTCGTCGGCCAGCACCGACAGCAGCAGCGCGGCGTCGGCGACCGTGCGGCCGAACGGCCCCACCCGGTCGAACCCCGGCGCGAACGGCACCACCCCGTCGAGGGGGACCAGCTCCCGCGAGGGGGCCATGCCCACCACGCCGCACTGCGAGGCCGGCTCCCGGATCGATCCGCCGGTGTCGGTGCCCACCGAGACCGGGACCTGCCCCGAGGCCACCGCGGCGGCAGAGCCGCCGCTGCTCCCCCCGGGGCTGCGCCGCGGGTCGCGGGGGTTGCGGGTCGCACCGAACGCCGAGGTCTGGGTGGAGGCGCCCATGGCCAGCTCGTCCATGTTCGCCCGGCCGAGCAGCACCGCGTCGGCCCGCCGCAGCCGCTCGGTCACCGTCGCGTCGCGCAGCGCCAGCACGTCGTGGTGGGAGCGGGAGCCGTTGGCGGTGGTCTGTCCCTGCACGTCGATGTTGTCCTTGACCACCACCGGCACCCCGGCCAGCGGACCCAGCGCCTCGCCGCGCAGGCGGCGTACGTCAATCTCACGGGCCTGGGCCAGCGCGTGCTCGCCGTCCACGACCACCAGCGCGTTGATCTCCCCGTCCACCTCGGCGTGCCGGCCCAGGTGGGCGGCCACCATCTCCTCGGCAGTGAGCTCGCCCCGGGCGACGAGACGAGCCGTGGTCCCGGCAGGAAGCGCGGTCGGGTCACGGGGGTGCGACCGGTCACGGAGCCTCGTCCCTTCCATGGCACAAGGGTGACAGGCCGGGGGGCCCGTGCAACCCGGTTCCAGGTCACAGTTGCCCTACGTCGTGGCGAACCGCCCGAGCACCTTCTCGGCCCGGATCCCGCCCAGCTCGTCGGCGAAGATGCGCTGGTAGCCCAGCTCCTCGCGGCTGCGGGCCGCCGGCAGGCCCGGGATGCGGACCCGATCCCACTCGGCGTCGGGGACCAGGCGGGCCGCCTGCCGGGCCATCACGTCCGCGGTGCCGGAGCCGTCGCCGAACTGGGCCTTGCGCCGCCACAGGATCTCGGCCGGCAGCCAGCCCTCGAAGGCCTCGCGCAGCAACGCCTTCTCCTGGGCGCGGGTCTGGTCGTCCTCGCCGAGCAGCTTCCACTCCAGCGGGATCCGCTGGGCCACCGCGACCACGTCGCGGCCGAGGAAGGGCACGCGCGCCTCGAGGCCGTGCGCCATCGTCACCCGGTCGCAGCGCTGCAGGTTGAGGTGGTGCAGCACCTCGAGTCCCTCGACCAGTGCGGTGCGCAGCTCCTCCGGGGCGAGGTCGCGCAGGTGGTGGTAGCCGGCGAACAGCTCGTCGGCGCCCTCGCCGGTCAGCACCACCTTGACGTGCTCGGCGGCGAGCTCGGCCAGCAGGAAGTTGGGGACGGCGCTGCGCACCAGGGACGGCTCGTAGCTCTCGATCGAGCGGACCACGTCGGGCAGCGAGGCCACGACGTCGGCGTCGTCGTAGACCCGCTCGTGGTGCTCCAGCCCGAGGTGCTCGGCCACCACCCGTGCGGCGGCGAGGTCGGGGCTGTCCGGTGTGCCCGCGGCGAAGGAGCGGATGGTGACGCCGGGTCCGGCCTGCCGGGCCAGGATCGCCGCGACGATGCTGGAGTCGAGTCCGCCGGAGAGGAACACCCCGACGGGCACGTCGGCCATCATCCGCTCCGTGACCGCGTGCACCAGCGACTCGCGGATCGCGCTGCGGGCCTGCTCGCGGGTCGGGTACGGCGTACGCACCGGGTTCTCGACGCCGAGCGGATCGTTGCGCAGGTCCACGAAGCCACGCAGCCCCGACTCGGGGGTCCAGTGGTGGCCCGGCGGGAACTCCTCGACCAGCGGGCGGACCGCCTCGGGAAAGGCACTCAGCTCCGAGGCGGCCAGCAGCCGGTCGTCGGCGCGGGCCCAGTACAACGGCTTGACGCCCAGCGGGTCGCGGGCGAGCACCAGGCCCCCGTCCCGGCGGGCCACACAGAAGGCGTACATGCCGCGCATGTCGTGGATGCCCTCGGTGCCCAGGTCGGCCACGACGTGCAGCACGATCTCGGAGTCGGAGTCGGTGACGAACCGTCCGCCGAGCCGGGTGCGCAGGTCGTCGTGGTTGTAGATCTCGCCGTTGGCGACCACCCAGGACTGCCCGTCGCGGCTGCGCAGTGGCTGCTCACCTCCGTCGAGGTCCACGATGGCCAGCCGGGTGTGTCCCAGCCAGGTCGGGCCGACGTGCCGCGTGCCGCTGCCGTCGGGGCCGCGATGGTGCAGCCGGGACAGCATGTCCTCGCCGATCCGTGCGGCCTCGTCGAGCCGCTGTCTGTTCGGGCGGAAGTCGTGCACCGCCGCTATGCCGCACATGGGGTTGCATCGTATCCGGCTGCCATCGAGCTTCACCGGGCGCTCGCCGAACGGCCATGGCCCGTGCCCGCAGGTCGGTCGTCGTGGACGACGCTCACCGGGCGCCGAGCGACCGCCAGTAGGCGTTGAGCGCGCCATTGACCTTGACGAACCAGACGATCCCGCCGACGAAGAAGAACCAGCCGAGCAGGACCATCCACAGCCCGGTGACCGCACTCACCGGCGGCCGTTGACCGCGCCGCTCATAGAGCTGTCCGACCTCGTGAGGAGTCATGAAGGGCAACAGGAATCCGACGAAGATCGCGAGCACGAGTGCGACGCCGCCACCGAGGCCGGCGCCGGTGTGGCGCCTCATCTCGTCGTGGACCATGTAGTACCAGTACCAGGTGTAGAAGCCGAGCGTGACGATGGTGAGCAGGATGCACGTTCCCGTGCTGCGCACCCTGCCGATCGGCGCGGTGGTGGCCGGGGCCCCCATGCGAGCAACAGGCGGCGACCAGCCGGTTGCGTCGGTCGGGACGCCGCCGGGAAGACCAGCGGGAACAGTGCCGGGCACGGCCGGCGCCGGCGGGGTGTTCTCTTCGGACATGCTCATCTCCTGGTGGGGGCGCCTCGCAGCCTAGGCCCATGGGGACGGGACGGCAGTGATTCCGCCGAACTCCCGGGGCACCCGGCACCGTGGTCCGCGGCGACGGTCGGCAACACCCGCAGGCCGCCTTGACGCGGCCTGCGCACTGCCCCACGCTGGCCTCGGCGCCGAGGGCGGGAGGGTGTGAGGTGGCGACGGTCGACCAGGCGGCTGCGCAGGTCCTGCAACCGGTCAACCGCGCCTGGACGACTCGCTTCACGCTGGTCTGGTTCGGCATCTGGATGGCCTGGCTGGTGCCGATCCAGCTGGTGCTGCCCGACCAGCTCGACCGCATCGACCACGCCCACCGGGTCACCGACTTCGGCGTCGTCAACGGCGTCGTCGGCGTGTTCGCGATCCTCAGCCTGCCCGCCTTCGGGGCGCTGTGCGACCGTACGTCGTCGCGACTGGGCCGCCGCCGGGTGTGGGTTGCCGGCGGTGTGGTGGTCTTTGCCGCCGGCCTGGTGCTGAGCGGGATCCAGACCGACTGGGTCGCCTTGTGCGGCACCTGGGTGCTCGCGTCGCTGGGCAACAACATGATGGCCGCGGGGCTGACCGCCACGATCGCCGACCAGGTGCCCGAGCGGCAGCGGGGAATGATCTCCGGAGCCATCTACGGACCGCAGGCGGTGGGGGTCCTGGTCGGTCTGCTGGCGGTGGAGGGGCTGGGCACCGGGCCGCGGTTCGTCGCGCTCGCGATCGGGCTCGTGGTCCTGTCGCTGCCGTTCCTGCTGGGCCACCGTGATTCTCCTCCGGGTGAGACCAGCCCGCTGTCGCTGCGGGCGGTGGCCGCCGGGATGTGGATCGACCCGCGCAGCCATCCCGACTTCGCGTGGGCCTTCGGCGGGCGGGTACTGGTGAACTTCGGCAACGCGTTCGGCACCACCGAGCTGCTGTTCTTCCTGCGCGACGACCTGAAGGTGCCCGACCCGGACGCCAGCCTGGTGACGCTGACGCTGGTCTACCTGGCCTTCACCCTGGTCGCGACGTACGTCGGGGGCATCCTGTCCGACCGCACCGGCCGTCGCCGCGTCTTCGTGGCCGTGGCCTCGGCGCTGCAGGCAGTCGCCGGGCTGGCGCTCGCGGTGTTCCCGTCGTTCCACGTGGCCCTGGTCGGCGCGGCGCTGCTCGGCGCCGGGTACGGCGCCTTCATGTCGGTCGACCAGGCGTTGATCACCGCCGTGCTCCCCTCCGCCGAGGACCGGGCCAAGGACCTCGGCATCATGAACATCGGCTCGGTCGGACCACAGGCCTTCGCGCCGCTGCTCGCCGGCGTCGTGATCACCGCCGCCGGCGGCTACTCGACGCTGTTCGCCCTCGCCGGCGTGACCACCCTGGTCGGCGCCGCGATGGTGTACCGCATCCGCTCGGTCCGCTGAGCAGGCGGTCCCCCTGGCTCATCCGCCGTAGGGCACGGTGATGATCTCGAGGGCGTACCCATCGGGGTCGTCCCAGTAGAGGCCGCGGCCGCCGTCGTCGGTGTTGATCTCGCCCTCGACCCGGTGGAACGGGTCGGCCCACCAGGTCAGGCCGCGCCCCTTGATGCGGCCGTGGATGGCGTCGAACTCCTGCTCGGAGACGATGAAGGCGTAGTGCTGCGGGTTCGGCTCCCCGTGGTCATCGGCGAAGTCGAGCGAGACTCCGTTGTCGAGCTCCACGACCACGAACGGCCCGTACGTCGCCGGCTCGGGCAGGCCGAGGATCTCGGTGTAGAAGCGTGCGGAGGCGTGCTTGTCCGAGCAGCGGACGATGGTGTGGTTCAGCTGGACGCTCATGAGGTGCTCCCTTCGACGGTTCCATCCTGCTCCCGAGGCAATGTGCGGGCCACAGGTCGTGGCCCGGCTCAGCCGGTGTTGCGCATCCCGGCGGCGATGCCGTTGATGGTCAGCAGCAGCGCGCGCTCCAGCTGCGGGTCCTCCTCGCCGCGCCGGTGCCGGGCGAGCAGCTGGCCCTGCAGGTGGTGCAGCGGCTCGAGGTAGTTCTCGCGGATCTCCAGGGTGGTGCGCAGCGTCGGCTCCCGGTCGAGCAGCGCGTGGTCCCCGGTGACCGCGAGCACGCGCTCGGTGGCCAGCGCACACTCGGCGCGCAGGTCGTCGAGCAGCCCGCGCAACGGCTCCGGCGCCAGCGCGACGTACTGCTCGGCGATGTCGAGGTCGGTCTTGACCAGGGTCATCGAGACGTTGTCGAGGAAGGTCCGGAAGAACGGCCAGTGGCGGTACATCTCGCGCAGCTCGTCGGCGTCGTCGGCATCGTCGGCCACGGCGGCCAGGCCGCTTCCGACGCCGTACCAGCCGGGGACGATCTGGCGGGACTGGGTCCAGCCGAACACCCACGGGATCGCCCGCAGGTGGTCGAGCCCGGCGTCGGCGCCCGGGCGCCGGGCGGGGCGGGAGCCGATGTGCAGCGCGCCGAGCAGGTCAACGGGCGTGGAGGCCAGGAAGTACTCCGCGAGGCCGTCGGTCTCGACCAGGTCGCGGTAGCGCCGGTGGGCGTGCTCGGAGATGCGGTCCATCAGCTCGTCCCACCGCTGCGCCTGCGCCGGGGTGCGGCGGTCGGTCCGGTGCAGCACGCTGGCCTCGATGGTCGCGGCCAGGGTGAGCTCGAGGCTCTGCCGCGCGAGCACGGGCAGCGCGTACTTGTCACTGATCACCTCGCCCTGCTCGGTGATCTTGACCTCGCCGTCGACGGTGCCCGAGGGCAGCGCCATGATCGCGTCGTACGTCGGCCCGCCACCGCGACCGACCGAGCCGCCCCGGCCGTGGAAGAACCGCAGCCGCACGCCGTACCTCCGCGCGACGTCGCGGGCACGCCGCTGTGCCCGCTGGATCTGCCACTGCGAGGCCGCGATGCCGCCGGCCTTGTTGGAGTCGGAGTAGCCCAGCATCACCTCCTGGGTGTCGTCGCGCAGCCGTAGCAGCTCACGGTAGGAGGGGTCGGCCAACAGGGTGCCGAGGATCTCCTCGGCCTGCTCCAGCTCCTCCACGGTCTCCAGCAGCGGCACGAACCCGATCCGCGCGACACCCGCGGCCAGGTCGACCAGGCCCGCCTCCCGGGCGAGCACGACCGGGGCCAGGACGTCGTCGGCGTGACGGGTCATCGAGATGACGTAGCTCTCGATCGTGCGCGGGCCCAGGGCGTCCTGCGCCCAGCGGATCGTGTCGAACGCATCGGCGGTCGCCCGGCCCTCGTCGTCCAGCGGCAGCGGCGAGCGCGCCAGGGGCCGGTGGCCGGCGAGCTCCCCGGCGAGCACCTCCAGCCGGGCGGACCGGTCGAGCTCGGCGTACGGGTGGTCCAGCTCGCCGAGCCGGTCGAGGAGCTGGCCGACGGCGTGGTGGTGCTTGGCCGCGTGCTCGCGCACGTCCAGCGTGGCCAGAACCAGGCCGGTCGCAGCGACCGTGCGCACCAGCCGCTCGAGCTCGCCGCCGGCCACCAGCGGCCCCTGGCACTCCAGCACCGAGGCGTGCAGCAGGCCCAGGTCCTCCAGCAGCTCGGTGTCGTCGCGGTAGTCACGACCCGGTCGGTGCGGCTGGTCCGCGAGGATGCGGCGCTCGGTGAGGCCGAGCCGCATGTGCATGCAGGTGAGGAAGAGCCGGTAGGGCTCCTCGACGTTGAGCCGGCGGTAGCGCTCCTCGACCTCCGGCAGGGCGGGCAGCAGCTCGTCGAGCCGGTCACGGATCGCGGGCGCGACCCGCGAGACCCGCTCGCTGACGGACAGGTCGCGGCGCAGCGAGCTGACCATGGCCTGCAGCAGCCGGATCCCGTGCACGGCCTGCAGCCGGCAGACCTCGCGGGTGACCGCCGGCGTGACGTTGGGGTTGCCGTCGCGGTCGCCGCCGACCCAGCTGCCGAAGCGCAGCGGACACGCGGTCACCGGCAGCTCGACGTCGTACGCCGACAGCTGGTCGCGCAGCTCTTCCAGCACGTCGGGTACCGCGGCGGCGGACAGGCCCTCGAGGTAGTAGACGACGTTGCGGGCCTCGTCGACCGGCTCGGGCGCGCCGACCCGGATCTCGTCGGTGCGCCACAGCAGCTCGACGGCCTCCTCCAGCCGCCGGGTACGCCGGGGGGTGTCGGGCTCCTCCAGCAGGGCGGCCACCCGACGCAGCTTGTCGATCGTGGAGCGGCGCGCCACCTCGGTCGGGTGGGCGGTGAAGACCGGCCGCACCCCGACATGGCGCAGCACCCCGGCCAGCTCATCGGCCGGGACGCCGGCAGCCGCGATCCGCGACAGCGCCTGCTCCAGCCAGCCGCCGGACTGCTGTCGTGCCTGCAGCAGGGCGCGACCCCGGTGCACCTGCTCGGTGATGTTGGCCAGGTGGAAGTACGCCGTGAACGCACGTACCAGCTTCGCCGTGGTGGCCAGGTCGAGCTCGGGCAGCTCGGTCAGGCTGTCCTGCTTCGCGCGCGCCCGGACCTCCTCGACGAGGTCGAGCAGGCGCTGCCCCTCGGCGCGCACCAGTGTCTGCCCCAGGATCGAGGTGACCATGCGGATGTCGCGCCGCAGGGCGGAGTCGGGGGTGCCATCGTCCGTAGGGCCTGGGTCGGGGTCGGTCACACCCACCATCGTGCCCGAGGGCCGCGGCGACCGCGACGCACCAGGTCGGGTACGACGCCCACCCGGGCGGAGCGGTCACTCCCGGCGGTACGCCGGCGGCTCGGGGGCGTTGAGCCCGTACCGCACCCCGATCATCCGGATCAGGAAGCAGGCCACCGCGGCACCGAGCGCGGCCGGGACGCCGTACACGTCGGCGCGGCTGGAGGCCACGGTCACGGTCGCGCCGACCAGCGCCGGGACGGCGTACAGGCCGGTGCTGAGCACCGACGGGACCCGGCCGATGAGCATGTCGCGCAGGGTGCCGCCGCCGACCCCGGTGATCGTCCCGAGGATGACCGCCTGCGCCGCGCCCAGGCCGAAGTCGAGCGCCTTGCTCGCCCCGGTGACCGCGAACAGGCTCAGGCCCACCGCGTCGAGTACCAGGATCGGCCGGGCGAGCCGGTCCAGCCGATGGCCGAGCGCGAACGCGACCAGGCCGCCGCCCGCGGCCACCGCCAGGTATCGCCAGTCGCTGAACGTGGCCGGCGGCAGCGCGTCGATCAGCACGTCACGGATGATCCCGCCGCCCAGCGCGGTCACCATCCCGAGCGTGATCACGCCGATGATGTCCAGACGCGCCGCCCGCACCGCCGTCAGGGCACCGTTCAGCGCGAAGGCGAACGTCCCGGTGAGGTCGAGGATCAGCAGCAGCAGCGGTGCTTCGGTGTGCATACCCGTTGTCTACCGCGATCCCCGGCCGGGCGCCGTAGCCGAGCGGGGATGTCGCGCCCGGGTACGCCCCGGGGCAACGGTGCGGGGCGGTCTGCGGCCGGCGGTCAGGCGGGCTCGCCGAGGCGCATGGAACGCGTCACGCGAACATCGAGACCCGCAGCGGGCCCTCGTCGGCCCGCGCCTGGTTGCCCAGCCAGGCGTACGCCGCCCAGCCGAACCGGACCAGCGCCATCAGTACCAGGCCCTGCGCGACTCCCAGCAGGCTCAGGCGGGCGGCGATGCTGCCGCTGATCGCGGTGATGGCGTAGACGAAGACGAGGTCGAACAGCAGCTCCAGGGTGGTGACCCGGTGGCTCTCCCCCGTCGCGAGGAACCGCACCTTCGGCCGCATCCGCATCCGCACCCACCAAGCCTAGGGCGGTTGCTCCTCCTCCCGTCCTGCAGCGAGGACCGACCGCCCACGTTGCGGTGCCGCGCGCTCAGGCCGGCCCGCTCACGGGACCAGCACGCCCGGGTTGAGCACACCGGTCGGGTCGACCGCGTCCTTCAGGCCGCGCAGCATCGCGACCCCCACCGGCCCGATCTCGCGCGCCAGCCAGGGCTTGTGGTCGGTGCCGACCGCGTGGTGGTGGGTGATCGTGGCACCGGCCCCGATCAACGCGTCCGACGCGGCGGCCTTCGCGGCGAGCCACTGCTGCAGCGGGTCGTCGCCCTCCCTGGCGGCCACGGTGAAGTAGAGCGAGCAGCCGGTCTCGTAGACGTGCGAGATGTGGCAGAGGACCAGGGCATTGCCCAGCGAACCTTCGAGTGCCTGCCTCACCGCCTGGTAGACCCGGTCGCGGCTGGACCAGAAGGTCGCGGTCTCCAGCGTCTCGACCAGGACACCCACGTCGAGCAGCGAGTCGCGCAGGTACGGCGCATGGAAGCGGCCCTCGGCCCAGGCCCGGCCGCGCTCCTCGCCGAGGCCGGTGCCGCCGGCCGACTCGAGGGCCTGCGACACCTCGGCCCGACGCGCCGCGACCGAGGCACCCTCGTGGCCCACGATCATCACGCAGCCGCCGCCACCCTCACCGCCGATGTCGCTCTGGCTGGTCAGGTTGACCATGGTCTCGGCCTCGTCGGAGAGGCGCAGCACCGTGGGCAGTGATCCACCCTGGCTGAGCGCGCGCATCGCCTCGGCGCCCTCGGCGAAGGACGGGAACGACCATGCGTCGTACACCTTCTCGGCGGGAGCCGGCCGCACCCGCACGTTGACTTCGGTGATCACGCCGAGCGTTCCCTCCGAGCCGAGCACGACCTGGCGGAGATCCGGGCCGGCGGCGCTGGCCGGGGACGAGCCGAGCACGAGCTCGCCGATCGGGGTGGCCACCCGCAGCCCGACGACCATCTCGTCGAAGCGGCCGAAGCCGGCCGAGGACTGCCCGCTGGAACGGGTGGCGGCGAAGCCGCCGATCGAGGCGAACTCGAAGGACTGCGGGAAGTGGCCCAGGGTCAGCCCGTGCCCGGCCAGCGCCGCCTCGGCGGCCGGTCCGCGCATGCCGGGCTGGAGCACGGCCGTCATCGAGACCTCGTCGACCGAGAGCAGCCGGTCGAGCCGGACAAGGTCGAGGCTGACCACGCCGGCGTACCCGTCGCCGGTCGCGGCCAGGCCGCCGGTGACCGACGTACCGCCGCCGAACGGCACCACGGCAACGTGGTGCTCAACCGCCCAGGCCAGCACCCCGACGACGTCCTCGTGCGACCCGGGCCGCACCACGGCGTCGGGGGCGTCGGTGAGGTCACCGGAGCGGGCACGCAGCAGGTCCGGGGTCGACTTGCCGCGGGTACGGAGCCGGCGCGTCGCGTCGTCGGTGAGGACCGCGTCGTCACCCACCACTCCTCGGAGCAGGGCCAGCAGGTCCTCGCCCATGCGGGGAGCGGGGAGCTCGACCTCCTCGACGGCCGGGCGCTCGGCGGTGCCGAGGTAGGCGTCGACCAGGGCACGGGTGGACGCGGGCAGGGCTTCGGCCTCGGCCGGGTCCCCCCACCGTTGGGGATGCATCTCGGGCGTCATGCGTTACAGTGTGACACATGACGTCATTGCGTAACAACATCGGGGCAGAGCCGTCGACCATGTCCGACCGGCTGCTGGCCGCCGCGCGCGAGTCGATCGTCGCCGTCGGCTGGAAGCGGACCACCCTCACCGACGTCGCCGGCCGCGCGGGCGTCTCGCGGATGACCGTCTACCGCACCTACCCCGACATGGCGACCCTCCTCGCCGACCTGATGACGCGGGAGTGGACCGGCCTCGTCGCCCAGGTCGCCGACGCCGTCGAACCCGCCCACGAGTGGCCGGGGCGCATCGCCTCCGCAGTGGCAGGCACCGTGGCGGCACTGCGCGTGAACGCGCTCTTCCGCCGGATGATGGACGTCGACCCCGAGTGGATGCTGCCCTACCTCATCGACCGTCGGGGCCGGTCCCAGGACGCCGTACTCGACGCGCTCGGCGAACAGATCGCGCAGGCGCAGACCGCGGGCGGGGTCCGGGCCGGCGACCCGGTGCTGCTGGCGCGGAGCGTCCTGCTCGCCGCGCACGGCTTCGCCATCTCCGGGCACACCATGGCCGACGCCGACGTCTCACTGACCACGCTGGACGACGAGCTCACCGACCTGGTCCGGAGGTACCTGGCCTCATGAGCAGTGCACGCATCCACGCCGGTCTCGACGGCGCTCCCGACTCCGTCGACCTGGTCGTCGTCGGCCTCGGGGTCACCGGCGCCGGCGTCGCCCTCGATGCGGCCTCCCGGGGGCTCCGCGTCCTCGCCGTCGACGCCCACGACGTTGCGTTCGGCACCTCGCGCTGGTCGAGCAAGCTGGTGCACGGCGGCCTGCGCTACCTGGCCTCGCTGCAGGTCGGCATCGCCCACGAGAGCGCGGTCGAGCGCGGAATCCTGATGGAGCGCACGGCTCCTCACCTGACCCGGCCCCTCCCCTGGCTGATGCCGCTGACCGGCAGCGTGTCGCGGTGGCAGGCCACGGTGGCCACGGCGGGCATCGCGGCCGGCGACCTGCTGCGCGTCGGTGCCCGCACCAGCCGCGACACGCTTCCGGGCCCGCGACGGGTCACCCGCACCGAGGCGCTGCGACTGGCCCCCGGGCTCCGCGTCTCCGGCCTCCGCGGCGGCCTGGTCAACTGGGACGGACAGCTCGAGGACGACGCGCGGCTGGTCACCTGCATCGCGCGCACCGCGGCGTCGTACGGCGCCCGGGTGCGCACCCGCGTCCGCGTGCTGGCGGCCACCGGGACCTCGGTGCGGCTGCGCGACGAGCTGACCGGCGAGACCCGGACGGTAACGACCCGCGGGGTCGTCAACGCGGCCGGCGTGTGGTCCGGCGACCTCGTCGACGAGATCCGGCTGCGGCCCAGCCGCGGGACGCACGTCGTGCTGCGCGACGAGGCGATCCCCGGACTGCAGGCGGCGCTGACCGTGCCGGTGCCGGGCAGCACCAGCCGGTTCGTGTTCGCGCTGCCCCAGCCCGACGGCCGGATCTACCTCGGCCTGACCGACGAGCCGGCCGACGGTGAGATCCCCGACGTACCCCAGCCGACCGAGGGCGAGATCGGGTTCCTGCTCGACGTTGCCGGGGCCGCGCTGCAGCGGCCGCCGCACCGCTCCGACGTCGTCGGCGCCTTCGCGGGGCTCCGGCCGCTGCTGGAGGCGGAGGGATCAACGGCGGACCTGTCCCGCAAGCACGCCGTCCTCACCTCACGCAGCGGCGTGGTCACCGTCGTCGGCGGCAAGCTGACGACGTACCGGCGGATGGCCGAGGACGCGGTCGACGCCACCGGCCTGACCGCGGGCCGGTGCGCCACCCGGGACCTGCCCCTGCTCGGCGCGGCCCCCCGCACCGTCCTGGCCACGCTCGGGGAGCCGGCACGGCTGGTCCGCCGGTTCGGCACCGAGGCGCGCACGGTGCTCGAGGTGGCGACGGCCACCAGCGGCCTCACCGGGGAGGAGCTCCTCCTCCCCGGGCCCGGAGGCGTCACCCTGGCCGAGCTGGTCTTCGGGGTGACACACGAGGGGGCCCTCGACGTCGACGACCTGCTGGACCGCCGCACCCGGCTCGGCCTCGTGCCCGAGGACCGGGCCGCGGCGGTGCCGCTCGCCGAACGCGCGTCCGCACTGGCGACCGCTGCGCTCGACCGGCTGCCGGCGCAGGACCGTCGAGGACCCCCCTCGCCGGGGTGCGCCACGAGTCGGCTCCGATAGGCTGGTGGCGGCCTTCCGATGTCTGGACGACCCCGACCGCGGACCCGATTTCTTCCGGAGATGACCATGCTGCAAGGCGTCTACGTCCCGAACGTGACCCCCTTCCGGGACGACGCCAACCGCACCATCGACCTGGACGCCTATCGACGGCACGTCGCCTGGCTCGCCGAGAGAGGCGTGACCGGAGTCGTTCCGTTCGGCACCACCGGGGAAGGGCCCTCGGTCGCCGCCTCGGAGAAGCCGCCGGCGGTCCAGGCGGTCCTCGACGAGGACCTCGGCATCGAGGTCGTACCAGCGGTGACCGAGGGCAACCTCACCGACACCCTGTCGCTGCTCGAGCGCCTCAACGACCTTCCGGTCACCGCGGTGCTGGTGCTGCCGCCCTACTACTTCCGGCCCGCCGAGACCGAGGGCCTCCGCGTCTACTACGAGCGCGTGCTCGAGACGTCCCGGCACCCGGTCCTCGCGTACCACATCCCCAGGTACGCCGTACCTGTGCCGGTCGAGCTGGTGGCATCCCTGCCCTTCTGGGGCGTGAAGAACTCCGCCGGCGACCCGGACTACTCCAAGGCCGTCCATGCGGCGGGCAAGGGCGTCATGGTGGGGACCGAGGAAGACCTGGCCGGGCAGCTCCCGGAGACCGAGGGGACGATCCTGGCGCTGGCGAACATGGTCCCCGAGCAGGTCGTGGACCTCTACACGAAGGTGCGGTCGGGCGACGGGGCAGGCGCCGAGCGGCTGTCGAGCCATCTGCGGCAGATGCGGTCGCAGTCGCCGCAGGATCTCGGTCCGGCCATGCTGAAGCTGCTGGCGCAGGCCCGTCACGGCATCCCGATGGGCACCGTCCGCCCCCCGCTCCTGCCGCCGGCAGGCATCGACGTCTCCGCCGCGTTGGCTCGACTCGATGCCGGGGGCGCCTGAGCCCGGCAGCTCAGCCCGGATCCAGGCTCAGTGGCTGTGGCGCGGGACGCCGTTGGTCTGCGCCACCCGCTGGTAGGCCACCGCCGGCTCCAGCACCATCCCGGTCGACATCTGGCCCACCATCGAGCGCTGGATCTCCTGCCACGGGGTCTGCGACTCCGGCACCGGGAACGGCCGGTCCTCCAGGTCGCGGCGCCGCCGAGCCAGCTCCTCCTCGGAGATCAGGACGTCGGCCGTGCCGGCGTCGAGGTCGAACCGGACCCGGTCACCGGTACGCAGGATCGCAAGGCCGCCGCCGGTCGCGGCCTCCGGCGAGGCGTTGAGGATCGACGGTGACCCCGACGTACCGGACTGCCGCCCGTCGCCGATGCACGGCAGCGTGTGCACCCCCTGCCTGATCAGCGCGGCGGGAGGCTGCATGTTCACGACCTCTGCCGAGCCCGGGTAGCCCACGGGACCGGCGCCGCGAACGAACAGCGCACAGCCGTCGTCGACCTCCAGGTCGGGATCGTCGATGCGGTCGTGGTAGTCCTCGGGCCCGTCGAAGACCACCGCGCGGCTCTCGAAGACGTTGGGGTGCTCGGGATCCGACAGGTACCGAGCGCGGAACTCCTCGGAGATGACACTGGTCTTCATGATCGCGCTGTCGAAGAGGTTCCCGCGCACGACGAGGAAACCCGCCTCGGCGACCAGGGCGTTCTCGATGCTCCGGATGACCTCGGGGTCCTCGCTGGCCCGGCCGCGGCAGTTCTCACCGATGGTGAGCCCGTTGACGGTGAGGGCGTCTTCGCGGACGAGTCCGTGGCGCATCAGCTCGCCGACGACGGCGGGAACGCCACCGGCCCGGTGGTACTCCTCGCCCAGGAACCGCCCCGCCGGCTGCAGGTCCACGATCAGCGGGACCCGACGCCCCAGCTTCTCCCAGTCCTCGACCGAGAGCTCAACCCCGATGTGACGCGCGATCGCGTTGATGTGGATCGGCGCGTTGGTCGAGCCTCCGATGGCGGAGTTCACCACGATCGCGTTCTCGAAGGCTTCGCGGGTCAAGACGTCCGAGGGCTTGAGATCCTCCGCCACCATCTCGACGATGCGGCGGCCGGTCAGGTACGCCGCCCGGCCCCGGTCGCGGTGGGGCGCGGGGATGACTGCCGAGCCCGGCAGGCTCATGCCGAGTGCCTCCGCAAGGCTGTTCATCGTCGTTGCCGTGCCCATCGTGTTGCAATGTCCGGCCGACGGTGCGGAGGAGGCGACCAGCTCCACGAACTCGGCCTCGTCGATCTCGCCGGCGGCGAGGAGCTCTCGAGCCTTCCAGACGATGGTGCCCGACCCGGTGCGTTCGCCGTTGCACCAGCCATTGAGCATCGGGCCGCCGGACAGCACGATCGCCGGGATGTTGACGGTCGCGGCCGCCATCAGGCAGGCCGGCGTCGTCTTGTCGCAACCGGTGGTCAGCACCACTCCGTCGAGCGGGTACCCGTAGAGCACCTCGACCAGACCCAGGTAAGCCAGGTTGCGGTCCAGTGCGGCGGTCGGCCGCTTGCCGGTCTCCTGGATCGGATGCACCGGGAACTCGAACGCGATGCCACCGCTCTCGCGGATCCCCTCGCGTACCCGGTCGGCGAGCTCGAGGTGGTGCCGGTTGCATGGTGAGAGGTCCGAGCCGGTCTGCGCGATGCCGATGATCGGGCGTCCGGACTGGAGCTCTTCCCTCGTGAGCCCCCAGTTCATGTAGCGCTCGATGTAAAGCGCGGTCATGCCCGGGTTGTCCGGGTTGTCGAACCACTCCTGACTGCGCAGCTGTCTGGGGCTCCGTCGTACCTCGTCTTCCATGACCCTCCTCACGTCCGCCCGGCAGTACACATACGGACCCGGCCTCCCGACAAGACTCGGTCCGGCTCCCACGGTTGCACGCGTATTCGTCGCACGCATCCGATGTGCTTCCGCGCACCGCGCTCGTCACCACCCGACCCTACGCGGACGATTCGCCGCGCAGTGGGTTGCGGCCCTTGGGTCGCAAGCACCACGCCAAGCAAGACGGCCGCGCCTTCCAAGGCACGCCTCGAGGCACGCATCGACCCCGATCTCGCGGCGGCCCGAGGACAGAAACTGCCCCGAACAGCAGGGGCAGGCCTCCAGCGACGACCCCCCGGCCCACGTTCGTCGCGGCACGGTCTGCGGGAAAAGTTGCGGACAAACGGCCTCTGACCCTGCGGCTCTGCGTGGTAGCGGCGGGAGGATTTGAACCTCCGACCTCTGGGTTATGAGTGCCGTATCCCGCTCACCAACCGCCTCACAATCGGCTCGACTGTGAGCCACTGTGAGCGTCAAGTGCCAAGTCAGAGGCACATTGAGTTTCCGCCGACCTTCGCCTCCCTTCGCTGAGCTTCGGGGCAACGTTTGCGGACACCGCGCGGACATCGACCTTCGAACCCTCTTGGGAGAGGCACCATGGCGTGGATCAAGACCCGGATCACCGATGATGGCGACACCAGGTTCGTCGCCTGCTACCGCGACCCCGAAGGCAGACAGCGCTCCGCCGGCACCTACTCCTCCAGGCGTGCCGCCGAACGCGCCGCCCACCGCGAAGAAGCACGCGTCCGCGACGGCGCCTGGCACGACCACTCCCGCGGCCAGGTCACCTTCGCCGAGTACGTCGAGACCGTCTGGCTGCCTTCCAAGCAGGTCGAGACCTCCACCCTGGCTGCCTACCGGTCCTACCTCGACAAGCACTTCATCCCCACCTTCGGGAGACGGCCGATGGGCAAGATCCTGCCCTCAGAGATCCAACGCTGGGTCACCACCGCAACCGAGGCCGGCCTCTCGGCCGCGTCGGTGCGGAAGTACCACACCATGCTGGGTTCGGTCTTCGAACGCGCCCAGCCCGACCAGGTCGTCACCTTCAACCCCTGCGCCCACACCGAGCTCCCCAAAGTCATCAAGAAGAAGGCCCGGACACTGACGCCCGTCGAGTACGACACCGTCCTCGCCTCCCTCCCGGCCCAGCACCGCCTGATGGTGGAGACCGCGATCAACACGGGCCTCCGGTGGGGCGAGCTGATTGCGCTGAAGCCACGACACCTCGACCTCATCAAGCGCACCCTGACGGTCGAAGAGACACTCGTCGAGGTCTCGATCAAGAACTCCCCCACCGGTCAACGGATGCTGACCAAGCCCTACCCGAAGGACAACGAAGCCCGCACCATGGAGCTGCCACCCGACCTCGTCGCCCAGCTCGACGACTCGATCACCACCCGACGCCTAGGGCCCGACGACCTGCTCTTCGCCACCCGCGACGGCACCCCGATCTCCAGAAACACCTTCCGCACCCGGACCTGGCTACCCGCTATCAAGGCCTCCGGCGTCGGGTTTGAGGTCCGCGTCCACGACCTGCGCCACGCCCACGCCTCCTGGCTGCTCGCCGGCGGTTCCGACCTCAAATCCGTCATGGACCGCATGGGCCACGCCCAGATCACCACCACCCAGAAATACCTCCACGCACTCCCCGACGCCGACGCCAAGAACCTCGATGCCCTCAACCGCATCCGGAGCAGAGGGTCCAAGCG
>JBOHDO010000146.1:0-4897 GCA_050699415.1 Marmoricola sp.
GCGCAGGCCCTTCGTGCGCCCCCGCTGACGCTTGGTCTCGACCCGGCGCCGCTGCGAGGCCCGGGACGGCCTGGTCGGCCGGCGCTTCGGCGGCGGCGGCGCCAGCGCCTCCCGCACCCGGAGCGCCAGCCGGTCCCGCGCGGCCGACCGGTTGCGGTGCTGGGAGCGGTGCTCGGCCGCGACCACCACGACCGGTGAGCCCAGTGCCCGCACCACCCGGTCCCGGCGGTGCTCGGTCAGCGCCCGCGAGGTGGCCGGGTCCCAGACCAGCTCGACCCGGCTGTCGGCGGTGTTCACCGACTGGCCGCCTGGGCCGGAGGACCTCGAGAACCTCTCGGTGAGCTCGGCGTCCGGGATCAGCAGGCCGCGGGGGATGCCCGGGCCCGGCGGCACGGCCAGGTCGCCGCCGCTCACGCGGAGCCCCGCGGAGGCGTGAGCGCGGCCAGCGGTCTCGGGGGGTGGTTCATCGCTTGCGCCACTCGATCGCCGGGCAGGTGTCCATCACCATCGGCACGCCGGCCGCGCGGGTGCGCGCGAACGCGTCGTGGTCGACCACCCCCAGCTGGAACCACACCCCCCGTGCCCCGATCCGCACCGCCTCGTCGGCGAACGGTCCGGCCACCTCCGACCGCCGGAACACATCTACCACGTCGATGCCGAACGGGATGTCGGCCAGTGCGGCGTACCCCTGCTCGCCGAGCACCGTCGGGGCGTCGGGGTGGATCGGCACGATCCGTTTGCCGCGCCGCTGCAGCAAACCGGCGATCCGGTACGCCGTCCGTGCCGGGTTGCCGGACAGCCCCACCACGGCCCAGGTCTCGCACTCGTCGAGCATGAGGTCGATCGCCTCGGGTTCGAGCCAGGCCGGGTGCACGCACCCAGCCTAGGGAACCTGGCCCACGGCCGGCCCGGCGCAGACCCGGTGACATCGGAGCGACGCGGCGCCACACTGCCCGCATGGCGAACACCGAGACCCTGGCCGGTCCGGACCAGGCCCGGCACGCCCGGATGCGGTGGAACACCCCGCTGTCCGACCCGCACTGCGCCCTGCTGCTCGACCGGCTGCACGTGCCCCCCGGCGCCCGGGTCCTCGACCTCGGGTGCGGCTGGGGGGAGCTGCTGCTCCGGGCGGTCTCGGCGGCCCCGGACGCGACCGAGCCGGCCCGGGGCGTCGGGGTCGATCGCGACGCCGCGACCCTCGAGCGTGGTCGGCGGCTGGCGGCCGCGCGCGGCCTGGGTAGGCGGGTGAGCTTTGCGGAGGGTGATGCGGCGGCCTGGCAGCAGCCCGCCGAGCGGGTGATCTGCGTGGGCGCGAGCCACGCGTTCGGAGGGACCGAGCAGGCGCTGCAACGGCTGGCCGCGCTGGTTTCGCCGGGCGGCCGGCTGCTGTTCGGCGACGGGTGCTGGGAGACCCCGCCCACCGAGGCCGCCGCGACGCTGTTCGGCCCCGACGTGCTGGACTTCGCCGACCTGGTCGGCCGGGCAGCGACCGCCGGCTGGCGGGTCCGGCACCTGTCAACGGCCGACCAGCGCGAGTGGGACGACTTCGAGTCCACCTGGACCGACGGGCAGGAGGAGTGGCTGGCGGCACACCCCGACGACCCACGGGCGGAGGAGGTGCGCGAGATGTTGGACGAGCGGCGGACGGAGTACCTGACGACCTATCGCGGCGTACTGGGCTTCTGCTACCTGGTGCTGGCGCGGGCCGGATCGCGCACCACCCGGTAGTGCACGAACACCGGGACCGAGACCGCCGCCGCGACCACGCCGACCACCACCAGCACGCCGCCACCGGCTGCCGTGGCCGCCGTCCCCGCCAGGGCGGCCACGCCGCCGTGCACCACGTCGGCGATCCGGGGGCCGCCGGCGACCACCACGGTGAACACCCCCTGCAGTCGGCCGCGTACGTCGTCCCCGGCCGCCTCCTGCAGCATCGTCGACCGGAACGCGGCCGAGGACATGTCGGCAGCGCCGCCGATCACCAGGCCCACCAGCGCGATGCCGAGCCACAGGCCCGTGCCACCGCCTGCGAGGCCGGAGGCGACCCCGAAGACCACCATGCCGACACCCCACACCACGATCGCGCAGACCACGGCCAGACCCTGCCGGCTGACCCGGGAGACCCAGCCCGAGAAGATCCCGCCGAGCACCGCGCCGACCGGGATCCCCGCGAACAGCAGCGCGAACGCGAGACCGCCGGTGACGGGACCACCGAAGCTCTGGTGCGCGATCTGGGGGAACAGTGCCCGTGGCATCCCGAACACCATCGCGATGATGTCGACCAGGAACGAGATCAGCAGCACGGGGTGGCCGCGCAGGTAGCGCAGCCCGTCCACCACCGCCCGCACGCCGGCCCGCCCGGGCGCGCCGAGCGGGGGGATCGGCGGCAGCGAGAACACCGCCCACAGCGTCGCGGTCAGCGTGATCGTGTCGACCAGGTACAGCCAGGAGTAGCCCAGCACCGGGATCAGCGCGCCTCCCACGAGCGGGCCCGCGATCGCGCCGAACTGGAAGACCGTCATGTTCAGCGAGTTCGCGGCCGGCAGCTGGGAGAGCGGGATGATCCGGGGCAGCAGGGCGCTGCGAGTGGGCTGGTTCACCGCGAAGAACGCCTGCTGCACGGCGAACACCACGAGGATCAGCCAGACGTTCTCGACCCCGAGAAGTGCCTGGAGCCAGAACACGGCGCTGGTCCCGATCAGCCCGCAGGTGGTCACCAGCAGCAGCTTGCGGCGGTCCATCACGTCGGCCAGCGCGCCGCCGTAGAGTCCGAGCACGACCAGCGGGAGCAGCCCGAAGAGGCCGGTCAGCCCGACGAACGCCGACGACCGGGTGATCGCGAAGATCTGGGCCGGCACCGCGACCACGGTCAGCTGGGCGCCGATGACCGTGACGATGCCCGCGAACCACAGCCGGCGGAACGCCGGCTCCTGCAGCGGCCGGGTGTCGGCGAACAGGTGTCGGACGCTCTTCATCGGGGTCCCCGCGCAAAGGCAAGCGCAGCGCGTTCGCGTGGGGTGGTGGTCACTGGGGTCATCCAAGCACCTGGCGGCCGGCTCCGTAGAATCCATTTCCGTGACGGACTTCCCCCTCTATGCCCTGACCGAGGAGCACCGCGCCGTGCGCGAGACGGTGCGTGCGCTGTGCGAGGCCAAGGTGGCGCCGTACGCGGCCGACGTCGACGAGAACGCCCGCTACCCCCGTGAGGCCGCCGAGGCGCTGCGGGCCGCGGACTTCCACGCCCCGCACGTGCCGGAGGAGTACGGCGGGGCCGGGGCGGACGCGTTGGCCACGGTGCTGGTGATCGAGGAGATCGCCCGGGTGTGCATGGCCAGCTCGCTGATCCCGGCGGTCAACAAGCTGGGGTCGCTGCCCGTGCAGCTGGCCGGCTCGGAGGAGCTGAAGAAGAGGTACCTGGGCGCGCTCGCCCGCGGCGATGGTGGCTTCTCCTACTGCCTGTCCGAGCCCGAGGCCGGCTCCGACGCGGTCGCCATGAAGGCGCGGGCGGTGAGGGAGGTGACCAGTGACGGCGTCTTCTACGTCCTCAACGGCGTGAAGCGCTGGATCACCAACGCCGGTGAGTCGGAGTACTACACCGTGATGGCGGTGACCGACCCGGAGGCGCGCAGCAGCGGGATCTCGGCGTTCGTGGTCGAGAAGTCCGACGAGGGCGTCTCCTTCGGTGCCAAGGAGAAGAAGCTCGGCATCAAGGGCTCCCCGACGCGGGAGGTCTACCTCGACAACGTCCGGGTCCCCGCCGACCGGATGATCGGCGAGGAGGGCACCGGCTTCGCCACCGCGATGCGGACGCTGGACCACACCCGGGTGTCCACCCGCCGCGCAGGCCCTCGGCGTCGCCCAGGGGGCGCTCGACTACGCCCTCGGCTACGCGCAGGAGCGCAAGCAGTTCGGCAAGCCGATCAGCGACTTCCAGGCGATCCAGTGGAAGATCGCGAACATGGCGATGGAGATCGACGCCGCGCGCCTGCTCGTCTACCGGGCGGCGGCGCTGCGCGAGGAGAAGAGGCCGTGCGGGCGCGAGGCGAGCATGGCGAAGCTCTTCGCCAGCGAGACCGCCAACCGCGCGGCGCGCGAGGCCGTGCAGATCCACGGCGGGGCGGGCTACGTCGGCGAGTACGAAGTAGAACGTCTATACCGCGATGCGAAGATCACCGAGATCTACGAGGGGACGAGCGAGGTGCAGCGGATCGTGATCTCGAGGAGCTACCTGCGGGGGTAGGCAATGGTGGGAGTGTCCTCCGCGGGAAAGTGATCGGACACGGGCACGGACACGGGCACGTTGCGCCGCCGCGATGCCCGGGAAGATCCGCACGGCTCCCGGATGTCCTGCCCGTGCCCAGCGAGCCAAGCGAGCGGTGCCCGTGCCCGGCAGTTCCATCGTCTCGGAGTCTCGCCAGCCAGCATCGGAGCGCCCATGCCCGACCCCATCCTCATCCGCGAGCCGCGCCGCGACGAGTGGCCGGCGATCGAGCGCCTGGTGCGCGCCGCCTGGCACAAGGATTACAGCGCCGTGGGCGAGGTCGTCCTCGGGATCGAGGCGCTCGACGACAAGGTCGCCTGGCTGCGCGACGAGTGGAACGCGTTCGGCTCTCGCTTCGTCGTGGCCGACGATTCCGGGGCGGTCGTCGGGCTCGCCATCGCGCACGTCGCCGAGGGGTGGGTGTGGATCGACGACCTCTTCGTCCTGCCGGACGAGCGGCGGCACGGGATCGCGCGGGCGCTGCTCGCGCAGAGCGCGCCGGCCGACATGGAGGTTTGCGCCGAGGTCAACGCGCGGAACGCGGGCGCGATCGCGCTCTTCACCAGGCTCGACTTCGAGCGCGACGTGGAGACGATCGTCTTCCGGCGCGGCCCGCGGGGCTGATCGGCGCGTAAG
>JBOHDO010000147.1:0-17440 GCA_050699415.1 Marmoricola sp.
GCGTGCAGCGCCTCCACCGTCCCCTCAAACCTGATTCGCCCGCCCTCCAGGGTCAGCACGCGGTCGGCAAGATCGAGAAAGGCGACGTTCTGCTCGGCGATCAGCATCGCCAATCCCTCCCCGCGGAACCGGCCCAGCACCGCAATCACCTGCTGCACGAACAGCGGCGACAATCCGGCCGACGGCTCATCCATCACCAGCAGCAGCGGGCCGGCAGCCAGCGCCTTGGCGATGCCCAGCATCTTGCGCTGCCCGCCCGACAGGCTGCCGGCGAGCGCCGACTGGCGCGCCGCCAGGTCGGGGAACACGCCGTACAACTCCGCCATGCGTGCCCGCAGCGCGGCCCGTGCGGCGAACTGGCCGCCGATGCGCAGATTCTCGTCGATGGTCAGACCGGGGAACACGCCCAACTCCGACATATACGCGACGCCGCGCCGCACCCGCCGATCCGTGCGCAATCCGGTTATGTCTTCGCCGCCAAGTCGCACCGTCCCGCGCCAGGCCGGAATCAGCCCGACCAGCACCTTCAGCAGCGTGGTCTTGCCCGCCCCGTTGGCACCGAGCAGGGCGACCTTCGCGCCGTCACCGACGCGGAAGGACACCTCGTCGAGCAGCGCCCGCCCGTCCGGGAGCTCGAAGCGCACCCCTGCGACGTCCACGTGGCCCATGACATCCGATTGTCCCCGTTGCCCCCTCGGACGCGCGAACCGTTATCCCGCGGCCGGCCGCCGTGCCGCTCATGCCGTCTGGTCGAGCACCCGGCCAGTGTCCCCCACCACTTTCGACATCGATGAGCAGCGCCTCAGCCGCCCAGATGCGCCGCGTGGTAGTGCGCCTCGAGCAGGTCCTCGCCCCAGTCCCGCCGGATGTCCCGGACGACGGTGTGCACGTGGTTGGCGTGGTTCTGGGTGTTGTCGAGCTCGAGCAGGAGCGTGCCGGCGTGCACGGCGTAGTAGTGCCCCTCCCCGACCCTGGGCGACCCGAGCCAGGCGAACGTCGCATGCTCCAGGTCGACCGGCAGGTCGGCGGCCGGCCGGTCGGTGAAGACACCGACGAGCTCGGCCAGCCGTTCGCGCTGCGGGTCGGTGAGGTCGGCGTACCGGATGCCGCGGGGCACCGCGGTGACCTCGGCGCGTACCGCGTTGCCGGTGATGATGTCCGAGGGCGGCTCGTCCGAGACCACCGCCACCGCCCGCTGCTCCCCGGTCAGTGACTCCAACAGGGCCCACGCCACGTCCTCCTCGGCCGCGAGCACCCGGGTGCCGTCGGGAGCCGTCGCGGGGTTGGCGCCGAGGAAGAGCGGCAGCACCCGCACCTCCTCGTCGACGACCGTGGTGTGCACGCACACGTGGTGGCCGCCCATCCGCCAGGCCCACACCGCACCGGCAGGGTCACCGAAGACCGCGAACCAGTAGTGGGCGGGGTCCCGCCGCTCCCAACCGGGACGACCGGCCGACCGCTCGATCTCGCGCAGCGACGACTCCAGCTCCATCACCGCCCGTGCCCGGGAGTGACCCCGGGAGCTCAGCCCGGACTCCAGCAGCAGCAGCGCCGCCCCACGCTGGGCCGCTGACATCCCCGCCAGGAACAACCCGCCCCGCGTGCCCGGGGTGTAGTGCCACCGGAACCGCTCCAGGTCGTCGAAGCCGTACGTCGCCGCGGCCCGCGCGTCGTCGTCGAGCAGCCGAAGCCACTCGGCCGCCGCCGACCGCATACGCTCCACCGGAGCAGCCACCTGACTCAGTGCTCCCGCAGCACGACCGCCCGGCCCGCCTCGAGCCGGGCCACCGGGACCCGGAAGGCCGAGCAGGACACGTAGTCGAGGCCGACGGCGTCGAAGAAGTGGATCGACTCCGGATCCCCGCCGTGCTCGCCGCAGATGCCCAGGTGAAGGTCCGGCCGTGCCCCGCGGCCCTTCTCCACCGCCGTGCGGACAAGCGCACCGACCCCCTCGGTGTCCAGTGACTCGAACGGGGAGACCGCGAAGATGCCGTGCTCGAGGTAGTCGGAGAAGAACGCCGCCTCGACGTCGTCGCGGCTGAACCCCCAGGTCATCTGGGTCAGGTCGTTGGTGCCGAAGGAGAAGAACTGCGCCGACCGGGCGATCTCGTCGGCGGTGAGCGCGGCACGCGGCAGCTCGATCATGGTGCCGACGAGGTGCTTCACCTCCACTCCGCTGTGGTCACCGACGTCGGCAGCGACCTGCGCTACTTCAGCAAGAACCAGGTCGAGCTCCTTGACCGTGGCGACCAGCGGGATCATGATCTCCGGCCGCGGGTCCCCACCCGCCTTGCTGCGGGCGGCCGCCGCCTCCAGGATCGCCCGGGCCTGCATCGCGAACAGGCCGGGGACGGCAATGCCCAGCCGTACGCCGCGCAGCCCCATCATCGGGTTCTGCTCGTGCAGCCGGCGTACCGCGTCGAGCAGGGTACGGCGGCGATCGTCGGTATGTCCCTGTGCCGACTGCTGGGCGACCTCGACCGACAGCTCGGTGAGGTCGGGCAGGAACTCGTGCAGCGGGGGGTCGATCAGCCGGATGGTCACCGGCAGGCCGTCCATCGCCTCGAGGATCGCGGTGAAGTCGTCGCGCTGCAGCGGCAGCAGCGCTGCCAGCGCAGCCTCCCGGCCCTCGTCGTCGTCGGCGACGATCAGGTCCTCCACCAGCTGACGTCGGTCACCCAGGAACATGTGCTCGGTGCGGCACAGTCCGATGCCCTCGGCCCTGAACCGGCGGGCGCGAGCGGCGTCGTCGGGCGTGTCCGCGTTCGCGCGTACCAGGAGCCTCCGGCGCTCGTCGGCGTGCCGCATGGCCGCCTCCACCGCCACCACCACGTCGGTGCGCTGGTCCTCGGCGAGAGTCCCCTCGAAGTACTGCACCACCTCGGAGTCGGCGACCGGGACCTCGCCGAGGTAGATCTCGCCGGTGGTCCCGTCGATCGAGATGACCGAGCCCTCCTCGACGGCGTCCCCGCCGCGCACGGTGAACCTGCGCGCCGCGGCGTCGACCTGCAGCGCCTCCGCCCCGCACACACAGGTGCGACCCATGCCGCGGGCGACCACGGCGGCATGGGAGGTCTTGCCGCCCCGGCTGGTGAGCACGCCACGCGCGGAGACCATGCCGGCCAGGTCGTCGGGGTTGGTCTCCCGGCGGACCAGGATCACGTCCTCGCCCCGGTTGGCCCACTCGACCGCGGTCTCGGAGGAGAACACCGCCTTGCCGACCGCGGCCCCCGGCGACGCGCCCATCCCCCGGGCCACCGGCTCGGCGTCGGCGTGGGCCGCGAAGCGCGGGAACATCAGCTGCGCGAGCTGGTCTCCGGTCACCCGTCGCAGCGCCTCGTCGTGGTCGATGAGCCCCTCGTCGAGCATGTTCGCCGCGACCCGGAAGGCCGCCTCGGCGGTGCGCTTGCCGACCCGGGTCTGCAGCATCCACAGCTTGCCGTCCTCGATGGTGAACTCGATGTCGCACATGTCGCGGTAGTGCTTCTCGAGGGTCGCCATGACCTCCATGAGGTCGTCGTACGAGCGCTTGTCGATCTGCTCCAGCTCCGCGATCGACCTGGTGTTGCGGATCCCGGCCACCACGTCCTCGCCCTGGGCGTTCTGGAGGTAGTCGCCGTACACCCCCTGCAGGCCGGACGCCGGGTCACGGGTGAACGCCACGCCGGTGCCCGACGTGGGCCCGCGGTTGCCGAAGACCATCGAGACCACGTTCACCGCGGTGCCGAGGTCGTCGGGGATCCGCTCCTGCCGGCGGTACAGGATCGCGCGCTCGGTGTTCCAGGACTCGAACACCGCACGGACGGCCAGCTCCAGCTGCTCCTTCGGGTCCTGCGGAAAGGGCCGCCCGGCGTGCTCCCGGGTCAGCTGCTTGAACGTGTCGACCAGGCCGCGCAGGTCCGCCGCAGTCAGCTCGGGGTCCTCGCTGACGCCCCGCTCCCGCTTGAGGTCGTCGAGCGCCCCCGAGAACGCCTCGTGGTCCACGCCGAGCACCGTCACACCGAACATCTGCAGCAGCCGGCGGTAGGAGTCCCACGCGAACCGCTCGTCGGTGGAGGTCGTGGCCAGGCCCTCCACCGACTCGTCGTTGAGACCGACGTTGAGCACCGTCTCCATCATCCCGGGCATCGAGATGGCCGCGCCGGAGCGGACCGCGACCAGCAGCGGGTCGTCGGACTGGCCGAGCCGCTTGCCCATCGTCTGCTCGAGCGCCTCGAGGTGGTCGTCGACCTGGTCCTGCAGGCCCTCGGGAAGGTCGCCGTTTGCCAGGAACGCCCGGCACGCGTCGGTGCTGATGATGAACCCCGGCGGCACCGGGAGCCCCAGGTTGGTCATCTCGGCCAGGTTGGCGCCCTTGCCTCCCAACAGCTCCTTGTGGTCCTTGTCACCCTCGGCGAAGTCGTAGACGAACGTGGTGCCCATGGGTCGACTATGCCCCATACGCGGTCGGTTCAGCTGTCCCGTGTCGAGACTCCAGCACGCGAAAGCCCTTCGCGCTGGCCAGCCGGGTGGTCGGGTATCCCTGGTCGACGAGCCAGGGGACCAGCGAGTCGGCGCCGAGGTTCTTCCCGACCACCAGCAACGCCCGTCCGTCCGGGTGCAGTCGCGGCAGCCAGCGCAGCAGCAGGTCGTGCAGGGCGGGCTTGCCGATCCGCACCGGCGGGTTGGACCAGATCTCGTCGTACGTCGCCGACGGGTCGGCCTCGTCGGGCAGCACGGCACGGAACCGGTCTGCCACGCCGAGGGCCGCGGCGTTCTCGTTGGCCAGGAGGAGCGCCCGCTGGTTGACGTCGATCCCGGTCACCTCCGCCTCGGGGACCGCCACGGCCACGGCGAGCCCGATCACGCCGTACCCGCAGCCGAGGTCGAGCACGCGGCGGGCCCCGACCGGTGGTCCCGCCTCGTGCAGCAGCACGCCGGTGCCCACGTCGAGCCGCCCCTTGGCGAAGATCCCGGACCCGGTGGTCAGCTCCAGCCAGTGGCCCCACACGTCGGTCCGCAGTGGCACCCGTTGGAATGGTGCGGCAGGATCGGAGCTGAAGTAGTGCTCCGACGCGGAGTCGTCCATCATGGTCTCATCCTGCCCGAAAGATCAGGGTGTCACCCGGGCAGGACGGGGGAGGTCCCCTATCGTGCACCACAATGAAATCCGATGGGATTGACCCATGACCGTTTCCCGCATCGCCGCACCGATCCGGCGCCGCGTCCTCAAGTGGACGCTGGCCCGCCGCGGTGGGCTCGACGCCACGCTGGTCAAGAACCTGCCCGCGTCGACGACGTACGTGCTCCGGCGACACGGCGTGGACCCGGTGCCGGAGCTGGCACGTGCCCGTGAGGCCGGTCCGGTCACCCGGCTGATCCGGATCTTCGGGTTCAACGTCTGGCTGGTCAGCGGGTACGACGAGGCACAGGCCGTGCTGGCCGACTCCACCCGGTTCTCCAACGACTTCCGCCGCCTGCTGGGCACCCGGGAGCGCTCCCACGCCGAGGGCATCGGCGGACTGGGCATGACCGACCCGCCCGACCACACCCGGCTGCGGCGGCTGCTCACCCCCGAGTTCACCCGCCGCCGGCTGGCCCGCCTCGACGCCACGATCGACCAGGTGGTCGCCGAGACCCTGGGGGCGATGGCCGACCACGGTCCCGGCGTCGATCTGGTGGCGGAGTTCGGCTTCGCGATCCCGTTTCGGGTCATCTCCGACCTGCTCGGCCTCTCCGTGGCCGACCGGCAGGCGTTCCACAAGCTCGGCGCCGCCCGGTTCGACCTCAGCCAGGGCGGCTTCGGGGTGTTCAACGCGGCCACGGAGTCCCGCGAGTTCCTGATCGATGCGGTGCGCCGGCAGCGCTCCGAACCAGGCGACGGGCTGATCGGGGCGCTGCTCACCGATCACGGCGACGAGTTCGACGACGTGGAGCTCGGCGGGCTGGCCGACGGGGTCTTCCTCGGCGGCTACGAGACCAGCGCGAGCATGCTCAGCATGGGCACCTACGTGCTCGCCAGCCACCCCGAGGTCTACACCGCCCTTCGCACCGGCACGCCCGAGGAGGTCGACGCGGTCATCGAGGAGCTGCTGCGGTTCCTGTGCCCGGTGCAGGTGGCGTTCCCCCGTTTCGCCCGGGAGGACCTGGAGCTGTTCGGCGCGCGGGTCAACAAGGGGGACCTCGTCGCGGTGTCACTGTCCGGCGCCAACCGCGACCCGCGCAGGTTCACCGCGCCCGAGGACTTCGACCCGACCACGCCCGGGGCCAGCCACCTGGCGTTCGGCCACGGGCTGCACCGCTGCGTCGGCGCGGAGCTGGCCCGGATGGAGCTGCGGGCGGCCCTGACCGGGCTGGCCAGGCGGTTCCCGGACCTCAAGGTCGCCGTGCCCCTGGAGGAGCTCGCCTTCCGCGAGCTCTCGGCCGTGCACGGGCTCGAGTCCCTGCCCGTGCGGCTCTGGCACACGGCGGGCTCGCCCGAGCCGGTCGCCTGACCCGCCGCTCAGCTCCCGGGCACCGGGCCGCGCAGCACCCGGGAGGCCGTCGCCTGGTCCGCGAGCCGGTCGTCCGGCGGGTAGCCGACCTCCTCCAGGACCAGCGGGTGGGCGTGCATCACCGTGACGGCCGGGTCACGCTGCCGCCGGGCGAGCACCTCGGCCGGCCAGTCCGGCTTGCGTCGGCCCTCACCGACGGCCACCAGGCAGCCGACCAGCGCACGCACCATGTGATGGCAGAAGGCGTCGGACCGGATCTCGGCGACCAGCAGCCCGTCGGGCCCGCGCTCCCAGGCCAGCCGTTGCAGGGTTCGGACGGTGCTGGCTCCCTCGCGCCGCCGGCAGAACGCCGCGAAGTCGTGCTCGCCCAGCAGCGGACCCGACGCCTGGTTCATCGCCTCCTCGTCCAGCCGCCGGGGCCAGGCCAGGACGTGCCCACGCTGCACCGGGTCAACCGCCTCCGGCCGGTCTGCGATCCTGTAGCGGTAGCGCCGCCAGATCGCGGAGAACCTCGCGTCGAACCCCTCCGGCACCTCCGAGATCCGCCACACCCGGACGTCCTGGTCGAGCACCCCGTTGAGCCGGCGGACCAGCCCGTCGAGTCGTCGAGAATGTCGCGTCGAGTCGTCAGTCGTGCACCCTTGAATCGTCACTCCGGGTACGTCGAGGTGGCACACCTGCCCACGGGCGTGCACGCCCGCATCGGTGCGTCCGGCCACGGTGAGCTCGGTGCCGGCGGTGCGCAGCACGGTGTCGAAGGCAGCCTCCAGCTCCCCCTGCACGGTGCGCAGCCCCGGCTGCCGCGCCCAACCGTGGAAGCCGGTGCCGTCGTAGGCGAGATCGATGCGCAGTCTCACCGGGCCATGATCCCAACCATGCACACGACCCGGGCCTCAGCCCTTGACGGCGCCGAGCGTGAACCCCTGGATGAACCGGTTGAGGAACAGGTTGTACACCAGCGCCACCGGCACCGCGACGATCACGGCCGAGGCCATCAGCGACTGCCAGTAGAGCACGTCGCCCTTGATCAGGTTCGTGGGGACGCCCACGCTGATCGTCATGTCCGAGGAGCTGGAGATGAAGGCCAGCGCGTAGATGAAGTCCTGCATCGTCAGCGTGAAGGTGAACACCACCACGGTGAAGATCCCGGGCACGACCAGCGGCAGCACGGTCCGCACCACGGCACCGACCCGGCTGTACCCGTCCACCTGTGCCTGCTCCTCGACGTCGCGGGGCACCGAGCGGAAGAACCCGACGAGCAGCCAGACCGACAGCGGGATGGTGAACCCCGGGTAGACCACCACCAGCGACCAGATCGAGTCCTGCAGGCCCAGGGTCACGATCAGCCGCGACATCGGCAGGAACAACAGCGTCGGGGGGACCAGGTAGACCGCGAAGATGCCGATCGCCATCGGAATGCCCCAGCGACCCGTCAGCCTGGCCAGGGCGTACGCCGCCGGAACGCCGAGCAGCAGTGTGATCCCGACGACGGCGAGGCCGACGACCACGCTGTTGACGATGAAATGGACGTAGGGGGTGCCGGTGAACAGCGAGGTGATCTTGTCGAGGGTGGGCGCCTTGCTGAAGTCGAACGGCGGCTTCTGGGCGTTGTACAGGTCGGGGTCCTGGCGGAACATCGTCACGGTGGCCCACAGGAACGGGAAACCGCAGAACACCGCGAAGCAGAACGCGATCACGTAGAGACCGATTCGGCCACGTACGGTGCTCGCCTGGTGCACGGCCATCTCAGTCGCCCCCGACCCTGCTGGCCATCCGCAGCACGATGATCGTCAGGCCCAGCAGCACCGGGAACATGAACATCGCGTCGGCCGCCCCGACGGACAGGTTCCCGCCGTTGATGCCCTTGTAGAACGCCCAGCTGGGCAGCACCTGGGTCGCATTTCCCGGTCCGCCGCCGGTGAGGATGAACACCACCGCCATGTCGGTGAAGGTGAACACGATGCCGAACAGCACCGCGACCAGGATCACCGGGGCGAGCAGGGGCAGCTGGATCGAGAGCAGCCGGCGCCAGAAGCCCGCACCGTCGACCTCTGCCTGCTCCTCGATGTCACGGGGGATGGAGGACAGGCCGGCGAGCACGATCACGGTGGCCAGTGGCAGCATCCGCCAGGTCTGGATCGCGATCACCGAGCCGATCGCCGTACCCCCGTGGCCGAGCAGCACCAGGTGCCCCTGCGGGCCGATCACGTGCAGCTGGCGGGCGAACCAGTCGAACGGCGTGAAGATCGAGTCCAGCATCCACAGCCAGATGATCGCGCCCAGCGCGATCGGCGTGGTCCACGGCATCAGCATGACGAACCGCAGGAACCACTTCCCCTTGAAGTCCGCGGCGAGCACGAACGCCAGGATCGTGCACAGCACCACGACGAGCACCTGCGAGACGCCCGTGATCAGGAAGGAGTGGCCGAGAGCAGCCAGGAACGTGGGGTCGCTCACCGCGTGCCGGAACGTCTGTAGCCCGACGAAGTCGAACCGGGGACTGCCGACCGTCACGTCGCTGAACGCGTACATGATCGCCAGCACCAGCGGGTAGCCCACCACGGCCACGAGGTAAAGTACGGCCGGGATCAGCAGCACCGGCCCCAGCAGCTTCTCGCGGTCGAGCAGGTATCCCCAGCGCCGACGCGGCGGGGAGCCCGCGACCGCACTCACCGGCCGCCCTCCGGCGGGGACGGCAGGCCTCCCGGCGGCGGGTCGGTCCGCTCGCCGGACTCGGTGTCGAACCAGCGCAGCTTGCTCCGGTCGACCACGTAGCGATCCTCCGATCCCGGCCGGGCTGCCGTGAGAACGTTGGAGGGCAGCTTCGCGATGACCCGGCTGTCCGGGTCGAGGGCGTCGATGGTGCCGTAGACGTAGCGGTCGGACCCCAGGTTCTCCACCCGGCTGATCGCGAAGTCGCAGACCAGCTGGTTGTCCCGGGCACCGACCGCCTCGAGCGGCATCAGGTGCTCCGGACGGAAGCCGACGGTCCCACCGGCGGTGTGCAGCAGGTTCATCGGCGGCGCCCCCACGAACGTGGCGACGAAGACGTTGGCCGGGTCGTCGTACACGTGCTCGGGGGTGCCGACCTGCTGCACCTTGCCGCCGTCGAGCACGGCGACCCGGTCACCCAGCCCCATGGCCTCGACCTGGTCGTGGGTGACGTAGACGGTGGTCACCCCCATCCTGTGCTGGAACTCCTTGAGCTCGTCCCGCGCGGTGGTGCGCAGCTTCGCGTCCAGGTTGGACAGCGGCTCGTCGAAGAGGAACAGCTGCGGCTCGCGGACCAGCGCACGGGCGAGGGCGACCCGCTGTCGCTCACCGCCGGAGAGCTGCCGGGGACGACGGTCGAGCAGCCGGCCGATGCCGAGCACCTCGGACGCCCAGTCGACCTTCGCCTGCCACTCGCGCCGGGGTACGCCGGCGGCCTTGAGGGGGAAGGTGATGTTGCGCCGTACCGTCTTGTGCGGGTACAGCGCATAGCTCTGGAAGACCATCGCGATCCGTCGCGCCCGCGGTGGCAGCCTGGTGACCACCTCGCCGCCGATAACCACGTCCCCGCCGGTGGGGTGCTCGAGGCCGGCGATCAGCCGCAACAGCGTGGTCTTGCCGCATCCCGACGGACCGAGGAGGACGAGATACTCGCCCTCCTCGGTCTCCAGGTCGATTCCGTCGACAGCAGCGTTGTCGCCGAACTCCTTGCGCAGTCCGACCGTCTGCACCGTGGCCATCAGCTGCTTCCGCCGACCAGACCCTTGTCACGCCACTTGCCGAAGATGGTCTCGCACTGCTTCTGGGCGCCCTTGACCGCGTCCCCGGCGGACATCTTCCCGCGGGCGACGTTGGCCATCATCGTCGAGATCACGTTGGTGTCGAAGATCTCGCCGATGGCCGGGTTGGCGGGGCCCGGGTGCCCGACGTTGGTGCTCCAGGACTGCGCCGAGCCCAGCAGCTGGAGCTTGTTCGCCGGATGGGACTTGAACGGGTCGTCCTTGAGCCAGCCCGGCAGCTGGCTTGCGGCCGGGGTGTTGGCGAACGCGGGGAAGTCGTAGAGCTCGGACTGCTTCACCGACTGGGACGCGGCGCCGACCAGGTCGAGCAGGAACTGCTTGCACTTGTCGGTGTTGTGCGCCCACTTCGGCATGATGTAGGAGCGGACCACGTGCTGGCTGGCGAGTCCGATGCCGCCGGGGCCCTTCAGCGCCGGCCGGAACCAGATGTCATCGGCGATCTTGGGGTTGGTGTCCTGGGCGCTCCGGTAGGCCGAGATCGAGTTGAGGATGTAGGACAGCTCTCCGGCGATCAGGCCCTGGTTGTTCGAGGCGGCGTTCCAGCCGAACACCTCCGGGCTCATCGCCTTCTTGTAGAGGCTGGCCATGTACTTGACCGCCTCCACGGTCTGCTTCGAGTCCAGCGTGACGTTCTCGTCGGCATCCTGGATCGCGCCGCCGAAGGACCAGATGAGTGCCCGGGCCGCCATGTTGGAGTCGACCTCGGAGGACATCCCGATGCCCATCCGGACCTTCTTCTGCTGCTTGATCTTCGCGCCACCGGTGAGCAGGTCGTCCCAGGTCGACGGCCCGTCCGCCATGCCGACCGCGCTCCACAGCGACTTGCGGTAGTCGCCGGGGTCCGGCGTCCAAGTGTGGCAGAAGCCGTAGTACTTCTTGGTCTTGGGGTTGTACGAGGACATCTTGCAGAACGGGACCTGCTTGCCGTACTTGCCCGTGGCCTCCTGCACCACGTCGCTCATGTCGTGCACGCTCGGCTCGTACGCCGAGGGCGGCGTGATCCACTCGATCAGGTCGTGGCCGCTGCCCGACTGGAACTCCGATGCCGTGCGGGTGGGGAGGTCGGCCTGGTCGATGTGGTCGACGGTGACCTCGACGCCGTGCTTGTCGCCCCACGCCTTCGCCCACGGGTCGAACCAGCTGTCGTAGTTGGGCACGAAGTGGCTCCACAGCAGGATCCTGATTCCCCCGCCACTGCTGCCGCCACCACCACTGGTGCCGGTGGCGCCGGTCCCGCAGGCCTGCAGCAGTGACCCCCCGCCGGCCACTCCGGCGACCAACAGGCCGGAGTTGAGCAGGAACTGCCTCCTCGACACTTCGGCCGGAACCCCCGCCGCCCCGTGCTGTTCGGTTCCCATGCGTGCCTCCCATCGATCGGAGGCTCCGGGTCGACACTGACGCTGGCTCCGGGGCCTTCGGTCCGAATCGAACTGGCGGACCCACCGCTTCGGGGCAGGTCCAGCCCTTGGACGTTAGCACTCGGCGAGGCCCCGCGTGTATCACGAGCAGGCAACGAATCCCGCGCGTGCCAGCATGGGACGGTGAGCTTCGTACCCCGCGACTTCGACCCACCGACCCCGCCCGAGACCCGGGATTTCCGTCTGGAGCCACTGGGGCCACAGCACAACGAGGCCGACTACGCCGCGTGGACGTCGAGCATGGACTTCATCCGGTCGCTGCCCGGCTGGCGCGACAGCAGCTGGCCGACTCCCATGACCCTCGACGAGAACCGCGCGGATCTCGAGTGCCACGCCCGGGGTTTCGCCGAACGCACCCAGTTCTGCTACTCGGTGCTGCAGCCGGGGGGCGGTCCGGTCGTCGGCTGTGTCTACGTCAAGCCGACCGTGCCCCTACACGACGGCACCGCCGAGGTGCGCTCCTGGGTCAGCGCGGGCCACGCAGGGCTCGACGTGCCGTTGTACGACGCGGTGGCGGCGTGGCTGCGCGACGCCTGGCCCTTCGACAGCGTGGAGTACGCCGCCCGCTGACCGGGCCGCCACTGACCGGGCCCACAGACCGGACTCAGGCCTCGGGCTCGTCCTCCGCGTCCGCACCCGCCGTCGACTCGGGCTCCGCCGCCTCTTCGGCGACGGCCTCCGTTGTCGCAGGCGCCGCCGCCCCGGCAGGCTCCTCCTCGACCGGCGCGGCCGCCTCGGCGGGCTCCACCGGCTCCGCGGCGGGCGCGGCGGATGCGGCCGACTTGCTGGCGGGCGCCTTCGGGGAGTAGTCCTCGGTCACCAGCTCGACCACGGCCATCGGGGCGTTGTCGCCCTTGCGCGGCCCGATCTTGGTGATGCGGGTGTAGCCCCCCGGACGCTCGCTGAACATGGGCGCGATCTCGGTGAACAGCGAGTGGACCACCGACTTGTCCCGGATGGTCTTGAGCACCTCGCGACGGTTGTGCAGGCTCTGCTGGCTGCCGAGCGGGGCTCGCTTCGCCTTGGTGATCAGCCGCTCGGCCACCGGCCGCAGCACCCGCGCCTTCGCCTCGGTGGTCGTGATCCGTCCGTTCTCGAACAGCGCGCCGGCCATGTCGGCGATCATGCGGCGCTGGTGGGACGGGCCGCTGCCCAGACGAGGGCCCTTCTTCGGTGTAGGCATGGTGTCTCTCTCTTTTCTCCCGAGCCGTACGAGGTACTCGGGTAGACCCGGATCACTCCGGAACCGACAGGTGTTCGGTCAGCGGCCGGCCGGCAGCCGACTCAGTACTGCTCGTCCTCGATGTAGGAGGAGTCTTCCTCGTCCTCGTACGACGCCACGGCCGCAGCCGGGTCGAAGCCCGGAGCGGAGTCCTTCAGCGACAGCCCCATCTCCTGCAGCTTCGCCTTGACCTCGTCGATCGACTTGGCCCCGAAGTTGCGGATGTCGAGCAGGTCCTGCTCGGACCGTGCGATCAGCTCGCCGACGGTGTGGATCCCCTCGCGCTTGAGGCAGTTGTAGGACCGCACCGTCAGGGCGAGGTCCTCGACCGGGAGAGCGAGGTCCTGCGCGAGCTGCTCGTCGACCGGGGACGGACCGATGTCGATGCCCTCGGCCTCGACGTTCAGCTCCCGGGCCAGGCCGAACAGCTCGACCAGGGTCTTGCCGGCCGAGGCGATCGCGTCCCGCGGGCGCATGGACGGCTTGGTCTCGACGTCGATGACCAGCTTGTCGAAGTCGGTGCGCTGCTCCACACGGGTGGCCTCGACCTTGTAGGTCACCTTCAGGACCGGGGAGTAGATCGAGTCGACCGGCATCCGGCCGATCTCGTTGTCGCTGCCCTTGTTCTGGGTCGCGCTCACGTAGCCGCGGCCCCGCTCGACGACCAGCTCCATCTCGAGCCTGCCCTTGTCGTTGAGCGTGGCGATCCTCAGGTCGGGGTTGTGCACCTCGACACCGGCCGGCGGGGCGATGTCGGCCGCGGTGACCTCACCGGCGCCCTGCTTGCGCAGGTACATGGTCACCGGCTCGTCGTGCTCGGAGGAGACCACGAGGCCCTTGAGGTTGAGGATCACCTCGGTGACGTCCTCCTTGACGCCCTCGACGGTGGAGAACTCGTGCAGGGCGGTGTCGATCTTGATGCTGGTCACGGAGGCGCCGGGGATCGACGAGAGCAGCGTACGGCGCAGGGAGTTGCCGAGCGTGTAGCCGAACCCGGGCTCCAGCGGCTCGATCACGAACCGCGAGCGGAACTCGTCAACGGTCTCTTCCGACAGGGTCGGGCGCTGAGCGATGAGCACTTGATTTCCTTTCCGAGCCCACCCGCTATATGACGGGCTCGCTGTGTTGATTGGCCGAGCGTGTCGACTCCGTCGCCACGCTGCCGGCCGAAGGGGGTGCTGACCCGGCAGGCGACGGGCCTCAGATCACTTCTTGGAGTAGAACTCGACGATCAGCTGTTCCTGGATCGTCAGGTCGATCTGGGCGCGCACCGGCACCGAGTGCACCAGAACCCGCATCTTCTCGGGCAGCGCGTCGAGCCAGGCCGGAACCTCGCGCTCGCCGTGGGTCTCGCGGGCAACGATGAACGGCGTCATCTCCCGGCTCTTCTCGCGCACGTCGATGATGTCGTGCGCGGTGACCTGGTACGACGGGATGTCGACCTTGTGGCCGTTCACCCTGAAGTGGCCGTGCACCACGAGCTGCCGGGCGTGCCGGCGGGTGCGGGCGAAGCCGGCGCGGTAGACCACGTTGTCCAGCCGGCACTCGAGCAGCTGCAGCAGGTTGTCGCCGGTCTTGCCGGAGCGCCGTGCCGCCTCCTCGTAGTAACGGTGGAACTGCTTCTCCATCACGCCGTAGGTGAACCGCGCCTTCTGCTTCTCCTGCAGCTGGTTGCGGTACTCACTCTCCTTGATCCGGGCGCGGCCGTGCTGGCCGGGCGCGTACGGGCGCTTCTCGAAGGCGGCGTCACCACCGACGAGGTCGCTGCCGAGACGGCGCGACTTCTTGGTCATGGGGCCGGTGTAGCGGGCCATGTCTGCTCAGTCTCCTCTGCGAGCTCTCGGGCCGGTCAGACGCGCCGGCGCTTGGGCGGGCGGCAGCCGTTGTGCGGACTGGGGGTGACGTCCTGGATGGTCCCCACCTCGAGGCCGATCGCCCCGAGAGAGCGGATCGCGGTCTCGCGACCCGAGCCCGGGCCCTTCACGAAGACGTCGATCTTCTTCATGCCGTGCTCCATGGCGCGGCGTCCGGCGGCCTCGGCCGCCATCTGCGCCGCGAACGGGGTGGACTTCCGCGAGCCCTTGAAGCCGACGGTGCCGGCCGAGGCCCACGAGATCACTCCGCCGGTCGGGTCGGTGATGGTGACGATGGTGTTGTTGAACGTGCTCTTGATGTGGGCCTCGCCCTGAACGACGTTCTTCTTCTCCTTGCGACGCACCTTCGAGGTGCGGGTCTTGGGAGGCATACGGTTCTCTCCTTGGTGAGCTGGTCCGGGGCGGAGGTTGAGACACGAACGCAGCGGGCCTCGAAACCTCCGGACGCGATCGGGTTACCTGGCCTTCTTCCGCCCGGCCACGGTCCGCTTGGGACCCTTCCGGGTACGGGCGTTGGTCTTGGTGCGCTGGCCGCGCACGGGCAGGCCGTTGCGGTGGCGGCGGCCCTGGTAGCTGCCGATCTCGACCTTGCGACGGATGTCGGCCTGGACCTCCCGTCGCAGGTCACCTTCGACCCGGTAGTCGGCTTCGATGGCGTCGCGGAGCTTGACCAGCTCCTCGTCACCCAGCGTGTGCACTCGCGCTTCCGGGTCGACCCCGGTGGCGGCGAGCACCTTCTGGGCGCTGGTACGGCCGATGCCGTAGATGTAGGTGAGTGCGACCTCGACGCGCTTGTCGCGCGGCAGGTCGACTCCGAGCAGGCGTGCCATGTGGTGGCGATTTCCCTTCACTTCACGGTGGTGTTGTCGTGTCGCGTCCCCGGTTCGTGGGGCTCCGGCCATCCGCTCCGGAGGTGCTGTGGTCGGGGCCCGCCGTGGTTGCGGCGGCTTCCGACGTAGCGATCACGTTGTCGGCTATTCAGTTGTTCAGTGTTCCGCTTGCCGCAAGCGGCTGCGCGGCTCGGTCACCGCCTCAGCCCCGACTCCGTCGGGTCCGAAGCGCTTCCCTCAACCCTGGCGCTGCTTGTGTCGCGGGTTGTCACAGATCACCATGACGCGGCCGTGGCGACGAATCACCTTGCACTTGTCACACATCTTCTTGACGCTCGGGTTGACCTTCATGGTCGGGTCCTTCACTGGTTCGGCTGTGTTGGGTTGTTCGCTCGCAGCTCGACCGCGCTGACGCGCGCTCTCGTGCCCAGCTCACTTGTAGCGGTAGACGATCCGACCCCGGGTCAGGTCGTACGGCGAGAGCTCCACCACCACCCGGTCCTCAGGAAGGATCCGGATGTAGTGCTGACGCATCTTGCCGCTGATGTGGGCGAGCACCTTGTGTCCGTTGCTCAGCTCGACCCGGAACATGGCGTTGGGCAGGGCCTCGACGACCGCGCCCTCCATCTCGATCACGCCTTCTTTCTTGGGCATGTCCTCCGCAATCTGCTCATCCGTCTTCCGCTACGAGTGCGCTCACAGTTCGACCTCGCTACGCCCGGTCTCAGGCTTCACGCAGCTGGCCCGGGAACCGCCCCGGCGCACCGGGTGGACCTCGTCGAGCCGTTCGTGGCGTCCCATTTCCCCGGCCGGGCGCACACGTCACGCCGGACGTCGTACGATCGGAGTTCGGGCAGCCGCAGGAGACCACGAAACAAGCCCACGTTGGGCCGACAAACCAGTCTAGGGGATATCCGGCCCGGACCGTTAATCCGGGGCCCCGGTGGCCTCGGCGAGCAGGGCCAGCGTCTGCTCCCGGCCGGGGCCGCGCGCGGGGTCGTCCTCGGCGGAGGCTCCCGCCACCGGGTGCAGCATCACCTCGTCGACGGCGAAGCCGCCCGCCAGCTCCCGGATCTGCTCGGCGGCCGGGCCCGGCGCGTCGATCACCCACCGCTCCCGCATCCGCTCCAGGAGGTCCTGGTGCTGCGGCGCCAGCTCGACCTCCGCGGCCTCCTCCACCGGGAGCTGGGGGCCCAGCTGGCCCCCGGTGCGCAGTGCCACCATCGCCAGCAGCTGGGGCCGGGCGAGCCGCTCGGCCTGCTCCCGGGTGGGCGCCACGCACGCGTTCACGGTCAGGAACGTGCGGGGTCGGTCCGCCTCGTCCGAGGGGGTGAAGCCGTCGCGGTAGAGCGCCAGCGCCTCGGCGGTGCCCCGTCCGGAGAAGTGGTGGGCGAAGACGTAGGGCAGCCCCCGGGCCGCCGCCAGCCGCGCGGAGTAGTCCGAGGACCCGAGCAGCCACACCGGCGGGCGGCCGGTCGCCGCCGGCGTCGCCCGCAACGGGTGGGAGCGCCCGGCGACCTGCAGGCCGACGCCGTGGGTGTCCATCATCGCGATCACCTGGTCGACGTACTCGGGGAAGCGGGCAACCGCGTCCTCGTCGACTCCCCCGGCACCATGGCGCAGCGCCCACCCGGTGACCGGGTCGCTCCCGGGTGCCCGGCCGATGCCCAGGTCGATCCGGCCGGGGTACGCCGCCTCCAGCAGTGCGAACTGCTCGGCGACCACCAGCGGCGCGTGGTTCGGCAGCATCACGCCGCCGGAGCCGACCCGCAGCGTGCTGGTGGCGGCGGCCAGGTGCGCGATCAGCACCGAGGGGGCGGAGCTCGCGATGC
>JBOHDO010000148.1:0-29933 GCA_050699415.1 Marmoricola sp.
CGAGGAGGCCGTCAGGCGCGTCGAGCACGTCCTGGGCAGCCATCTCGAACGGTTCGGGCAGCGCAACGAGCTCACCGTCAGCTGGACACGCGCCCCGACCGCACCCGAGAACGCGGGCTGACCGAGATTTGCCGCGGCTTGGGGGATAGGGCCGGGCACCGCGGTGGGCGCTCTCTGCGGTCGGATGTGAGCCTCGGGGCGGGCCTCTTTCGAGGGCGCACTTTGGGCGCGCATTGAATCGCGGACGGTCGCAGAGACCTACTGACCCCCGCGGGCACTCAGATCGTAAATCCCCAGGTCAGATGGCGTTTTGCGCTCAAGAACGCCGTTGATCGCGAACGACCGCATCCACGCTCAGCCCCGCCGATACATTTCCGATGACACACCACGTCGAGTGCGTCGCACTTCTGGAACGCGTTCCCGGCTGAGTCCGGCTGCTGGCAGGATGCCTGTCGTGTCCACTCCCTCGTCGCGCCTGGTCTACAACTCCCGGCGGCTGGCACAGACCCCCCGGACGTTCGCCAACTGGCCGGCGGTGCTGCGCCAGCTGGCCGGGCAGGCGCTGCACCGGGAGGAGCCCGCCCTCACCTTCGACGTGCGCTCCGGTCCGCTGCTGACCACGCCGAACGTGCCCGGGGCCCGACTGCCGATCTACGAGCAGTTCGCCGACGACTGCTACCACATCGACTGGGTGCTCGGGCCCGCGGGCGAGCCCTGCACGGTGATCGACATCGGGTCGCACGTGGGTGCCTTCGCCACGAACATCGCCTCGCGGCGGGCCGACGTACGGGTGGAGTGCTACGAGCCGTCCCCGGCCAGCGCCGGCTTCCTGCGGAGCAACATCGAGCGCAACGGGCTGGCGGACCGGATGCGGGTGCACCAGCAGGCGGTGGCGGGGGAGGTCGGCACCGCCGTGCTCGACGACAACGACGAGGGCAGCGTGCACAACGGGCTGGTCCGCGACGGCGAGCGCCTGGTCCACGGTGACGACGCCCCCGGCCGGCGGCACGGCATCACCGTGGAGACCACCACCTTCGACGCCGCGGTCGCGGCCGCCCCCGGCCCGGTGACCGTGGTGAAGATGGACTGCGAGGGCGGGGAGTACGAGCTGGTGCGTGCGTCCTCCCCGCAGAGCTGGGCGACGGTACGACGGGTGGTCATGGAGTACCACCCGGTGCCCGGGGAGACCTGGGCCGCGCTGCGGGACTGGTTGGCCGGGGTGGGGCTGGCGGTGGTCCGCGACGAGCCCGGCCGTCCCGGCCTGGGCACCGCCTGGCTGCAGCGGCAGTGACATTTGGGTATCGTGTATCTTGATATCAAGATAAATCCAGCGGCGGACCGGCGCTGCTTCCCACGTGCAGGGGCTGTGGGCAAGATGGTGCGGGCAATTACGACCAGAGGAGTCTGAGGAGCACATGGCCAGTGTCGACAGCTTCGGTGCGAAGAGCAGCCTGGACGTGGGCGGCGCGTCGTACGAGATCTACCGCCTGGACGCGGTGACGGGCGACGGGTTGCGCGAGGACGCCGTACGCACCCTGCCGTACAGCCTCAAGGTCCTGCTGGAGAACCTGCTGCGCACCGAGGACGACGCGAACATCACCGCCGACGACATCCGCGCACTCGCCGGCTGGGACCCCGACGCCCAGCCCGACAAGGAGATCCAGTACACGCCCGCCCGGGTGATCATGCAGGACTTCACCGGGGTGCCGTGCGTGGTCGACCTGGCCACCATGCGTGAGGCCATGGGCGACCTCGGGGGCGACCCCGCGAAGATCAACCCGCTGGCGCCGACCGAGCTGGTCATCGACCACTCGGTGATCGCCGACGTCTTCGGCACGCCCGAGGCGTTCGGGCGCAACGTCGAGATCGAGTACCAGCGCAACAGGGAGCGCTACCAGTTCCTGCGCTGGGGCAAGGGCGCCTTCGCCGACTTCCGGGTGGTGCCGCCCGGCACCGGCATCGTGCACCAGGTCAACATCGAGCACCTGGCACGCGTTGTCTTCGACAAGGACGGCGTCGCATATCCCGACACCCTGGTCGGCACCGACTCGCACACCACCATGGTCAACGGGCTCGGCGTGGTGGGCTGGGGCGTGGGCGGCATCGAGGCCGAGGCCGCGATGCTGGGCCAGCCGGTGTCGATGCTGATCCCGCGCGTGGTCGGCTTCAAGCTGACCGGCGAGCTGCCCGAAGGGGCCACCGCCACCGACCTGGTGCTGACCATCACGGAGATGCTGCGCAAGCACGGCGTGGTCGGCAAGTTCGTGGAGTTCCACGGCGACGGCGTCGCCGCGGTGCCGCTGGCCAACCGCGCCACGATCGGCAACATGAGCCCGGAGTACGGCTCCACCATCGCGGTGTTCCCGATCGACGCCGAGACGATCAACTACATGCGGCTGACCGGCCGCAGCGACGAGCACCTGGCGCTGGTGGAGGCCTACGCGAAGCGGCAGGGCCTCTGGCACGACGAGAACAGCCCCGAACCGCGCTACTCCGAGTCGCTCGAGCTCGACCTGTCCACGGTGGTGCCCTCTATCGCGGGGCCGAAGCGGCCGCAGGACCGCATCGAGGTGACCCGGGCCAAGCGGGCCTTCCGGGGTGCGCTGGCCGACTACGTGGACGAGGAAGAGTCCGGCTACGACGAGGCCTCGGCCGAGTCCTTCCCGGCGTCGGACTCGCCGGCCTACCACGGTGGAAACGGCTCTGCTGCCCCCAGCGACCACACCGCGCACGGCGGTGACGGCCGTCCCAGCAACCCGGCGCACGTCAGGTACTCCGACGGCACCGAGTTCGACGTCGACCACGGCGCGGTGGCGATCGCCGCGATCACCTCGTGCACCAACACCTCCAACCCGAGCGTGATGATCGGCGCCGCCCTGCTGGCCAAGAAGGCGGTCGAGAAGGGGCTGCAGCGCAAGCCGTGGGTCAAGACCACGCTTGCGCCGGGGTCGAAGGTGGTCTCGGACTACTACGAGCGGGCCGGGCTGACGCCGTACCTCGACAAGCTCGGCTTCAACCTGGTCGGCTACGGCTGCACCACCTGCATCGGGAACTCCGGGCCGCTGATCCCCGAGGTTTCCAAGGCGGTCAACGAGAACGACCTGGCGGTGTGCTCGGTGCTGTCGGGCAACCGGAACTTCGAGGGCCGGATCAACCCCGACATCAAGATGAACTACCTGGCCTCCCCGCCGCTGGTGGTCGCCTACGCGATCGCCGGGTCGATGGACGTCGCCCTGTTCGAGGACCCGCTCGGCCAGGACCAGGACGGCAACGACGTCCACCTCAGGGACATCTGGCCCTCTCCGGCCGAGGTCGAGGAGGTCATCGGCCAGGCGATCACCGCGGAGATGTTCTCCAAGGACTACGCCGACGTGTTCGCCGGCGACGAGCGGTGGACGTCGCTGCCCACCCCGGAGGGGAACACCTTCGCGTGGGCGGAGGACTCCACCTACGTCCGCAAGCCGCCGTACTTCGACGGGATGCCCTCCGAGCCGGAGCCGGTCGCCGACATCTCCGGTGCCCGGGTGCTGCTCAAGCTCGGTGACAGCGTCACCACGGACCACATCTCACCGGCCGGTGCGATCAAGAAGGACAGCCCGGCGGGTGCCTATCTCGCCGGCCACGGCGTGGAGCAGCGGGACTTCAACTCCTACGGCTCACGGCGGGGCAACCACGAGGTGATGATCCGCGGCACGTTCGCCAACATCCGGCTGCGCAACCAGCTCGCTCCGGGCACCGAGGGCGGCTTCACCCGCGACTTCGCCAGGGACGGCGGGGTGACCACGGTGTTCGAGGCCTCGGAGAGCTACCTGGCGGCGGGTACGCCGCTGGTGGTGCTGGCGGGCAAGGAGTACGGCTCGGGGTCATCGCGTGACTGGGCGGCCAAGGGCACCGCGCTGCTGGGCGTGCGGGCCGTGATCGCGGAGTCCTACGAGCGGATCCACCGCTCCAACCTGCTCATGATGGGCGTGCTGCCGCTGCAGTTCCCCGAGGGCGAGGGCGCGAAGTCGCTGCGCCTGACCGGTGAGGAGACCTTCGAGATCACCGGCATCACCGGCTTCAACGACGGCTCGGTCCCGCGGACCGTGAAGGTCGAGGCCGGCGGCACCGAGTTCGACGCCGTGGTCCGCATCGACACCCCCGGCGAGGCGAACTACTACCGCCACGGCGGCATCCTGCAGTACGTGCTGCGCAACATGCGCAAGGGCTGACGCCCGCGATCGCCCCGGCGGGGCGTGCGGTCATCCGACCCAGACGGTCTTGGCGTTCATGAACTCGCGGATGCCGTGGCCGGCGAGCTCGCGGCCGTGGCCGGACTTCTTCACCCCACCGAACGGCAGCTCGGGGAACGACGCGGTCATGCCGTTGATGAACGTCTGGCCGGCCTGGATGTCCCGGACGAACCGCTCCTGCTCGTCCGGATCGGCTGTCCAGGCGTTGGAGCCGAGCCCGAACCGGGTGACGTTCGCGATCCGGATCGCCTCGTCGATGTCCGCGACACGGTAGAGCTGGGCGACCGGGCCGAAGACCTCCTCGCGGTACATCTTCATGTCCTCGGTCACGTCGGCCAGCACGGTCGGCGGGTACCACCAGCCGGGCTGGTCGGGGCGCTCGGCGCCGAGCAGCACCTTGGCGCCCTTGCCGACGGCGTCCGCAACCAGCTCCTCCACGTCCTCGCGCCCCTGCTCGGTCGACAGTGGCCCCACGTCGGTGCCGTCCTGCATCGGGTCGCCGACGGCGAGCGCGCCCATCTCGGCCACGAACAGCTCGGTGAACTCGTCGTAGCAGTCGGCGTGCACGATGAAGCGCTTGGCGGAGATGCACGACTGCCCGTTGTTCTGGCAGCGCGACGTGGTGGCCACCTTGGCCGCCTTCGCCAGGTCGGCGGAGGGCATCACCACGAATGGGTCGGACCCGCCCAGCTCGAGGACGACCTTCTTGATCTCCTCGCCCGCGGTCCGCGCCACCGCCGAGCCGGCCGGCTCGCTGCCGGTCAGGGTGGCGGCCGCGACCCGGTCGTCACGCAGGATCCCCTCGACCTTGCCGCTGCCGACCAGCAGCGTGTGGAACACGTCGTCGGGGAAGCCGGCCTCGCGGAACAGCTCCTCCATGAACAGCGCGGTCTGGGGAACGTTGCTGGCGTGCTTGAGCAGGCCGACGTTGCCGGCGGCCAGGGCGGGTGCGGCGAACCGCATCGCCTGCCACAGCGGGAAGTTCCACGGCATCACTGCGAGCACCACCCCGAGCGGCAGGTAGCGGACGTACGCCTGGGACGCGTTCGCCTTGCCAGGGTCGGCGAGGACCTCGTCGGCGAGCAGGTCCGGGGTGTGGTCGGCGTAGTACCGGAGCACCTTGACGCACTTGCCCACCTCGGCGGCCGACGCCTTCTTCGTCTTGCCCATCTCCAGGGTCATCATCTCGGCCACGGATTCGGTGCGTCCCTCGAGGCTGTCGGCCGCGGCATGCAGCCAGCCGGCCCGCTGCTGGTGCGTGGTGAGCCGGTAGGTCTGCGCTGCGGCCGCCGCCCGTGCGAGGCGATCTTCGAGCTGGTCGTCACTGAGCTCGTCGAAGGTCTTGAGGACCTCGCCGGTACGGGGGTCGGTGGTGGTGATGGCCATGGTGATCACGACTCCTCGGGCTCGACAGTGCGCCGACTCACGAGGCTGGTCGGCACACGCCAACGTACTCCGTGACCTTGTCGTACCCGCAGCCGCAGCGGGCATGATGGGGCCATGATCGTGGCCATCAGCATCAGCCCCTCGAACGGGGACGACACCGGCGGCGTCTCGGGCTCGGTCGCCGAGGCGGTCCGGGTCATCCGGGAGTCGGGCCTGCCGTGCGAGACCAACGCGATGTTCACCAACATCGAGGGCGAGTGGGACGAGGTCATGGCGGTGGTCAAGCAGGCGGTCCTCACGGTCGCCGAGACCTCGCCCCGGGTCGGGCTGGTCCTGAAGGCCGACCTCAGGGCGGCGGGACATGACACCGGACAGCTGGCGGGCAAGGTCGAGCGGGTGGAGGGGCACCTGCGCGAGCGGTGACCGTGCTGGGCCTGTCCGGCACGGTGGTCGGGCTGTTCGCGGCGCTGGTGCTGCTCGGGGGCCTGGTCCAGAGCACGGTGGGCCTCGGGGTCGGCTTGGTGTTCTCACCCGTGCTCGCCCTGGTCGACCCGGGGCTGGTGCCCACGCTGCCGCTGTGCATGAGCGTGCTCACCCCGGTGACCACGCTGCTGTGGGAGCACCGGGGCATCGACTGGTCGGTGGTGCGCTGGGCGCTGGGGGCGCGCCTGCTGGGCACTGCTGCGGGCGTCTGGGTCGTGGTGCACGTGAGTACGACGGTGATCGCGGCCGGGCTGGGGGCGATGGTGCTCATCGCGGTGGCGGCGTCGCTGGTCTCCGTGCGCATCCCCGACAACCGCACCACGAGGAGTGCTGCCGGGCTGGTCGCGGGCGTCACGGGCACGGCCACCTCGATCAGCGGGCCGCCGATCGCGCTGGTGCTGCAGCACCGGGACCCCGCTCGGCTCCGGCCGACGCTGGCGGTGTTCTTCGGCGCCGGGGCGGTCGCGAGCCTGGTCGGCCTCGCGGCCGGGGGAGGCGTGGACCTGCGGACCCTGGAGCTGGCCGGGGTGCTCGCCCCGTTCGTGGTGCTGGGCGTCTGGGGTGGGACCAGGCTGCGCGTCCGTGCGGCGCGTGCAAGGCTGCGGCTGGGCCTGCTGGGCGTGTGTGCCTGTACGGCGACCGCGCTGCTGGTCCGGACGCTCGCATGAGGACACCGAAGGGGAAGGCCGATGAGATCCGAGACGTTCGAGGTGCGCACCGGCGCAGACGATGCCGTGGCCGACCTCACCGACCGCTGCCGCGAATTCGTCCGGGGCCAGGGCGATGGGCTGCTGCACGTCTTCGTGCCGCACGCCACCGCCGGGATCGCCGTCATCGAGACCGGTGCAGGCAGTGACGACGACCTGCTCTCGGCCCTGGCCGACCTGCTCCCGGCCGACCGCCGGTGGCGGCATCGGCACGGCTCTCCCGGGCACGGGCGGTCCCACGTGATGCCGGCCCTGGTCCCGCCGTACGCCACGGTGCCGGTCGACGAGGGCAGGCTCGCGCTGGGCACCTGGCAGAGCATCTGCCTGGTCGACCTGAACGTCGACAACCCCGACCGGAGGGTTCGGCTGAGCTTCCTGGCGGGATGACTCGCTCGAACGTATGTTCTATACTCGGGCCATGGTCCGACACGTCGCTCCGCCGGGCTGGCCCGGGCAGGTCCGGCCCCCCGACGCCCCGGCCTGGGAGCGCACCGCGACGGCCTGGCTGCTCGACCTGTGTCCACCGGAGTTCCGCGGCTACCCGGCGCTGCGGCGCCATCCGGTGCTGCTCGCGCGGTTCGCCGTGCTGCACGTCGAGGCCTGCCAGGCGGCGATGCGACGGGGGCTGAGCGAGGCGCGGGGCGAGCTGCACGAGGTGGCCGACGCGGCCACCGTGGACGCGGCCGTGGCGACCTTCGAGCGGGAGTCCGCGCGGCTGCTCGGGGTGCGACGGTCCGTCGGCCTGGTCGAGGAGGCACTGCGCGGCCGCCGCTTCGCCGCCAGGCTGTGAGCCCGGCCTCCCGCCGTCGCCCTCACCGGTGTCGATGAGACCGTAGACTCGACTCCCATGAGCCTGCTCAGTGACCTCTCGGGCCCGTCGGACCTGCATGCGCTCGATGACCGTGCCCTCGAGGAGCTGGCCACCGAGATCCGGGACGAGCTGATCCGCACCTGCGCTCCCCGTGGTGGTCACCTGGGTCCCAACCTGGGCGTGGTCGAGCTGACGCTCGCGCTGCACCGGGTGTTCGACTCCCCGCGCGACAAGATCGTGTTCGACACCGGGCACCAGGCCTACGTCCACAAGATGCTGACCGGGCGCGCGGACCGCTTCGACACCCTGCGCACCGAGGGCGGGCTGTCCGGCTACCCGAGCCGTGCCGAGTCCGAGCACGACCTGGTCGAGAACTCCCACGCCTCCACCTCGCTGTCCTACGCCGACGGGCTGGCCAAGGCGTTCTCGATCCGCGGTGAGGACCGGTGCGTCGTGGCGGTCATCGGTGACGGGGCCCTCACCGGCGGCATGGCCTGGGAGGCGCTGAACAACATCGCCGCCGCGCACGACCGCAGGCTGGTCATCGTGGTCAACGACAACGGCCGCTCCTACATGCCCACCGTCGGGGGCCTGGCCGACCACCTCAACACGCTGCGCACCAACCCCCGCTACGAGGAGATGCTCGACCTGGTCAAGAAGCGCCTGCACCAGGTCCCGGGCGTGGGCCCCGCGGCGTACGACGCGCTGCACGCGATGAAGAAGGGCATGAAGGACGCCCTCGCGCCGCAGGGGCTGTTCGAGGACCTCGGCCTGAAGTACGTCGGCCCGATCGACGGCCACGACCGCCCGGCCGTGGAGACCGCGCTGAGCCAGGCCAGGCGCTTCGGTGGCCCGGTGATCGTGCACGCGATCACCCGCAAGGGGTTCGGCTACGACCCTGCGGAGCGCAACGAGATCGACCAGCTGCACCAGGTCGCGGCCGGGTTCGACGTCGAGGCCGGATGCGATCGGCCGAAGGGGCGGATCTGGACCGACTTCTTCGCCGAGGAGATGCTCGCGCTCGGGGCCGAGCGGGCCGACATCGTCGGCATCACGGCCGCCATGATGTACCCGGTCGGGCTGGACAGGTTCGCCGCGGCGTACCCCGACCGGGTCTTCGACGTGGGCATCGCCGAGCAACACGCCGTCACCAGCGCCGCGGGACTGGCCATGGGCGGGCTGCACCCGGTGGTGGCGGTCTACTCGACCTTCCTGAACCGTGCCTTCGACCAGGTGGTGATGGACGTCGGGCTGCACGGGTGCGGGGTCACGTTCGTGCTCGACCGGGCCGGTGTCACCGGTGACGACGGGCCCAGCCACAACGGCATGTGGGACTGCTCGATCCTGCAGGTGGTCCCGGGCCTCCGGCTGGCGGCCCCGCGTGACGGGACCCGGGTGCGCGAACTGCTGCGCGAGGCCGTCGAGGTGGACGACGCGCCCACGGCGCTTCGTCTGCCCAAGGGACCGCCGAGCCCCGACCTCGAGGCTGTCGACCGCGTGGGCGGCTGCGACGTCATGGTGCGCCAGGGGGCCCGGGACGTGCTGCTGGTGGCCGCCGGACCCATGGTCGCCCGGTGCGCCGAGGTCGCCGACCGGCTGGCTGACCAGGGCATCGGCGTCACGCTCGTGGACCCGCGCTGGCTCAAGCCCGTCGACCCGGCCCTGGTCGAGCTGGCCTCGGTCCACCGGCTGGTGGTCACCGTGGAGGACAGCGGCAGGGTCGGCGGTTTCGGCTCCGCCGTGCTGCAGGCCCTGTCCGACGCCGGGGTGGGCACGCCGGTCCGGGTGCACGGCATCCCGCAGGAGTACCTCGCCCATGCCAAGCGCGATGCGATCCTCGAACGCGTCGGGCTGACCGCACAGGCGCTGGCACGCAGCGTCGTCGAGGACGTGACCGCGCTCGACGGCGGCACGGTCCGCACGCTGCTCAACCAGCCCTAGGGCCTGCCGTGCACCGGCTCCGGCGGCCACCGGCCACCCGTGCCTGGGCGGGAGCCGTGGTCCTGGGGGTGCTCGTGTCGGTGTGCTCGGCGTGCGGGGGCAGCGCCGCGGAGGTCCCGGCGATCTCGCCGGCGACGGCTCGCCGCGAGCAGGAGCAGGTGCTGCTCCGGAAGCGGGCCGAGGCGGTCCGCGACCACAACCGGGCCGCATTCATGCGCACGGTGGCGAGCAGCGGCCATGCCTTGCGTGCCTTCCGGCGCGAGCAGCGGCGCTACTTCGACAATCTCGACCAGCTCCCGGTCAAGCGGTTCTCCTACCGGGTGCTGCGCGGCAGCTGGCCCCGCCGGCTCGCGGCGCCCTCCTGGGGGGCCCGTGCCACGGTGCCCCGCGTCCGGCTGACCATGCAGCTGCGCGGCTTCGACCGGGGGCCGGTGCGCCGGACCATCGGGCTCGCCTTCGACCTGCGCGCCGACGGGCTCAAGGTGGTCGGCGACCGCACCCGCACCGGTGCGGCGTTCCCCGGCTCCGAGCCGGCGCCCTGGGACCTGACCGGCATCGACGTACGCTCCACCAGCCACGTGCTGGGGATCTTCGGCAAGGACACCGGGTCCGAGGCCGGGCAGGTGCTCGCGGACGTCGACGCGGGGTTGCGCCAGGTCGACCGGGCGGTGCCGTTCACCTGGTCGGACAAGGTGGTGCTCTACTACTTCGACGATCGTGCCGTCCTGGACTCCTTCCAGGACGTCCCGGGCGGCAACATCCTCCACCTGGGTGCGATGTCGTTCCCGGTGCGGGGCTCCGGCCCGGGCTCACGACCGGTCTCGACGCGGATCACGCTGCTGCCCAGCTCGGTGCGGGCCGGTCAGCCGTTCCTCGGTCGCATCGTGCGGCACGAGCTCACCCATGTCGCGGTCGGCCACCGCGACGACGGCGCCCCGGTGTGGTTCGCCGAGGGGCTCGCGGAGTACGTCGGGGCCCGTCCCCTGTCGCGCAGCCAGCGCCGGATCGCCTCGGTGGCGCTGACCCGCGCGCGCCGGGGCGCGGACGAGATGCCCGCCTCGAGCACCTTCAACGGCCGGGACCAGGACTGGCACTACGCGCTGAGCTGGATGGCCTGCGACTACATCGCTGCCTCGCAGGGGGAGGCGAAGCTCTGGGAGCTGATGCGGGCCTTTCACGACATGGGACGCGGCACCCCGGACGACCAGCAGGACGCAGTGCTGCGCCGCGTGCTCGGCTACGACGGCCACGAGCTCGCCCGGCGGGCGGCACACCGGATCCTGGAGATCTACGGGTGAGACCACCGCGCTGGGCGTCGCATCGCCTGCCGCCGCGTCGGGCGCCCGGAGCCGATCAGTAGGCTGAACCGGACAGGAACGGAGGTGGCGGGTGAGTGGGTCACGCCTGGTGCACATCGTCGACGAGGTCGCCGAGCTGGCCGCGGCACGCGAGGGCCGTGAGCCGGGCCCGGTGATGCTGGTCGCGCTGGAGGGCTTCCTCGACGCGGGGAACGCCACCCATCTGCTGGTGGAGCACCTGCGCACCCTCGACGCGGGACGGGTGGTGGCCGGGTTCGAGGTGGACGAGCTGCACGACTACCGGGCCCGCCGGCCGCCGATGACCTTCCACGCGGACCACTACGCCGACTACGAGCCGCCCCGGCTTGCGGTGTGGCTGCGGCACGACGCGGCCGGGACGGCGTACCTGGTGCTGAGCGGTCCGGAGCCCGACATCCGGTGGGAGGCGTTCACCCGCGCGGTGCGCGAGGTGGTGGAGACCTTCGCCGTGCCGTCGGTGGTCTCGCTGGGAGCGGTGCCGATGACGGTTCCCCACACCCGTCCCGTCCAGCTGACCAACCACGCCACCGCTCAGCGGCTGCTGGTCCAGGACAACCTCTGGTCGGGGGACCTGCAGGTCCCCGCGAGCGCCCAGGCGCTGCTGGAGCTCAGGCTGGGGGAGTGGGACCACGACGCGATGGGCTTCGTCGCGCACATCCCCCACTACCTCGCGCAGATGGACTTCCCGCAGGCATCGCTGGTGTTGATGTCCGGCGTCGAGGAGGCGACCGGCCTGCACTGGGACCGGGAGGACCTGGCGGCACTGGCCGAGGCACGGCGCCGCAGCATCGAGGAGCAGGTGGCCGAGTCCGGGCAGGTGCAGGAGGTGGTGCGCGGCCTGGAGCAGCAGTACGACGCCTACCAGGCCTCCCGGGAAGGCGCTCTCGGCGACGAGCCGCTGCCCTCCGGGGAGGAGCTCGGTGCGCAGTTCGAGCAGTTCCTGGCCGGGCTCGACCGGCCCGAGGAGGAGTGAGTCGTGCCGCGTTCGGTCGGCGAGCTGCTGGACCTGCTCGACCTGGAGGCCATCGAGGACAACCTGTTCCGGGGACGGCAGCCCGACACGGTGCTGCAGCGGGTGTTCGGCGGCCAGGTGGCCGCGCACGCGCTGGTCGCGGCCGAGCGGACCGTCGCCCCGGACTGCGCGGTGCACTCGCTGCACTCCTACTTCCTTCGCCCGGGTGACACCGCGGTGCCGATCGTGTACGACGTCGACAGTGTGCGCGACGGCCGCAGCTTCGCCACCCGCCGCGTGCTCGCACGCCAGCACGGCCGGCCGATCTTCGGCATGACCGCGAGCTTCCAGGTGGCCGAGGAGGGGCTGGAGCACCAGGACGCCATGCCCGCCGACGTACCGCCGCCGGAGGAGTGCCTCGACCTCGCCGACGCCTCCGACCACCCCGGCCGGGACAGCGAGGAGTGGCGCAAGGAGTGGGCGGCCCTGGAGGTTCGCTACGCCGGCGACTCCCGCCCGGGCGGAAGCCTGGCGGACCCCGGTCGCCCCGCACGCGCCCGGCTGTGGATGCGGATCAACGGCGAGCTGCCCGAGGACCCGCTGGTCCACCTGGCCGCGTTCACCTACGCCAGCGACATGACCCTGCTGGCGGCCGCGCTGGTGCCGCACGGGCGCTACATCTCCAGCCCGGACATCCAGGCCGCGTCCCTGGACCACTCGATATGGTTCCACCGGCCCTTCCGGGCCGACGAGTGGTGGCTGTACGACCAGACCTCCCCGTCGGCGTCCGGCGGGCGCGGCTTCTGCTTCGCACGGGTGTTCACCCGCGATGGCCGGCTGGTGGCCAGCGTCGCGCAGGAGGGCCTGATCCGGCCGGTCGGCTGACCGTCGGCGGTCAGCGGGAGCGGCCGACCAGGTGTGGCTTGCCGTCCTTGGGCCGGGTGAGCGAGAAGTCGATGCCGCCGTCGACCAGCCGTGACCCGAAGTCCACGGTGCCGGGCAGCAGGATCGGCTTCTTGAACTCCACCTCGACGGTGACGTCGTCGGGCAGCCGGGTGGCGATCGCGGCCACGCAGCGGGCCTTGCTCCACATCCCGTGGGCGATCTGGCGGGGGAAGCCGAACGCCTTCGCGGTCAGCGGGTACAGGTGGATCGGGTTGCGGTCGCCGGACACCGCGGCATAGTGCCGGCCGAGGTTGCCCGGCAGCCGCCACTGCACGCCGTTGCCGGGCACGACGTCGAACGGCGGCCGCTCCGCCTTCGCGCTCTCGTCCCCGCGGCCCACCCGCAGGTAGCTCGAGGTCGACTCCCACACGGTCTCGCCAGCCGAGGCGACGGTGGTGACGAGGTCGAACAACGTGCCCTTCGGGTGCGGTCGCAGGTTCTGCGCACTGGCGGTGACGTCGAGCCGCTCCTCGGGCGCGATGGGGCGGTGCTGGTGGATGGTGTTGCCCAGGTGCACCGTTCCGACGGCCGGGTAGGGAAAGGACGGGTCGGTCATGATCTGCATGTGCAGGCCGAAGGCCAGCATGTGCGGGTAGGTCAGTGGCAGGTGCTGGGACGGCTCGAAGCCGCAGACCTCGGCGTACGCCGCCGCGTGGTGCTGGTCGATGCCGACGTCGTGGCGGTGCAGCGTGAGGTCCGGCAGGTCGCCGCCCTTCTTGGCGATGCCCGGGACCTGGTTGAGGCCCGGGACCACCGGGAGGGCGGCGCGCACCGTGGTGGGCAGCCTGCCCAGGATCTCGTTGGTCACGCGCTCTGCCGACATCTCAGGCTCCGAGCATCATCTGGCCGCAGACCCTGACCACGTTGCCGTTCACCGCGGTCGACCCCGGGTTGAGGTACCAGGCGATCGTCTCGGCGACGTCCGCCGGGAGGCCGCCCTGGGCCATGGCGTTCATCCGCTGGCCGACCTCGCGGGTGGCCAGCGGCACCGCCGCGGTCATCGTGGTGACGATGAAGCCCGGGGCGACCGCGTTGATCGTGATGTCGTCCTTCAGCTCCGGTGCCAGGCTGTCGACCAGCCCGATCACTGCGGCCTTGGACGTCGCGTAGTTGGTCTGCCCGACGTTGCCGGCGATCCCGGCGATCGAGGAGACGCCGACGATGCGACCGTTCTCGTTGACCAGCTTCTGGTCCAGCAGCTCCCGGGTGATCCGCTCGGGGGCCGTGACGTTGACCGAGATCACCGACCCGAACCGGTCCTCGGACATGTTGGCCAGCTTCTTGTCGCGGGTGATGCCGGCGTTGTGCACCACCGCGTCCACGCCGCCGCCGAACTTCGCCTGCACGTGCTGGGCGATGCGCTGGGGCGCGTCGGTGCCGGTGATGTCCAGGGTGAGGTGGTCGCCGTCGATCTCGCGCATGACCGCCTGGAGCTCACTGGCGGCCTGGGGTACGTCGACACCCAGCACCGTGGCCCCGTCGCGGTGCAGCACCCGGGCGATCTGCTCGCCGATGCCACGCGAGGCACCGGTCACGATCGCGACCTTGCCGGTCAGCGGCGTGGCGGGATCGGACGCGGTGGCGGCCTTCTTGGTGCCGGTGGTGCCGATCCGGATCACCTGGCCGGACACGTAGGCGCTCTTGGGGGAGCAGAGGAAGCCAAGCGTCGAGCCGATCGTGCCCTCGGCACCCGGGGTCACGTAGACCAGGTTGACGGTGCCGCCGCGGCCGATCTCCTTGCCCAGCGAGCGCGTGAAGCCCTCCAGGGCGCGCTGGGCGACCCGCTCCTCGGTGCTCTTGGTGCGCTCGGGGAGCCGGCCGACCACGACCACGCGGGGGCAGGTCTGCAGGCTGCGCATCAGCGGGGTGAAGAACTCCTGCAGGGCCACCAGCCCGCTGGTGTCGGTGATCCCGGAGGCGTCGAAGACCAGCCCCTTGTACTTCTGGCCCTCGGCGGGAGCCGGGGTCGAGGCGATCCCGAGGTCGTCCAGGGACGTGGTGATCGCGTCGCTCAGCTGGCCCTTGCCGTCGACGACGAGGGTCCCGTCGACCAGGGGGGCACCCTCCGTCCAGCGTTCCAGCTTGACCGGGTCGGGCAGGCCGAGGTTCTTCACCAGCAGCTTGCCGATCGGGCTCGAGGTGAACGTCTGGTATCGGTCGGACATGGCTCTTCCTCACGGATCGGGGGGTGCTTCCGGTCAATGTAACGGCGGGTGTAACTCGGCGTCCAAGTTTCGTGACGTGGCACTCACCGGGTTTCCTTCCGGTTACCGGCGAGTCAGGATGGGGCCATGCCTTCTTCGTCTGCGCCCAACACCCGACGCGTCGCCGTGCTCGGTGGCAACCGGACGCCGTTCGCCCGCTCCAACGGAGCCTACGCCGAGGTCTCCAACCAGGAGATGCTCACCGCCGCCCTCGACGGCCTGGCAGCGCGGTACCGGCTTGCCGGCGAGCAGCTGGGCCTGTTCGCCGCGGGCGCGGTGCTCAAGCACTCCCGCGACTTCAACCTGGCCCGGGAGACCGTGCTGGGCTCGAAGCTGGCGCCGCAGACCCCCGCCCTCGACGTGCAGCAGGCGTGTGGCACCGGGATGCAGGCCGCGATCATCGTGGCCAACCGGATCGCACTGGGACAGCTCGACGTCGGCGTTGCGGGGGGCACCGACACCACCTCCGACGCCCCTCTTGCCGTCGGCGAGAAGCTGCGCAAGAAGCTCATCAAGGTCAACTCCGCCCGGGACACCGCGGGCCGGCTCCGGGCACTGGCCGACATCCGGCCCACCGACATAGGCCTGGAGGTCCCGCAGAACGCCGAGCCACGCACCGGCCTGTCCATGGGCGATCACCAGGCCCTGACCGCGTTGGAGTGGCAGATCGGGCGCGAGGAGCAGGACGAGCTCGCGGTCGCCTCGCACCACAACCTGGCTCGCTCGTACGACGAGGGCTGGCAGGGCGACCTGGTCAGCCCGTTCCACGGGCTGGAGCGCGACTCCAACCTTCGCCCGGACTCCTCGGTGGAGAAGCTCGCGAAGCTGAAGCCGGTCTTCGGCAAGGGGGAGGCGGCCACGATGACCGCCGGCAACTCCACGCCGCTGACCGACGGCGCCTCGGCCGTGCTGCTGGCCTCGGAGGAGTGGGCGTCCGGGCACGACCACCCGGTGCTGGCGTACTTCGTGGACGCCGAGACCGCTGCCGTGGACTTCGTGCACGGGAGCGAGGGACTGCTGATGGCCCCGGCGTACGCCGTGCCCCGGCTGCTCGCGCGCAACGGCCTGGGCCTGGCCGACTTCGACTACTACGAGATCCACGAGGCCTTCGCCTCGCAGGTGCTGTCCACCCTCAAGGCCTGGAACGACCCCGTGTTCTGCAAGGAGCGGCTCGGGTTCGACGCGCCCCTGGGCGAGCTGGACCGCACGAAGCTGAACGTCAACGGGTCCTCCCTCGCGGCCGGCCACCCGTTCGCCGCCACCGGCGGCCGGATCCTGGCCAACGCGGCGAAGCTGCTGCACGCCCGGGGGAGTGGCCGGGCGCTGATCTCGATCTGCGCCGCGGGTGGCCAGGGCGTCACCGCGATCCTGGAGAAGTAGGCCGGGTCGCTCAGCCCGCCGCGAGGGCCCGGGCCGTGGTCACCAGATAGGTCCTGACCTGCTGCGCGGACAGCGGCGCGATCGTGGGCACGCCGGGCGCGGCCTCCCGGACCAGCATGCCGACCCTGGCCAGCTGCAGGGCGCCCAGCCCCGACGCGTACATGTGGTTGGCCAGGACGTCGGGGTCCATCGGCTTGAACTCGCCGGTGCGCACGCCCTCGCCGAGCACGCGCACCAGCGGGCGCAGGCACAGCGCGATGCCGCGGCCGAGCTTGAACAGCGCGGCCTCGCTGATCTCCTCGAGCAGCTCGGGACCGGTACGGCGCATCAGCGTCTGGGCGCAGTCGACGAACGCCGGGTGCGCCACGCCGTAGTCCACGAACGCCTCCACCAGCGAGGTGAGCCGGTCCGGGGGACCGCCCGCGGACTCGGCGGCATCGGCCAGGATCGCGGACAGCTCGTCGAGGTAGCCGACCACGGTCAGGGCGAACAGCTCCTCCTTGCCGGCGAAGTGGCGGTAGATGATGGCCCGGTTGACGCCGACCGCGCGGGCGATGTCCTCGATCTGGGCGTCACGGACTCCCGTGGTGTCGAACAGCTGCCGGGTCGCGGTGAGGATCTCGTGCTCCCGGGCACGCCGCCGCGCCGCCGCGGTCGCGGCGCGACCCGGGCGCCGCCTGGTTTCGCCGGTGCCGTCCGGTGGGGTCGGCTGCGTCGGCTCGGCCATGCCGCCAGCGTAGGGCAACCACGGGTTGCACACTCGTGCCACGCGGTGTACGTCAGTCGGCCGCAGGGCCCGCAAGGGCCCGGACGGCCTCGATCGTGTCGGCCTCGCCGACCGTCTTGTCGTCGCGGTAGCGGACGACCCGCGCGAACCGGAGCGCCAGCCCGCCGGGGTAGCGGGTGGAGCGCTGCAGCCCGTCGAAGGCGACCTCGACGACCTGCTCGGGGCGGACGTGGACGACGTGGCGCTCGCGGCTGGTCTCCAGCTGCAGGAACCGCTCGGTCTGCCAGGCCAGCATCTCGTCGGTCATCCCCTTGAACGTCTTGCCCAGCATCGTGAAGCCGCCCGAGCCCGGGTCGCGAGCGCCCAGGTGGATGTTCGACAGCCGGCCCTGGCGGCGTCCCGAGCCCCACTCGACCGCCAGCACCACCAGGTCCAGGGTGTGCCGCGGCTTCACCTTGACCCAGGCGGACCCGCGGCGACCCGCGGCGTACGGCGCGTCCAGCCGCTTGAGCACCACGCCCTCCTGGCCGTCGGCGACCGCCTGCTCGTAGAACCGCGCGGCCTCCGCCACGGTGTCGGTGACCAGCCGGCGGACCCGCATGCCCTCGGGCACCAGGCCGTCCAGGACCGCCAGTCGCTCGGCCAGCGGCTCGGTGACCAGGTCACGGTCGTCGACGAGCAGCACGTCGAAGAAGAACGGCCGCACCTGACCCGTGCCCTCCCGGCTGGCGGTGCGCGAGGCGGTGTCCTGGAACGGCCGGGGCCGGCCGCGCTCGTCCACGGTCAGGGCCTCGCCGTCGAGGACCAGGTCGCGGGCGGGCAACGTGCGCGTCCGGGCGACCACGTCCGGCAGTCGGCTCGCGATCTCGTCGAGGCTGCGGGTGAAGACCTGCACCTCGTCGGCCCGCTTGTGCACCTGGATCCGGATGCCGTCGAGCTTGGTGTCGGCCGCGACCCGGCCGCCGGCCTTCTCCAGCGCGGCCGCCACGTCGGGGGCGGACGAGGCCAGCATCGGACGCACCGGGCGCCCGGCCTGCAGGGTGAAGCGCCGCAGCGCCTGCTCGCCGACGGTGAGGGCCGCGACCGCGACCGGCCCGGTCGGAGCGCTGAACATCGCCGCCCTTCGCACCGCCGCGACCGGGACCTCCGCCGCCGCGGCGATGGCCTCGAGCACGACCGCGTCCTGGGCGCCCTGCCGGACCTCGCCGGTCATCAGCCCGCGCAGCAGCCGCTGCTCGGAGGCGGTCAGCCGCGCGAACAGTGCAGCGACCTCCTCGCGCCTCGCCGTCGCCGAGCCCGGGCCGTGCAGCGTGCCCAGCCGGGACAGCACGCCGTCGATCTCGGCCAGGCTCAGGGTGGCATGGTCGGCCGCGGGCGGCAGGTCGGTCAGGCCGCGCCAGCCCACCCCGGTGCGTCGCTGCAGCAGGGTGCCGGCCAGCCAGGCCGTGACCAGCTCCAGCTCCGCGGGCGGCGTACGGCGCAGCAGCTCGGCGATCAGGTCACGCTTGGCCAGCCGCGACCGGGTCGCCGCAACCCGCGCGGAGACCTCGGCCAGCTCCTCCAGTGTCACAGCCCGACTCTAGAGTTCAGGTGTGAGCGAACCCGCCGTCCGCGTGTGGCGCCCCGGCTGGCCGTGCCCGGTCGGGTCGGTGCTGGCGCCGCTGCGGCGCGGCCCCGGCGACCCGACGTACCGGATCGCGCGCGGCGGCGCCCACTGGCGTGGCATCCGCACCCCGGAGGGGCCGGCCACGTTGCGGCTGGTGCCCGACGTCGCGACCGGGACGGTGCGGGCCGAGGCGTGGGGGAGTGGTGCGGCGTGGGCGCTGGACGCCGTCCCCCGGATGCTCGGGGCCGAGGACGACCCCGGCGGCTTCGTGGCGCACCACCGACCGGTCGCCGAGGCGTGGCGTCGTCACCGTCACTGGCGGATCGGTGCCACCGGGCTGGTGATGGAGGCGCTGGTCCCGGCCGTCATCGAGCAACGGGTCACCGGCCAGGAGGCCTACGCCGGGTTCCGGCGGCTGGTGCGGCGCTTCGGCGAGCCGGCACCGGGGCCGGGCACGGACCTGGACCTGTGGCTCCAGCCCGCACCGGAGCGACTGCGCATGGTGCCGAGCTGGGAGTGGTTGCGGCTGCCGGTCGACGGCGCCCGGTCGCGGCCGCTGGTGGGGGCGGCCGGGGTCGCCGCCGGCCTGGAGCGCGCCGGCACCCACGGGCCCGCGGAGCTGGACCGCTGCCTGACCACGCTGCCCGGCATCGGCGCGTGGACCAGCGCCGAGGTCCGGGCGCGCGCGCTCGGGGACGCGGACGCGGTCAGCTTCGGCGACTACCACGTGGCCGGCGACGTCGGCTGGGCGCTGACCGGCCGGCCCGTCGACGACGCCGGCCTGGCCGAGCTGCTCGCGCCGTACCGCCCGCACCGGCTGCGCGTGCAGCGACTCCTGGAGATCACCGGGACCCACCGGCCGCGGCGCGGTCCGCGGATGCGCCCGCGCACTCACCTGCCGGCCGCGGTACGACGCTGAGCCGACGCGGCGACACCGCAACCGGACGCCGATGTTGCTACGGTTGTGTAGCAAGTGGCCCAGCGGAAGGAGAGCCGTGTCCTCGCCACGACCGTCCCCGACCCGTCGGCGGCCGTACGCCGCACGCATGCCGCTCGGGCAGCGGCGCGAGCAGCTGCTCGACGCCGCGCTCGCGCTGATCGTGCGGGACGGGTACGGCGCGGTGTCCATCGACGCGGTCGCCACCGAGGCGGGGGTGTCCCGCCCGGTCGTCTACGGCGCCTTCGACGACCTCACGACGCTGCTGGAGACCCTGCTGGACCGGCAGGAGGAGCGGGCCATGGGGCAGGTGCTCGACGTCCTGCTCGACCACGGCGTCGACCGGGGAGCGGGTGACGTCGCTCGCGAGCTCGCGGTCCGCGTGCTCGCGGACCCGATGACCTGGCGGCCGATCCTGGCCACCTCGTCGGTGGCTCCGCGCGCGGTGCGGGTCCGGATCGGGGCCGACCGGGAGCGGGTTCGCCGCCGGGTCACCGTGATGATGCGCGGGCGGCTGGGCCCGGACGGTGGCGGCCTGGACCCCGAGATCCTCGGGCATGCGCTGCTGGGCATGGCCGAGAACATCGGGCGGGTCCTGCTGGAGGAGCCCGCCAGCGTCGACGTGGACCGGCTGGCCGCCACCGTCGACGCGGTGTTCGCTGCGGTGCACGACCGGGCGCGGAGCTGACCTGCCCAACCCCTTGCCAGATTCCTACACTCGTGCAGTAATTGGTCATGGCTTCCCGGCAGGTGCGCCTCCGTCCCCGGATCACCCCGCAGGAGGACTACGGCTTCTTCGGTCCTGAGTCGGTGACCTGGAAGGTGTGGAGCTACCCCACCAGCCTCACCGTCGGCTTCCAGCGCGCGGTCGTGGTCGAGGAGCTCGACCCTGCCCTGGTCGCATCCGTGGACGGGACCCAGGCGATCTTCGACCGGCCCCGCACCCGTTACGACCGCACCCTGCGGTACTTCGCGCTGGTCGCCTTCGGCGACAGTCGCACCACGTCGAAGGCCGCCGACGTGCTGGTCAAGGTGCACTCCAAGGGGATCGGCACCGACCCGGTCACCGGCGTCCGCTACGACGCCAACGACCCCGAGTCGCAGCTGTGGATCCACCTGACCGCGTGGCACTCGATCCTTTTCGCGTACGAGCGGTACGGCCCGGGTCGGCTCTCGCCCGCGGAGGAGGCGCGCTACTGGGAGGAGTGCGCGCTGGCCGCGGAGCTGCAGACCTGCTCGCCCGACGGCGTGCCGCGGACCCGGTCGGGCGTGCAGGCCTACTTCGAGCGGATGCGGCCGCAGCTGGTGGCCTCCGACGTGGCACGCCATGCGATGAACCACCTGCTGGACGCCCGGGTGATGCTCCCGCAGGCGCCCCGGGTCATCACTCCGCTCCACCGGGTGGCCACCACGGCACTGCGGATCGGCACGATCGCGACGATGCCCCGGTGGATGCGCGAGATGAGCGGGCTGCGCCAACCCCGCGTGCTCGACGTGGCCATCCGCCCGTTGCTGCGGATCGCGTTCGCCCTGGCCAACGTGAACAACCGCTTCAAGCTCGAGGCGATCACCTACCTCTCGCCGATGACCCGCGACGTGGTCGCACCGGTGCTGTACGGCGTGCCGCCACGCCGGCCGGTGGTGCGCACTCCGGCCGATGCTCGCGCCGAGTACGGCTACGACCGACCCGCCGACGCTCACCGCGGCCTGCGCGCCAGGCAGGCCGCAAAGGTCTTCGACGACCACGGTGCGCCCAGCGACGTGGGCATCGTGGAGTCGGAGGAGGTTCTGGGCCACACCGGATGAGTGCGCCCCGGACGTTCCGATCGTGCTGTCGGGGCCTGGGGGCGGCGCAGTTAATGACAACATGAGTGTGCCAGTCATACTGTTACGGTCTTGCCTCCGATAACTTCGCCCCGGGCGCCTCGTTGCCCCTACAGCCACATGTTCGGAGGGAGCCGATGAGCACACTCAGCGCCCTCGGCCGTGCCGGCGCGGTGGACCTGCTGGGGCGAGGCCGCCAGGGCGTGGTGACCAGCGGCCGGCTGACGGTGCTCGCCATCGAGACGGTGAAGTACCTCGTCACCGACATCCTCGGTCGCCGGTTCTCGTGGGAGGAGTTCATCCTCCAGTGCAGCTTCATGACCCGGGTGTCGCTGCTGCCCACGATCCTGGTGTCGATCCCGTTCGGGGTGATCATCTCGGTGCAGATCGGTGCGATCGCCGCCCAGATCGGTGCCACCTCGTTCAGTGGTGCGGTCAACGGCGCCGGCGTACTGCAGCAGGGCGCGCCCCTGGTCACCTCCCTGCTGATCGCCGGGGCGGTGGGCTCGGCGATCACCTCCGACCTCGGTGCCCGGACCGTGCGAGAGGAGATCGACGCCCTCGAGGTCATGGGGATCTCCCCGGTCCAGCGGCTGGTGGCACCGCGGCTGCTGGCGGCGCTGGTGGTCTCGTTCCTGCTGACCGTGATCGTGGCGATGACCGCGATCGTCACCACCTACCTGATGGTGGTCGGCCGCGGCCAGTCCTCGTCGGGGGCGTACCTGGACTCGTTCGTGTCCTTCAGCCACGTCACGGACCTGTACGTCGCCGAGGGCAAGGCGCTGGTGTTCGGGTTCCTCGCCACGATCGTGTGCTGCCACAAGGGGCTCACCGCGAAGGGCGGCCCCAAGGGCGTCGCCGACGCGGTCAACCAGGCCGTCGTCCTCAGCGTGATCCTGCTGGCGGTCGCCAACGTCCTGATCACCGAGGGCTACGCCCTCCTGGTCCCGCAGCGGATCACCTGATGAGCGCGCTGGGCGACCTCGGCGTGCGTACCCGGGAGACCACCCTGGACGTGCTGGCCCAGTTCGGCGACTTCGGCACCTTCGGGCTCAAGGCGCTCGGCGCCTCGGTGCCGACCTTCAGGCGCTACCGCGACGAGACCCTCCGGCAGCTGATGGACATCGCCTGGGGGAGCGGCGCCCTGATCGTCGGGGGCGGCACCGTCGGCATCATGGTGCTGCTCTCGCTGAGCGCGGGGACCTCGCTGGGGATCCAGGGGTTCACCGGCCTGCAGCTGATCGGGCTGGCCCCGCTGACCGGGTTCATCTCCGCCAGCGCCAACACCCGCGAGCTCGCCCCGATCATCGCCGCGCTCGCGCTGGGGGCCCAGGTCGGGTGCCGCTTCACCGCCCAGCTCGGCTCCATGCGGATCAGCGAGGAGGTCGATGCGCTCGAGGTGATGGCGATCAACCCGATGCGCTTCCTGGTGACCACCCGGGTGCTGGCCACGGTCTTCGCGATCCTGCCGCTCTACCTGATCGGGCTGATCGGCTCCTACATCTCCTCGATGCTCTCGGTGGTGGTCATCTTCGGTCAGTCGCCCGGCCAGTACGAGCACTACTTCCATGCGTTCCTCTCCGGCCGCGACATCTTGTTCTCGGTGGTCAAGATCGTGGTGTTCGCGGTCGTGATCGCGCTGATCCACTGCTGGTACGGCTACCGCGCCCACGGCGGCCCGCAGGCCGTCGGCGAGGCCACCGGCCGGGCGATCCGCGCCAGCATCGTCGCCGTGGTCGTCCTCGACATGGTGATGACCCTGATCATGTGGGGCGGCAATTCCGGATTCCGGATCTCGGGTTGACGGCGTGGCCAGCAGACCAGTCCGTCGCGACCCGACCCGCGCCGACCTCGCCCGGCGGGGCCTGGTCGCGATGCTGGTGGTCGTGGCGGTCGCCGCCCTGCTGACCGCGCGCGCCCAGGGCAAGATCGGCGGCCCCGCCCACGTGACCGCGCATCTCGCGAACGCCGGCGGTTCCCTGGTCCCGGGCTCGGACGTGAAGATGCGGGGCGTGATCGTGGGCAGCGTCGACTCGCTGTCCCGCGCGCCGCACGGTGGCGTGGACGTCACCCTGGAGATGAACGACGGGGAGCTCGACCACATCCCGACCAACGCGGTCGCCCGGATCCTGCCGGCCACGGTGTTCGGGACCTCGTTCGTCGACCTGGCCACCCATGGGGCCAGGTCCCCGGAGCACCTTCGGGCCGGCGCGGTCGTGCCCGCCGACCGGAGCCAGCACACCCTGGAGCTGCAGCAGGCCCTGGACGACGTCGACCACCTGGTCAAGGCGCTGCGTCCCGCACAGCTGTCGGCGACCCTGTCGGCGGCCGCGCACGCGCTCGACGGGCGCGGCGCGACCCTCGGGTCGATCATCGACGGCCTGGACGCCTATCTGGGGAAGGTGGAGCCGGAGCTGCCGCTGATCCGCTCGGACCTGGCCGCACTCGCCGACAACCTGCAGCTGGTCCGCAGGGTCGCACCGGACCTGCTGGACGCCACGCGCGACAGCCTGGGCACGCTGAAGACCATCGCGCAGCGCCGCGCGCAGGTGGCCGCCCTGCTGCAGCACGGTGACCGGCTCGCCCGCAGCTCGAACCGATTCCTGCGCAGGAACCGGCAGGCGCTGGTCTCGTTCCTCAACCACGCCGCGATCGTCGCCGACGTCTACTACGACCTGCGGCACGCGGCCTTCACCGAGAGCTTCGCCGGCCTCCGGATGGTCAACCGCAAGCTCGGCACGATCATCCACCACGGCTGGGCCGACAACACCGTGATCATCCAGACCACGCCGAACCCGTACTACACCCGCGCCGACTGTCCCAGGTTCGGGCGGGCGCATGGCGACAACTGCGGGGGCGGCCGATGATCGCGGGGTTCCGGTCGACGCTGGTGAAGTTCCTTGCCTTCGCGGCGGTGGCACTGCTGCTGCTGCTCATCCTCTACAACACGATGGCCCACGGGCTGGGGGGCAACAGCCGCGGCTACACCGCCGAGTTCACCAACGTCAGCGGCCTGGCCACCGGCGACGACGTCCGGGTCGCCGGGGTCCGGGTCGGCGAGGTCCGGAGCATCGAGGTGGTCCCCGGTGGCGCCGAGGTCGGCTTCGCGCTGCAGGACCACCAGCCGCTGCTGGCGAACACACGCATGGTGATGCGGTACCAGAACCTGCTGGGACAGCGGTACCTCGCTCTCGAGCAGCCCGTCCGTCGAGGCTCCGAGCTGTCGGCCGGTGCGACGATCCCGCGCTCGCGAACCAGCCCGGGGTTCTCGCTGACCGCCCTGCTCAACGGGTTCCGCCCGCTGTTCCAGACGCTGCGGCCCTCCGACGTCAACCGGCTGGCGGGCGAGATCGTGCAGGTGTTGCAGGGTGAGGGCGGCACAGTCAGCGACCTGCTGCAGGAGACCACGCGGCTGACGAACTTCGTCGGCGACCGTGACCGCGTGATCGGGCAGGTGCTCTCCAACCTCACCCCGGTGCTGCAGGACATGGCCGGCCAGGGGCCGGAGCTGAAGTCGGCGGTCCACCAGCTGGGGTTGCTGATGACCGGCCTGGCCCGGAACCGCCGCACGATCGGAACCTCGATCTCCAGGCTGAGCCACCTGATGTCGTCCACCTCCGGCCTGCTGGCGCGGGCACGACATCCCGTCACCGTGGACACCCATCTCGCCCGGGAGGTCGCGGAGGCCCTGGACCAGCAGAAGAAGCTGCTCGGCAGGGCGTTGTACGCCTTCGGCAGCGCCTTCGGCGCGATCGGACGGGTGATGTCCTTCAAGGGAGCCTCGAACGTCTACCTGTGCACCATGTGGATCCAGCTCGGGAAGGGCGAGCTGAACCTGAACGGCGATCTGTCCCGGCCCCAGGGCGGCCCCTGGTCGAAGGTGTGCCGATGAATCACCCCACGAAAACGCGCTCCGCTGGCGCTCCGCTTGCCTTTCCGCGGGGGCCCCGATGATCAAGCCGCTGACCAGCCGCAGCCCGTTCACCCTGGGCGTGGTGACGATCGTGGTCGGCGCCCTGGTGGCCCTCGGGGTGGTGGGGCTCTCCCGGGCGCACTTCGGCAAGGGCGTCTACACCGCGGTCCTGGCCCAGTCGGCCGGCCTGAAGCCGAAGGAGGAGGTCCAGGTCCACGGCGTGCGTGTGGGGGAGGTCCGGTCGGTGGCGCTGGTCGGCCACACGGTGCACGTGAGCTTCACGGTCTCCTCCGACATCCACCTCGGCTCGCGCAGCACGGCCGCGGTCCAGGTGGCCACGCTGCTGGGAACCCACCAGCTGCTGGTCACCCCCCGCGGCGGAGGGGACCTGGCCCGGGACACCATCCCGCTGGGACGCACCACGGTGCCGTTCAACCTCCAGGACGTGATGGACCAGGGCACCGAGAAGGTCGAGCAGCTGGACGGGAAGAGGCTCGCCCGGATGCTGACCACGATGACCGACCAGCTCTCGCCCGCGGGCAAGCACCTGGGTCCCGCCCTGAAGGGCGTGATCAGGTTCTCCCAGGTGGTCAGCCACCGCTCCGGCCAGCTCGGTGGCCTGCTCCGGGCAGCCCGTCACGTCACCACCCAGCTGTCCGCCTCGAGCACCGACCTGGTCACGCTGATGAAGCAGACCAACCTCGTGGTGCGCGAGGTCACCCGGCGCCGGCAGGCGATCCACACCCTGCTGACGCAGGCGACCCGGCTCTCGCACAACCTCACCGCGGTCATCCACGACACCCGCGCCGACGTCCATCCGGCGCTGCAGGCGCTCAACGGGGCGCTCGCCGAGCTCCGTGCCCAGGACGCGGCGCTGCGCCGGGTGTTCGACGCGATGGCGCCCGCGGTGCGCTACGTCGCCAACGCCACCGGGAACGCGCCGTACATCGACCTGTACGCGCACCCGCCGGCGCTGCCCCCGAACGACACGCACTGCAACCTGGAGGGCCAGTGCTGAGCAGGGCCCCCACCGCTCCTGGGAACGGCCCGCGTCGCCGGCTGGTCGCCATGCTGCTGGCCGTGGCCAGCCTGCTGGCCCTCTCCGGCTGCACCGTGACCACGCCCCACCTCGGCGGCTCGATGACCGTCACGGCCTACTTCTCCAGCTCCTCCGGAGTCTTCGTGGGCAACGACGTGGGCGTGCTCGGGGTCCCGGTCGGGAAGATCACCGGGATCCAGCCGGACGGTGACCGGGTGACGGTGACGATGCGGGTCGACTCCGACCAGCCGATCCCGGCGGGGGCTGCGGCCGTGGTTGTGCCCCGCTCCGTGGCCACCGACCGGTACGTCGAGCTCACCCCGGTGTACCGCCGGGGCCCGAAGATGCACAGCGGAGCCGTGATCCCGCTGGACCGCACCAAGGTGCCCGTGGAGTTCGACGAGGTGCTCGGGTCGCTGAGCCGGCTGGCCCGCGACCTCGCCGGCTCCGGACCCACACGCCACGCGGTGCAACGGTTCCTGGACAGCGGATCGCGCACCCTGAAGGGCAAGGGCGCCCTGATCAACCACACCGTGCAGGCGCTCGCCGACGCCAGCAACGGGGTCTCGGCGCAGCGCAGGAACGGCACCGCCACGCTGGTCGCGCTGGACCACCTCACCGGCAAGCTGGCGAAGAACCAGCACACCGTCCGGGCCTTCATCCACCAGGTGGACAGGGCTGGCTCGCTGCTTGCCGCCGAGCGAGGCAGCTTCCGCGAGGCCCTGCACAGCACCACGCGGATGATCCGGGTGGTCGCCCGGTTCGCCCGCCGCAACCACGACCAGATCGCACGCGCCGTCCGGCAGACCAACGGGGTGATGCGCACCGTGCTGGACAAGCGGAAGCAGGCGGCCGAGATCCTGCGGGTCACGCCCCTGGCGATGCAGAACCTGATGCGGACCATGACCCCCGAGCACACCATTCGGACCCGGCTGAACTTCGTGGCGCTGCTGCCGGTCCTGGGGCCCCTGCTGGTCAGGCTGTGCGACAAGCAGTCGATAGGTCCGGTGTGCAACCGCATCGGGCTGGATCCCCTCGGCCTGCTGGACCGGCTCTCGTCACTGTTCGGCGGGGGAGGGCGGCGATGAGGCGGCACCTGGTGGTCCTGGCAGCACTGCTCGCGGTGCTGCTGTCCGGCTGTGCGGGCCCGACGTTCTCCTCGCTGCCGCTGCCCGGGTCGGGGGTCTCCGGCAGGACGGTCACGGTCACCGCCGACTTCGGCGACGCGCTCAACCTCGCCCATGGGGCGATCGTGAAGGTGAACGGCATCCAGGCCGGTCGGGTCACCCACATCGGGGCTCACGACTTCCACGCCCGGGTCACCATGCTGGTCAGGTCCTCGGCGAGGCTCCACCGGGGCGCCACCGCCCGGCTGCGCTACACCACGCCGCTCGGCGAGCTCTTCGTCGACGTCGACAACCCCGCGCGCGGGCCCCTGATGCACAGCGGTGCCGTGATGACCCGGCACCACACCAGTACGGCGCCCACGGTGGAGGACGCCCTGGCCGAGTCCTCCATGCTGGTCAACGGCGGCGGGCTCGGCCAGCTCGAGACCATCGTCACCGAGCTCAACAAGGCGCTGGGCGGCCGTACTGGCACGGTCCGGGACCTGCTCGAGCGCGCCGACAGCTCACTGGGACAGCTCAACGACGCCAGCTCCGACGTCGACCGCACGCTGCACGCCCTGGACGACGTGTCCCGGCTGCTGGACCGTCGCCGGGGCGTCATCCACGCGGCACTGCACGACATCACCCCAGCTGCCCGGTCGATCCGGGCGAACCTGGGCAGGATCACGACGCTGCTGACCGACCTGAAGCGGTTCGCCACCACCGCCAACGGCGTGGTGGATGCGACCCGGCGCGACATCCTGGAGCTGGTCCGCAAGGCCGGGCCGATCCTCGCGGAGATGGCCTCCACCCGTCGGGCCCTGCCCGCCACCCTGAAGGCCATCGTCTCGCTGGCCCACCACGTGAACAGGCTGGTGCCCACCGACTACCTCAACCTGGGCAGCCGGCTGGACCTGAACCACGGGGTCCTGGGCACCGGTACCCCGATCAGCACCGGCAACCTCATCGGGCTGCTCCCGAAGCTGAGCGGGCGGACCGACGTCGGCGCGGCCTCCTCCCGTCTCGCGCAGGACGTCACCCAGGGAGTCACCCAGGGGCTGCTGTCCGGCCTGACCCGCCTGGGCCACCGCAGCGGGGGTGCCCGATGAAGTCGGCGCGGCGGGAGTCCCACAAGCTGATGGCGAGCGCGGTCGCCGTCTTCGTGGTCTTCGTGCTCTGCGTGGCCTACCTCATCGGGGGTGTGATGCAGACCCCGCTGACCTCACGACCCGACAACGTCACGGTGGAGCTGCGCGCCACCGGCGGGCTCTTCCAGGGCTCGTTGGTGACCTACCGCGGCTACAAGGTCGGCAAGATCAGCCACATCGGCTTCACCCCGGACGGTGTCGCGGCCACCGCCCGGATCGACGACTCCGTGAAGATCCCGGCCGGCACCCGGGCCGTGGTGCGTTCGCTGTCCCCCGTGGGCGAGCAGTACCTGGACTTCCAGCCGTCCTCGGCCGCCGGCCCCTACCTGCACGACGGCAGCACGATCACGGCTTCGCACACCGACATCCCCCAGACCCTGGCCCAGACCGTGATCTCGCTGAACAAGCTGCTCGGCCAGATCGACCCGAACAAGCTGCACACCGTCCTGACGGTGGCGCACCGTGCCCTGCAGGGCACCGGACCCGACCTCGCCCGGATGATCCGGCAGGGGCGGCTGGTCATCAACGACCTCAACCGCTACTGGCCCCAGACCAAGCGCCTGCTCGTCAACGGCGGCACGCTGCTGCGCATCGGGAGCGACAACGCGGCGACGCTGGCCCGCCTCGCCCGCAACCTGAGGCTGTTCGCCGGCTTCCTCCACCGTGAGCTGCCCGAGCTGCGCCGCGCCCTGGCCCGGTCCCCCCACGAGATCGGGCTGCTGCAGCAGCTGCTGCGCGACGTCCAGGGGGTCACCCCGGAGTTCCTCCGGCTGGGCAGCCGGTTCACCGCGTTGCAGGCCGCGTACGCCCCCCACCTGCGCGTGCTGCTGGCCGACTTCGCCCCCGGCCTCGGGGTGCTGGGCAAGGCGGTCTGGGGAGGCACGATGCACCTCGACCTGATCGGGCAGCGCGACACCCTGTGCGACTACCCGGGGCAGCCCCCGGACCCGCACACCCGGGTGCCGATGAACCCGCACCACCACTGTCCCGACTCGTTCCCGCTCGAGCAGCGGGGGGCCGCGCACGCACCGGGACCCGTCCCGGTGGGCTGACCCGGCGAGGTCAGCGTCGGCGGTCGGGGGGCACCCGCAGCGTGGTCAGCGTGGTCGCCAGCATGTCGTAGTGCCCGACCAGGAGCAGCAGCTCGATCGCCCGGCGCGGGTCGAGCTCGGCGGCCAGCTCCGCCCAGGTCCCGTCGCCGAGGTCGCGAGTCTCCAGCAGCTCGTCCACCGCACGCAGCAGCACGGCCTCGTGG
>JBOHDO010000149.1:0-40637 GCA_050699415.1 Marmoricola sp.
TCGTGAATCCGCGCCGTGTCATCTCCTTGGCGACGTCGACCATCTCGTCGAGCGACGGCGTGATCAAGCCGGAAAGGCCGATGACATCGGCGCGCTCGTCGCGGGCGGCGTCCAGTATCTTCTGCGGCGGCACCATCACCCCGAGGTCGACCACGTCGTAGTTGTTGCAGGCCAGCACGACGCCCACGATGTTCTTGCCGATGTCGTGCACGTCGCCCTTGACGGTTGCCATGACGATCTTGCCCCGGCTCTCGGCGGCGTCGCCGGGCCGCCGCTCGGCTTCGATGTAGGGAATCAGGTAGGCAACGGCCTTCTTCATCACCCGGGCCGACTTGACGACCTGCGGGAGGAACATCTTGCCGGAGCCGAACAGGTCGCCAACGACGTTCATGCCGTCCATCAGCGGGCCCTCGATCACCTCGATCGGCTTTCCGCCACGGTCGGCGATCTGCTGGCGAAGCTCCTCGGCGTCGGCCTCGGCGTAGGTGTCGATGCCCTTGACCAGCGCGTGGGTGATCCGCTCTGCCACGGGCAGCTCGCGCCACTCGTCGGCGGCGGCCTCGGTCTCACCGCCGGACCCGCGGTACCGCTCGGCGATCTGCAGCAGCGCCTCGGTGGCCGCGCCCGGCTCGTCCGAACGGCGGTTGAGCACGACGTCCTCGATCGCCTCCCGCAGCTCGGGGTCGATCTCGTCGAACACCCCGAGCTGGCCGGCGTTGACGATGCCCATGTCGAGCCCGGCCCGGATCGCGTGGTAGAGGAACACGGCGTGGATCGCCTCGCGGACCGCGTTGTTCCCCCGGAAGGAGAACGAGACGTTGGAGATGCCGCCGGAGACCAGCGCGCCGGGGAGGTTCTGCTTGATCCAGCGCGTGGCCTCGATGAAGTCGACGCCGTAGTTGGCGTGCTCGTCGATGCCGGTGGCGATCGCGAACACGTTGGGGTCGAAGATGATGTCCTCGGGCGGGAAGCCGACCTCGTCCACGAGGATCCGGTGGGCCCGCTCGCACACCGCCGCACGCCGCTCCAGGGTGTCGGCCTGCCCGTTCTCGTCGAAGGCCATCACGACCACTGCGGCGCCGTACTTGCGGCACAGCCGGGCCTGGGCGACGAACTTCTCCACGCCCTCCTTCATCGAGATCGAGTTCACGATGGGCTTGCCCTGCAGGCACTTCAGCCCGGTCTCGATGACCTCCCACTTGGAGGAGTCCACCATCACCGGCACCTTGCAGATGTCCGGCTCCGCGGCGACCAGCTTCAGGAACCGATCCATCGCGGCCACGCCGTCGATCATGCCTTCGTCCATGTTGACGTCGATGGCCTGCGCGCCGTTCTCGACCTGCTGCGCCGCCACGGACAGGGCGGTGTCGTAGTCGTCGGCCTTGATCAGGTTGCGGAACTTCGCCGAGCCGGTGATGTTGGTGCGCTCGCCGATGTTGACGAACAGGGACTCCGCGGTGACGTTCAACGTCTCCAGCCCGGACAGCCGCAACGCCGGCGGCACCTCCGGCACCGCGCGGGGTGTCGAGTCCCGTACCGCGTCCGCGATGGCCGCGATGTGGTCGGGCGTGGTGCCGCAGCACCCGCCCACCAGGTTGTAGAGCCCGTCCGCCCCGAACTCCCCCAGCACCTGCGCCATCTGCCCGGGGGTCTGGTCGTACTCGCCGAACGCGTTGGGCAGGCCGGCGTTCGGGTAGCACGAGACGAAGCAGTCGGCGACCCGGGAGAGCTCGGCGAGGTAGGGCCGGATCTCCCCGGCGCCGAGGGCGCAGTTGAGCCCCACCGCGAGCGGCCGGGCATGGCGAACGGAGTTCCAGAACGCCTCGGTGACCTGGCCCGAGAGGGTGCGTCCGGACGCGTCGGTGATGGTGCCGGAGAGGATCACCGGCCAGCGCCGGTCACGGTCCTCGAACAGGGACTCCAGGGCGAACACCGCCGCCTTGGCGTTCAGGGTGTCGAAGATCGTCTCCACCAGCAGCAGGTCGACACCACCGTCGACCAGGGCGGTGGCCTGCTCCTGGTACGCCGCGACCAGCTCGTCGAAGCTGATGTTCCGCTTCCCCGGGTCGTTCACGTCCGGCGAGATCGACGCGGTGCGGTTGGTCGGTCCGAGAGCTCCTGCGACGTACCGGGGACGGCCGGGGTCGCGCGCGGTGACCTCGTCCGCGGCCGCGCGGGCCAGCCGCGCCGCCTGCAGCGCCATCTCGGCGGCGAGGTCCTCCATGCCGTAGTCGGCCTGGGAGATGCGCTGGGCGCTGAAGGTGTTGGTGGCGACCACGTCGGCGCCAGCCTCGAGGTAGGCGTGGTGGATCTTCCGGATGATCTCCGGCTGGGTCAGGCTGAGCAGGTCGCTGTTGCCTCGTACATCCGACGGCCAGTCCGCGAACCGGTCACCCCGGAACCCGCTCTCGTCGAGCTGGTTGGCCTGGATCATGGTGCCCATCGCACCGTCGATCACCAGCACCCGCTCGCGAAGCAGTGCCGAGAGCTCGTCGGTGCAGTCCGGGCGGTGGGGGCCGGTGTCGGTCACGGATGCTCCTTCCGGTTCGGAGGGCGTCCTTGTGGCTTTGCCGAGCGTGGCGGACCCGTAGCCCGTTGCAACGCCTCTCGGCTCAACCCAGTGTAGGCCGTGCGAGTCTCGAAGACCGCGCGTTCCAGCTGGCGGAGTTGTCTAGGCTGGAGGTGTGATCGAGATCGAGGACGTGCCGGAGCTGGTGGACCCGGTCCTGGTCTGCGCCTTCGAGGGCTGGAACGACGCGGCCGGCGCCGCCACGGGCGTGGTCGACCACCTCCTGGAGGTGTGGGACGCCCGGCTCGTGGGGGCACTGGACCCCGAGGACTTCTACGACTTCCAGGTCAACCGGCCCGCCGTCACCACCGATGAGGAGGGCATGCGGCGCATCACCTGGCCGTCGACGCAGATCTACCTCGCCCGGCCCCCGGACGCCCACCGGGACGTGGTGCTGCTGCGCGGCATCGAGCCGAGCATGCGCTGGCGGCAGTTCTGTGCCGAGCTGCTCGCGGCGGCAGACGAGATGGGTGTGCGACTGGTCGTGACCCTGGGTGCGCTGCTGGCCGAGACGCCGCACACCCGCCCGATCCAGGTCACCGGTTCCTCGACCGAGCCCGAGCTCGACGACCGGCTCACGCTGGAGCGCTCGTCGTACGAGGGCCCGACCGGGATCGTGGGCGTCTTCCAGGACGCCTGCGTCCGCCTGGACATCGCCGCGGCCTCGTTCTGGGCCGCCGTACCCCACTACCTGCCGCAGCCCCCCTGCCCGAAGGCGACCCTGGCCCTGCTCTCCCAGGTCGAGGACCTGCTCGAGGTCAGCGTGCCGCTGGGCGACCTGCCCGAGGACAGCCGGGCCTGGGAGCGCGGGGTCGCCGAGCTCGCCGAGGAGGACGAGGACATCGCGGAGTACGTCCGCAACCTCGAGGAGTCCGCGGACACCGCCAACCTGCCCGAGGCCAGCGGTGAGGCCATCGCGAAGGAGTTCGAGCGCTACCTGCGTCGACGCAACGAGCCGGGAACCTGACCGACCGGGCTCACACCAGGGACAGGCCGAGGGCGGCGTCCAGCACCCGCGCCATCATCGCCGGCGACCCGGGGGTCGAGGTGTCCCCGCCCAGCGTGCGCATCGCCCATTCGTGGGCCGCTGCCAGGGCACGGGGGCCGTCCAGGTCGTCCGCGAGCGCCCCCAGCACGGCGGCCACCGTCTCCCCGGCCGGCGCGCCCGCCGGGGACGACAGCGCCTTGCGCCAGGTGCCGACCCGTGCCTCGGCGTCGGTGACGCACTCGGCGGTCCACTCCCAGTCCGTGCGGTAGTGGTGGTCGAGGATCGCCAGCCGGATCGCCATCGGGTCCACACCCTCGGCCCGAAGCGTCGAGACCAGCACCAGGTTGCCCCGGGACTTCGACATCTTCTCGCCGGCGTAGCCCACCATGCCCGCGTGCACGTAGGCCCGCGCGAACGGCTCGCCGGGGTGGGCGGCCTGCGCCTCCGCAGCACTCATCTCGTGGTGGGGGAAGACCAGGTCACTGCCGCCGCCCTGGACGTCGACCACCCCGCCGAGGTGGTGCCGGGCGATGGCGGCGCACTCGACGTGCCAGCCGGGGCGACCACGCCCGAACGGCGAGTCCCAGGCCGGCTCCCCCGGCCGCTCGGCCCGCCACACCAGGCAGTCCAGGGGGTCGCGCTTGCCCGCCCGGTCCGGGTCACCGCCGCGGTCGGCGTACACGGCCATCATCTCGTCGCGGCTCCACCCCGAGACCTCGCCGAACGCCGGGTCGGCGTGCACCGCGAAGTACAGGTCAGCGCCGACCGGGTAGACGCTGTCCCGCTCCTGCAGGGCCCCGACCATGTCGACCACCAGCGGGATCGACTCGACCGCGCCGACGTAGGCATCGGGCGGCAGCACGCGGAGCGCCGCCATGTCCCCGCGGAACAGCTCGGTCTCGCGCTCGGCCAGCGCCTGCCAGTCCTCGCCGGTCTCGCGGGCCCGCTCCAGCAGCGGGTCATCGACGTCGGTGACGTTCTGCACGTACCGGACCGGGTGCCCGGCGGAGCGCCAGGCCCGGTTGAGCAGGTCGAAGGCGACGTAGGTGGCGGCATGGCCGAGGTGGGTCGCGTCGTACGGCGTGATGCCGCAGACGTACATCCGGGCCGGCCCCTGCGGGACCAGCTCGACCGGCTCCCGGGCGCTGGAGGAGAACACCCTCACCGGGGTGGCCGGAGCACCGTCATCGGTCAGGTCGGGCACGTCGGGTCCGGGCCAGGCACGCATGGACCGAAGCCTAGTGTCAGGCCCCATGCCAGCCCCCCGTCAGCCCGTGGTGTCCCCCTTCAGGGTCGCGCTCTCGTGCGCCTCGGGGAGGATCGGCTCGAACAGCTCCACGAGGTTTCCCGAGGGGTCCTCGACCAGCGCCTGCTTGCCGCCGACCCCGGTGACGACGTCGCTGCGGAACGACACCCCCTTGCCGCGCAGGTCGGCGACCATGGCCTCGACGTCGGAGACCTCCAGCATGAAGCGGTTCCAGCCGCCCGGCTGCTGGGTGGTCCCGTCGGACATCGGACGCGAGCCGCCGCCGGGGTGCCCGGTCGGGATCGGGGCCACGATCGCGAAGCGCAGGTCGTCCCGGGCCAGCATCGCGAACGGCGGGGCCGGGTGCATCACCTCGCGGAACCCCAGGTGGCGGCAGTAGAAGTCGATCGACGCATCCACGTCATCGACGATGTAGCGGACCGTGGCCATGGTCCTCGCCTCTCTTCCGGTGTGCTCTCCGCCAATGGTATCGAAATAGGATATCGTCTGTCGATATGCAGGTGGTGAGGAACTTCGTCCGCGGCGCCGTCGTGGTGCACGTGCTGCACCACGCCGCAGAGGGCAGCGTGCACGGCGCCTGGATGGCCGAGGAGCTCGCCCGGCACGGCTACACCATCAGCCCGGGCACGCTCTACCCGCTGCTGCACCGGCTGGAGCGCGCAGGGCTGCTCTCCAGCGTCCCGGAGGTGAGCGGTGGACGGGCCCGGCGGGTCTACACCATCACCGACGCGGGACGTTCGGAGCTGGCCGACCTGCGCAGCGCCGTGGCCGAGCTGGCCGGCGAGGTGCTGCCCCACCAGCCGGGCCGGTAGGGCGGAGCCGAGCTCAGAACGGTGGCCACGGGATCGGCGGCCAGCCGTGCGACGGCTCCGGGAACCGTCCCGCCGCGAGCAGCCGCTCGCAGCGCCGGTGCAGCATCTCGCGCTCCAGCCCGGTCAGGTGCTCGGCCAGTGCGCGGTCGAGGGCGGCGTCCTCGTGGACGCGCCGTACGTCGCCGGACTCGTCGCCGGTCAGCGGCTCACCGGCCCAGCCCCACAGCACCGTGCGCAGCTTGTCCTCGGCGTGGAAGCACACCCCGTGGTCCACGCCGTACCGGTGGCCGTCGGTCATGGGCAGCACGTGGCCCCCCTTGCGGTCGGTGTTGTTGACCACGATGTCGAACACCGCCATGCGGCGCAGCGTCGCGGTGTCCTCGTGCACCAGGGCCACCGGCTGGTCCGCTCCGTCGACCGCGTCGATCACGTGACGGTAACCCGCCGGGACCTGGTCGACCGGCACCACGTCGACCGGCGCCTGGTCGGGGTCGGGCTCGCACCACAGCTGCACCATCCCGACACCCTCGGGTCCGGTCCGCAGCAGCGTGGGCGGCACCACGTGCCAGCCGAGGCACTCCGAGACCAGCCAGGCGGCGTACTCCCGTCCGGCCAGGGTGCCCTCGGTGAAGTCCCACAGCGGCCGCTCCCCGTCGACCGGCTTGTAGACCACGCGGGGGCCGTCGGGCCCCAGGCTGCACAGGAAGGTCTGGTTCGAGGCGGGCAGGATCCGGCCCAGCGGCACCAGCGGGGTCCGGTCGAGCCGCCGTACGGCGTCGGGGTCGATCCCGGCCCCGCGAAGCGGCCCGGCGCTCATGGGCTGCGCCGGTGACCGTTGGCCCGGGGGCAGATGTGTCCGGTCGGGTCGATCGGTCCGCCGCAGAAGGCGCACTGCTCGCGGCCGGCCGCGACCAGGGTCTGCGCCCGGGTGGCGAAGCCCCGGGCCATGTCCGGCGGCAGCCGGACCAGCAGCACCTCGTCCGGCTCCGGCTCGTCCAGCGGGAGCTCCATCAGGGACTCCTCGTCGGTCTCGACGGTGACCGTCTGGTCGGTCACCGGGAACACCTCGATGACCACCCGCCGACCGCCCTCGTCCCAGGACAGCGTGATGGTGCCCGCCCGGAACTCGTCCTCGATGGGCTGGTCCAGCGGCTCGGTGTCGGGCTGGCCGACGGTCTCGGGCCCACCCACCTCGTCGAGCAGCTCGGCGACCCGCTCCCCCAGGATCTCCACCTGCTGCTTCTCCAGCGAGACGCTGGTGAGGCGCTTCCCGGCCCGGGCCTGCAGGAAGAAGGTGCGCTGGCCCGGCGTGCCGACGGTACCGGCGACGAAGCGGTCCGGCGGATCGAATCCGTGCACGACAGGTGGCATGGGTCGAGACTAACCAGATCCGGCGCCGGTCCCGGACCCGCCGCCCACGGCGGCGTCCTCGCCACGACGCCGGCGGCGACGCGGCGGCCTCAGGTCGCGCAGGGACCCCGCGACCGTGTTCGTCGCGACCACGTAGGGCCGCTGCCCGGTGTAGCGGACCACCGAGAGGCTCCCGGGCCCGACGACGATGCGCTGGAAGGAGTCCAGGTGCAGGCCGAGGGCGTCGGCCAGGACCGCCTTGATGATGTCGCCGTGTGAGACCGCCAGCCAGACCGCCTCGGGCCCGTGGTCCCGGGCGACGGTGGTGTCGTGGTCGCGGACCGCGGCCACGGCACGGGCCGACATCGCGGACAGGGACTCACCGCCGGGGAACCGGGCAGCCGAGGGCTGGCCCTGGACGGTGCGCCACTCCTTGCGGCGTGCCAGCGTCTTCAGCGGCTCCCCGGTCCAGTCACCGTAGTCGCACTCGGTCAGCCGGCTGTCGGGGGTGGCACGCAGCCCCGTGCCCGCGAGCAGCAGCCGGGCCGTCTGCCGACACCGCTCCAGTGGGCTCGACACGGCCGCGGACAGCGGCAGGCCCTCGAGGCGGGCGGCCGCGGCGCGCGCCTGCTCCCGGCCGCGCTCGTCCAGGCCGACCCCGGGGGTCCGGCCCGCGAGGGTGCCGTCCGCGTTGGCCGCGGTCCGGCCGTGCCGGGCAAGGATCAGAATGGGCACGCGGCGAACCTACCGAGTCGGTGGCGTCGCGTTGAGGAGCGAAGCGAGGGACATGCGGTGAGCCTACGCACCTGCGAGTGACCCGCTGCCTACCGTGGGCGCGTGATCGTCGACAACGCGTTGTACCGGAACGGGCAACGGGTCGACTCCGGCCTGCCGCCGTCCGATCTGGCCGGGGTCCGCGCGCAGGTGGAGGAGGTCGACGACTTCGTCTGGGTTGGCCTGCACGACCCGACCGCCGACGAGCTCAACCAGGTCGCCCACCTCTACGAGCTCCACCCGCTGGCGGTGGAGGACGCCCTGCGGGCGCACCAGCGCCCCAAGCTCGAGCGGTACGACGAGTCGTTGTTCCTGGTGCTCAAGACGCTGTGGTACGTCGACGAGAGCGACGCCGTGGAGACCGGGGAGGTCAACGCCTTCCTCGGCCCCCGGTTCGTCATCACGGTCCGCCACGGGGCCGGTGGCCGGCTGCACGAGGCCCGGATGGGGCTCGAGGGCATGGAGCAGGTGCTGTCCAAGGGACCGATCTCGGTGGTGTACGCGGTGTGCGACGCGATCGTCGACCACTACGAGGAGGTCGCCGCCAGCCTGGTCGAGGACGTCGACGAGGTCGAGGACTCGGTGTTCTCCGACGTACGCAGCAACGACGCCAACCGGATCTACGTCCTCAAGCGCGAGCTGTCCGAGATGCGACGCGCGGTGATCCCGCTGCGGGACCCGATCAGCCGCTTCGTCACGGGTGCGGTCCCGGGAGCCCACCCCGAGGTGGGCCCGTACTTCCGGGACGTCGGTGACCACCTCGCCCGGGTGGCCGAGACCATCGACTCGCTGGACTCGCTGCTGTCCAGCGCCTTCGACGCGCACATGGCGCAGATCTCCATCCAGCAGAACGACGACATGCGCAAGATCTCGGTCGTGGTGGGCATGTTCGCCGCCCCCACGGTGGTTGCCGGCATCTACGGGATGAACTTCGGCAAGATGCCCGAGCTGCACTGGAGCCTCGGTTATCCCTATGCGCTGGTGCTGATGGCCGCCAGCGTGCTGGTCATCTGGGTCATCGCCCGGCGGGCCGGCTGGCTGTAGCTTCAGGTGGCGCTCGTCGCACCGCTCGCCAGCAAGCCGACCAGGGCCAGCCCCAGGCACACCCGGTAGGGCACGAACCGGCCGATGCTGTGGTGGCCGACGAACCTCAGGAACCACGCGACCGCGGCGTAGGCGACCACGAAGCTCACCACGGTCCCGACTGCCGTCTCCCCCGCCCCGATCGTCCCCGACACCACGTCCCCGAGCTCGAACAGCCCGGCAGCCAGCAGCGCCGGGATCGACAGGAGGAAGCTCAGCCGGGTCGCGGCCACCCGGTCCAGGCCGCGCAGCAGCCCGGCCGAGATCGTCGCTCCGGACCGGGACGCCCCGGGCACCAGGGCGGCCACCTGCACCACGCCGACCACGACGGCGTCGCGTATGCCGAGCTCACGCTCGTGACGGGCCTGCCGCCCGGCACGCTCGGCGACCCACATCACCGCGCTCCACCCGATCAGCGCGAGCGCAACCACCCACAGCGAGCGCAGGTCGTGCCTGACGAAGCCCCTGGCCAGCAGCCCCACGACGCCGATCGGGATCGTGCCCACGATCACGTACCACCCCATCCGGTGGTCGAAGCTGCCGCGGTACTCCGCACGCACCAGTCCGAGCAGCCAGGCGTGGGCGATCCGCCAGATGTCCCGGGCGAAGTAGACGATCACCGCGACGACCGCCCCCATCTGGATCACCCCCGTGAACCCGGTCACGGCGGGGTCGGCCACGTCCAGGCCCAGCACCCTCTCGACGATGGTGAGGTGCCCGGTGCTCGAGACGGGCAGGAACTCGGTGAGCCCCTCGACGATGCCGAGCACGACGGCATCGAAGTAGTTCATGGCGGCCGAGCCTACGCACCCCGTACGCCGCGCCGCAGGCACGACGGGCGGGCTCCGCGGTCCGGTTCTCATAGAGTGGGCGCCATGCAGCAACGCTTCCTGGGCAGCACCGGGCTGAAGGTGTCCCGGCTGGGGCTGGGCACGATGACCTGGGGACGCGACACCGACGAGCACGAGGCCCGCGAGCAGCTGGAGGCGTTCGTGGAGGCCGGCGGCACGCTGCTCGACACCGCGTCGGGGTACACCGACGGTGACTCCGAACGGCTGATCGGGTCGCTGCTCGGCGACGTGGTGCCGCGCGAGGACGTCGTGCTCGCCACCAAGGCCGGGATCGGCCGGCGTGCCGGCGAACGGGTCGTGGACGTCTCCCGGCGTGCCCTGCTCCACAGCCTCGACGAGTCCCTGCGCCGCCTCCGGGTCGACCACGTCGACCTCTGGCAGGTGCACACCTGGGCCGACGACGTACCGCTCGAGGAGACCCTGGCCGCGCTCGACCACGCGGTGAGCACCGGCCGGGCCTCGTACGTCGGGATCTCCAACTACAACGGGTGGCAGAGCGCCCGGGCCGCCACCTGGCAGCGGGCCGTGCCGGGGCGGACGCTGCTGGCCTCGAACCAGGTCGAGTACTCCCTGGTCAACCGGAGATCCGAGACCGAGGTGGTGCCGGCCGCACAGGCCCTCGGCATGGGCGTGCTGGCCTGGTCCCCACTCGGCCGGGGCATCCTCACCGGCAAGTACCGCGGCGGCGTGCCGGCGGACTCCCGGGCCGCCTCCCCCCACTTCTCCTCGTTCGTGGGCCGGGTGATGGGCGAGCGGTCCGAGCGGATCGTGGAGGCGGTGGCCCGCGCGGCCGAGGGGCTGGACTGGTCCCCGCTGGAGGTCGCACTCGCCTGGGTCCGCGACCGGCCCGGCGTCACCGCGCCGCTCCTGGGCGCGCGCACCGCCGCGCAGCTGAAGGGCGCCCTGGCCGTCGAGGAGTGTGAGCTGCCGGCCGAGATCACCGCGGCTCTGGACGACGTGTCCGCCGATTCGGCATGATCCTTCCCATGGCACGTCCGCCCAAGCAGCCACGCCGGGCGTTGCGGCCCGGCGTGGAGTACGAGTTCGAGAAGCTCACGATCAGCCGAGAGACCTCGCGCAACGTGGTCACTCGCGTGCTGACCGACCGGGCCGAGCGCGGCGGCTGGGAGCTCGACCGGCTGCGGCTGACTCCCGACGGCACCCGCCGGGTGGTGCTGCGTCGCAAGATCATCCGGCAGCGGCCGGCCCTGGTCGTGGTCTGAGCCGGGCCCACCGGTCAGATCCGGTCCAGGAACCGGTCGAAGACCCGGGCGCCGAACTCCAGGGCGTCGACCGGGACGCGCTCGTCCACGCCGTGGAACAGCGCCGTGAAGTCCAGGTCGGCGGGCAGCCGCAGCGGCGTGAACCCGAACGCCCGGATGCCGAGCCGGTCGAAGTGCTTCGCGTCGGTGCCCGCGCTCATCAGGTACGGCGCCACCATCGCCTCGGGGTCTGCCTCGAGCAGCGAGGCGGTCATCGCCTCGGCCTCCCGGCCGGCGTACGTCGTCTCCAGCCCGGGCATGTCCAGGTCCGCGGTGACCTCCACCCCGTCGCCGGCGAGCCGACGCAGGGTGTCCCAGAACTCCTCCTCGTGGCCGGGCAGGAACCGTCCGTCCACGTGCGCGACCGCCTCGCCGGGCACCACGTTCACCTTGTAGCCCGAGGCCAGCATCGTCGGGTTGGTGGTGTTCCGGATCACCGCACCCACCATCCGGCTCGCGGAGCCGAACTCGGCCACCAGCTCCTCGGCGTTCTCGGGCGTTGCCTCGGTGCCGGCGAGCTCCCCGACCGAGGCCAGCAGCGTGCGCATGGTCGGGGTCAGCCGCACCGGCCAGCGGTGCTCCCCGATCCGGGCGACCGCGGCCGCCAGCCGGGTGACCGCGTTGTCGGGGTGCTGCATGGACCCGTGGCCGGCGTGGCCGCGGGTGACCAGCCGCACCCAGGCCATGCCCTTCTCGGCCGCCTCGACCAGGTAGATCCGGCGGCCCCGGACGGTGGCGCTGAAGCCGCCGACCTCGCCGACGGCCACGCGGCAGCCCTCGAACCATTCGGGGTGGTGGTCGACCAGCCAGCCCGCGCCCTTCGCGCCGCCGGCCTCCTCGTCCGCGGTGAAGCAGAGCACCAATGGGCGCGCGGGCTGCTCCCCTGCGCGAGCGCGCGCCCGCACCACCGAGAGCAGCATCGCGTCGAAGTCCTTCATGTCCACCGTGCCGCGACCCCACAGCTGGCCGTCGACCACCTCGCCGCCGAACGGGTCGTGCGTCCAGTCCCCGGCGCGGGCCGGCACCACGTCCAGGTGGCCGTGCACCAGCAGGGGCTCGGCGTCGGGGTCGGTACCGCCCCAGCGCGCCACCAGCGAGGTGCGTCCCGGGTCGGACTCGTACAGCTCGGACTCGATGCCCACCTCGTCGAGCAGCGTCGCGACGTGCTCGGCCGCCTTGCGCTCTCCCGGGCCCTCGGCGTCCCCGGCGTTGGTGGTGTCGATCCGGACCAGGTCGCGGCAGATCCCCACCACCTCCCCGGCGGGGTCGCGCGCTGCGTCGTCGTACGGCATCGGTCCACCGTAGCCCGCCGACGCCGGTCGGGCAGGATGGTGCCATGTCGTCTCCCCGGATCGCGGTCATCGGCTCCGGATTCGGCGGCCTGGCCGCCGCGATCGAGCTGAAGCGCGCCGGCCACCACGACATCACGGTGTTCGAGAAGGCCGACCGCGTCGGCGGGGTGTGGCGGGAGAACACCTACCCGGGTGCGGCCTGCGACGTGCCCTCGCCCTACTACTCGTTCTCCTACGAGCCCAACCCGCGGTGGCCGCGCCGGTACGCCGCACAGCCGGACATCCTCGCCTACCTCGAACGGGTCACCGACGAGTACGACATCCGGCGGCACCTGCGGCTCGGCACCGAGGTGACCGGCGCCGAGTTCTGTGACCGCGACCGGGTCTGGCGGGTGCACCTGGCGCACGGCGAGACGGTCGAGGCCGACGTGCTGGTCCCCGCGGTCGGGCTGCTGTCCCGGCCGAGCTACCCGGCGATCGAGGGCCGGGACAGCTTCGCGGGCCCGTCGTTCCACTCCGCCCGCTGGGACCACGGTGTCGAGCTGGACGGCAGCCGCGTCGGGGTGATCGGCACCGGTGCCAGCGCGGTGCAGCTGGTGCCGGAGATCCAGCCCCGGGTGCGGTCATTGACCGTGTTCCAGCGCACCCCGCCCTACCTGGTGCCACGGATGGACACCGAGTTCTCCGCCGCCCACCACCGGGTCTTCGAGCGGCTGCCGGTCACCCAGAAGGCCGAGCGCGGCGCCTGGTTCGGGATCAGCGAGGCCCTCGGCGTCGCGCTGCTGTACTCGAAGGCGCTGCACCGTGCCGTGCGGGCGCTCAGCCGCGCGCACATGCGCAAGGGCGCACCCGACCCGGCGCTGTTCGCCAGGGCGTGGCCGTCGTACCCGATCGGCTGCAAGCGGATCCTGTTCTCCAACGACTACCTGCCGGCCCTCGGCCGGCCCAACGCCGAGCTGGTCACCACCGGCATCGAGCAGATCACGCCGGGCGGCGTGCGCACCGCCGACGGTCGCGAGCGCGAGCTCGACGTGATCATCCACGCCACCGGCTTCACCGCCACCGAGTTCCTCGCCCCGCTGCGCATCCGCGGCCGTGGTGGCGTGGACCTGCACGACCAGTGGCGGGACGGTGCCCGGGCCTACCTGGGCATCTCGGTGCCGAACTTCCCGAACATGTTCGTGATGTACGGGCCGAACACCAACCTGGGCAGCGGCTCGATCGTGTACATGCTGGAGAGCCAGGCCCGGTACGTCGCCCGGGCGGTCGACGCCCTTGCGGGCGGCGCCATGGTGGTGCGGCCCGAGGTGGAGGCGGCGTACGACGCACGGATCCAGGAGCGCCTCGTCGACGGGGTCTGGTCGCAGTGCAACAGCTGGTACCGCACGACGGGCGGGCGGGTCACCACGAACTGGCCGAGGCTGCCGCTGGAGTACCGACTGCGCACGGCGCGCTTCCGGACCGACGACTACGAGGTGCTCCGGTAGGGCAGCCGGACCAGCTCGAGGACGTGCTGGGCGACCGAGCCGGCCGGGGCCAGGAGCGTGAGCGCGACCCCGTCGCGCCGCAGCTCGTGCAGCATCTGCACCGCCGCGCTGCCCAGGTGGGTCACCCCGACCAGGTCGATGCGCACCGGACCGGCACCGCCGTGGCCGGCAGCCAGCACCTCCCCGCGCAGGTCCTCCACGTTGTCCGGGTCCAGCGGGCCGGTCACGGTCAGGCCGCCGTGCCGCGTCTTCACCGAGTACGGCGGAGTCGCGGCCGGACGACCGCGGTCGGCATGCGGGGACCGGTCGGCCATCATCTCCGCCGGGCGCGCCAGACGGTGCCGGAGCACCGCCCGGGTGCCCTCCGGGCCGGGCACCACGGCCAGCTCGTCCGCGAGTCCGCGGGCCAGCGCCAGGCCGTTGCCGCGGGCCGAGGGCTCCGGGTCCGGGTCGCGCCACCGACCGGCGTCGGCCACGGTGGCCACCAGCCGGCCGGTCGCGTCGACGTGCGCCTCGACCTCGACCGGTCCCGGCGCTCGGTCACGGTAGGCGTGGTCGACGACGTTGCTGACCAGCTCTCCCACGGCGTGCTGTGCCACGATCGAGTCCAGCAGCCGCACATCGAGGGCGCCGAGCCAGGTGTCCAGCTCCGCACGGACCCGCGCCTCCACGCCCGGCTCGGCGTCGAGCCTGAGGGACAGCGGAGCAATGCGTGGCACCCGCTGGGCGGCCAGCAGCGTGATGTCGTCGGCGTACCCGCTGATCCGGGTGAGCACCTCGAGGGTGACCTCGCAGACCCGCTCCACGGCGTGGCCCCGGCCGCGGCCCTGCCCGACCCGGCCGATCGTCGAGTCCCCGGCGACCCTGGCCAGCTCGCCGATGTTCTGCGCGACCGTGCGCCCGGGGCGCTCCACCGCGCCGTCGGTGTAGAGCAGCACCAGGTCGTCGGGCCGCAGCTGCTCGCGCGCCACCGTGAACCCGCCGCCGGTGGCCAGCGGCCCCGCACCGGTCGGCGCGAGGAAGCGGTACTCCCCCGAGCCCGTCACGACCAGGGGCGGTGGGTGGCCGGCGGTGCAGTAGTCGACCGACCCGGTGGCGACGTCGAGCTCGACCACGCAGATCGTGGCCGCGTGGGCGTCGGGGTTGTTGCGTGCGAAGCTCTCCAGCACGCCGAAGGCCCCGGCCAGGTCGCCCTCCCCCAGCAGCTGCGCGTGCAGCACGGCCCGCAGCTGCCCCATCACCGCCGAGGCGGTCACACCGTGGCCGACGACGTCGCCGACGACCAGCGCCACCCGACCCCCGGGTCGCAGCACCGCGTCGAACCAGTCCCCGCCCGAGGCACCCTCCTCGGAGGCGATCAGGTAGCGCGCGGCGATGTCGAGGCCGGGTAGCAGCGGCAGGGTGCCGGGCAGCAGCGCGTCCTGCATGGACGTGACCAGGTCCTCGGCCTCCTCGGCGCGGTGGTAGGCCAAGACACGGTCCCGGACCTCCTCGGTGACGTCGTAGCCCTGTGCGATCACGCCCGCGATCTCGCCGTCGGCGTCACGCCAGGGCAGCAGCATGAAGGTGAGGTACTCCGGCCGGGTCCGCCCGTCGGGGCCGGGCCGGTCGATGCGCCACTCCTGGGCCATGAAAGGGGTGCCGGTCCGGTAGACCTCGTCGTACCGGGGCAGCAGCTCTCGCGGCGCCAGCTCGGGCGGCACCTCGCGGATCGGGTGCCCGAACAGGTCGCGGCCACCCGCCATCTGCCGGGCCGCGCGGTTCAGGACCGCGACCCGGTGGTCGGGACCCTCCAGGACCGCGACCACGACCGCGGCCTGGTCGAACCCCGCGAGAGCCGTCTCGGTCTCGCCCCAGGGACCGGAAGCGCGAGCCTCCATGCTTCTCCTCGGCTCCTCCTCGCCTACGCAACGCCGCCCAGCCCCACGCCCGGGCAGGGTCGTGCCCCGTCTCCACCCAGGGAGCACCCTCCCGCCCCGCAGGCGAAGGGCTGCACCGCGCTTCCCGCGTGCCCAACTACCGGAAACCCAAACGTCGCCACGGCAGCAGCCAGGGAGTCAGGGCGACTGGCTCGACGGTGACCGCCGGGCGGCGTCGCGGGGATCCTCGTCGTGCTCGCGCGCCACGGATTCGTCGCGGTCATCTGGTTGCTCTGGTGCGGAGTCCGCCATCAACCGCACGGTACCCAACACGAGGATGTTGATGCTCCGGCCGGCTCCGGAGTCTGGCCGGCTGCGGCCGGTCAGGAGTAGAGCCCGAGGAAGCTCTTGGTGGCCGAGTCCACGATCTCCTCCGAGGTGACCTCGAGCGACCCGTCCAGCCAGGCCGTGATCAGCTCGGCCATGCCGCCGATGAACAGCAGGCCCGCGACCTCGTCGAAGCGCTCGTTGCCGGGCGACAGTCCGAGCAGCTCCCGCGCCTCCTCGGCGGACCGGTGCGCGAAATGGCGCAGCAGCTGGGTACGACGGTGGCGAAGTGCCGGGATCGCACCGGCCTCGATGATCGCCACCCGGCCCTTGTGCGGCTGGGCGGTGAGCAGCTCCACGAACGCCAGCACCGAGGCCCGGACCCTGGCCACCGGGTCGCCCTCGGTGCGCTCGGCGGCATTCGAGGATGCCTCCTCGATCTCCGCCGCGATCTGGTCCAGCACCGCGGTCAGGGCCTGGTCGATGTTGCGGAAGCTCTCGTAGAAGTACCGCTCGCTGAGCCCGGCCGCTGCACAGATGCCGGTCACGGTGGTGGTGACCTCCGGGTCGGCCCACACCTGCAGGGTGGCATCGAGCAGGCGACTTCGACGCTCGGCGACGCGCTGCTCCGCCGGCACGCCACGGTACTTCCCGGAACGCACAGCCATGTGGTCAGCGTCTCATGCCGAGGCGGCCGGCGAGAAATATTGACAATGCGCCTTTCCTGAATCATGCTGCCTGGGGAGTGGACCGTCCACGGCCGTCGACCCGAGGAGCCCTGGCCATGGCCATCGAGGCCTCCCGCAACGAACCGCCAGACGCCGCCGGCGAACCGTCGCGGCCGATGCCGCCGCTGCGCAGGGAGGATCGTGGCCTCCCCGTGGTGGGCCGGATCCTCGACTACGCCAGGGACCCGATGGCACTGATGCGCCACCAGTGGGAGACCTACGGGCCGGTGTCGCCGATGAGGGGGGTCAACGAGACGGTTGCGGTGCTGCTCGGTCCGGACGCCTGCGGCCAGGCACTGGTCAACAAGGACAAGGCGTTCGCGAACGAACCGGCCTGGACCAAGATCGTCGGGCCGTTCTTCCACCGCGGGCTGATGCTGATCGACTTCGACGAGCACAAGGCCCATCGGCGGATCATGCAGGCCGCCTTCACCCGGGACCGGCTCGAGGCGTACGCCGACCGGATGCATCCCGCCATCGCCCGGGGCATGGCCGCCTGGGACTCCGACCACGACTTCAAGGCCCACCCTGCCCTGAAGCAGCTCACCCTGGACATCGCGGCGGACATCTTCATGGGCGGTGCCGAGAGCACCTCGCGTGCCGAGATGGAGCGGGTCAACCGCGCGTTCATCGCCTGCGTGCAGGCCGCCGCCGGCATCGTGCGCGCCGACGTACCCTTCACCCGCTGGGGCCGGGGGTTCCGGGGACGGCGGGTGCTGGAGCAGTTCCTCGGGGACTACCTGCCCTCGCGACGAGCCACCGGGACCGACGACATCTTCTCGGTGCTGTGCCACATCGAGACCGACGACGGCGAGCGGTTCACCGACCAGGACGTCGTCAACCACATGGTCTTCCTGATGATGGCCGCCCACGACACCTCCACCATCACGACCTCGACGATGCTGCAGTTCCTGGGCCAGCACCCCGAGTGGCAGCAGCGCTGCCGCGAGGAGTCGCTCGCCCTGGGCGAACAGCCCTCCTTCGCCGAGCTGACCGACGGCCTGGTGTCGCTGGACCTGGTGATGAAGGAGGCGCTACGGCTGCGTGCACCGGTGACGGTGCTGGTGCGCCAGACCGTGAAGGACACCGTGGTCGAGGGGGTCCGCATCCCGGCCGGGACCAGCTGCATGGTCGGGGTGCAGTTCTCCCACATGATGGAGGAGTACTGGACCAACCCGATGGTCTTCGACCCCGAGCGCTTCGCCAAGGGACGGCACGAGGACAAGTCCCACCGGTTCGCGTGGGAGCCCTTCGGTGGCGGGGTGCACAAGTGCATCGGGATGTACTTCGCCGGTGCGGAGGTCAAGGCGATCGTGCACCGGCTGCTGCGCGGCCACCGGTGGTCGGTGGACCCCGGCTACGTGGCCCCGCTGGACTTCCACTCCCTTCCCTTCCCCAGGGACGGGCAGCCCCTCGACCTGGAGAGGTTGTGAGGGCGGTCGCGCCGTGCGACTGCCGCCGCACCGTCCCGGCGCCCGTGGGCGCGCCGGGAGTCGTCGAGCGGATGGAGGCGGGATGAGCGGCGAGATCGGCGAGCACAGCCTCGGCCTGCTGGCCGAGCGGTCACACGACCGGCAGGGTGACTACGAGGCACTGTTCTTCGAGGGGCGATGGCTGACCTCCACCGAGATCCACGAGCGCTCGCTGCGCGTGGCCGGAGGGCTTCGCAACATCGGCATCGCGCCCGGCGACCGGGTCATGGTGCTGATGATGAACACCCCCGAGGTCTTCATCACCTACCGGGCGATCTGGCGCGCAGGTGCCGTGGCGACACCGGTGATCTTCCTGCAGACCGAGCCCGAGCTTCGCCACATCCTCACCGACTCCGGTGTCAAGGCGGTCGTGGCCACGCCCGAGCTGCTGCCCCTGCTGACGGCCGCGGCCGAGGGTCTCGACGTGAGGATCGTCGTGGTCGGCGAGGACGCACCGACCGCGCCGGGCGCCGTGCCGTACGCCGAGCTGGAACTGGCCGCTCCCCTCCCCCTCACGGCGCGCAGCGACGACGACCTGGCCGCCCTGCTCTACACCGGCGGCACCACCGGTCGCGCCAAGGGAGTGATGCTGAGCCACCGCGGGCTGTGGACGTCTGCCCGGGGGATCGACGAGGTCGCCCGCACCACCACGTCGACGAGATCCCTGCTCCCGCTCCCCCTCTCCCACGCCTACGGGCTGATCGTGGTGCTCGCAGCGATGCACTCCGAGCGCCGGCACGTCTCGGTGCTGCAGCGCTGGTTCGACCCCCACGGCTGGCTGGAGCTGGTGCAGGAGCACCGCATCGAGAGCAGCCCGGTCGTCCCCTCGATGCTGCAGATGTTGCTGGCCGAGCCGTACCAGGACTACGACCTGGGCTCCCTGGAGTCGTTCGGCTCCGGCGGCGCGCCGCTGCTGCCTGCCCTGCAGTCGCGCGTGGAGCAGGAGCTCGGGGTCTCGATTCTGCAGGGCTACGGATGCACCGAGTCCAGCGCCGTGATCGCCGCCGAGAGCCTGGCGGACCGTCGTGAGGGCAGCGTGGGCAAGCCGCTCCCCCATGCCGAGGTCGTCATCCGGGACTCCTCCGGCAGTCCGGTCCCGCGGGGCCAGGAGGGTGAGATCTGCGTCCGCGGTCCGGGGGTGATGCTCGGCTACTGGAACGAGCCGCAGCTCACCGCCGAGACCGTGGTCGACGGGTGGCTGCACACCGGTGACGTGGGCCGGCTCGACGAGGACGGCTTCCTCTACGTCGTGGACCGGGTCAAGGACCTCATCATCCGGGGAGGCTTCAACGTCTTCCCCCGCGACGTCGAGGAGGTGCTGCTCACCCATCCCGACGTCACCGGTGCCGCCTGTGTGGGCCGACCCGACGAGAAGAGCGGCGAGGAGGTGGTGGCCGTGGTGTCCGTCGTGCCCGGGGCCGAGGTCGCTCCCCAGCAGCTGGTCGGGTTCGCCCGCGACCGGCTCGCCCGCTACAAGTACCCGCGCGAGGTCGTCGTCGTGGACGCCGTACCACTCACCAGCGTCGGCAAGATCGACCGCAAGTCCGTGCGCCGGATGGTGCAGGACGAGCGCGCGCCGAACCCGGGCACGACGGGCACTTGACGGCCCGCGCCCTCGTCCGCAAACTGACAGGAACTCTTTTCAGATACGAGGGACGAGGTGCCCATGAGGAACACCGTTGCAGGGAGGATGTGGGTCCCCCGCTGGACCCAGGCGCCGACGAAGCTGACCCAGACGCTGCCCCGACGCCTCCAGGGCGCGCTGGAAAGGCTGTCGGACTCGAAGGACGTGCTGGGCCGGGCCGACTCGGCCGCCCGGGCGGCGTACGAGGAGCGCGCTCGTCGCAGCGCACGATGACCCGCAAGACGGACCAGCCCCCTTGCCTCAGCCGACCGCGTCCACCGTGTCGTCCAGCTGTCCCGCGGCCGCGAGCTCGACCCGCCAGCCCGCCTTCGTGAAGGGTGCCAGCTCCTCGCTGGGGCAACCCGCGTCGGTGACCACCCCGACGTCGCCGGTCATCGGTGCCCAGTAGGGGTAGGGCCCGGTGGTCAGCTTGTGGTGATCGGCCAGCACCCAGGCCTGCCGGCTCGAGGCCGCCATCAGCTCCTTGGTCACGGCCTGTTCGGAGCTCGGGCAGTTCAGGCCGCGGTCGGCCCGGAGCCCGTCCGCGCCCAGGAAGGCGATGTCGGGCCGGATCCGGTGCAACGCGTGGTCGGTCTCGGGTCCCAGGAAGGCCTCGTTGGGCCGCCGCAGCCGCCCACCCAGGAGGATCACCTCGACCAGCGGCGCGTCGTGCAGGGCCATGAGTGACGACAGCCCGTTGGTGACCACCGTGAGGTCTTCGTGATGACGCAGGTGCCAGGCCACCCGGCCCACCGTGGTCCCGGCGTCCAGCAGGACCACGTCCCCCGGGGTCACCAACGTCGCCGCGACCTGGCCGATCTCGTCCTTCTCCAGGGTGTGCCGGCGCTCCTTGGCCCGTAGCGACGGCTCGGGACCCCGGGTGCGCCCGACCGCGCCGCCGTAGGTGCGCATCACCCGCCCGGCGCCGGCAAGCGCGGCCAGGTCCCGACGGATCGTGGACGGAGAGACGGCAAAGCGGGCGGCCAGCTCGACGATGTCCACCTGACCGGCCTCGACCGCATCCACCAGGCGGTCGCGGCGGCGGCGGGTGGCGTTCCGGGGTACTGACCCGTCCTGGCTCACGTGACCTCCTGCTCCGTTGCTGCCGACGACTAGCCACCGTAGGCGGCACGGATGTTCTCGAGGAACGGGGCCATGTCGGCCGCCGCCTCGGCGGCGGCGAGCATGGTGTGGTGCGAGGCCTTCCCCGTGCCGGCGATGTCGAAGGCGGTTCCGTGGTCGACCGACGTGCGCAGGATCGGCAGGCCGACGGTCACCGAGACGGTGCCGTCGAAGTCCAGCGTCTTCGAGGCGACATGGCCCTGGTCGTGGTACTGCGAGAGCACCCCGTCATAGCGTCCGGCGACACCCTGGTGGAACACCGAGTCGGCGGGCACCGGCCCGAACACCTCGGCGTCCTCCCCGGCCACGGCCTCGATCGCCGGCCCGATCTCGTCGATCTCCTCGCGCCCGAAGTTGCCGTTCTCACCGCCGTGCGGGTTGAGCGCCGCGACAGCCAGCCGCGGCCGGGCGGCGCCGAAGACCCGGAGGGCGACCAGCGCGGACCGGATCGAAGCCTCGACGCGGTCACGCTTGATCTGCTGCACGGCCTGCAGCAACGACACGTGCCGGGTGGTGAAGAAGATCTTCAGCCCGTGTACGACGAACATGGTGTCGGAGTGGCTGGCCCCGGTGAGCTCGCCCAGCATCTCGGTGTGGCCGAGGTGCTTCGAGCCGGCCGCCCAGATCGCTTCCTTGTTGATCGGTGCGGTCACCACGGCGTCGACCCGACGGTCCATCGCCAGGCTGGTGGCGGTCTCGATCGACCGCACGGCGCTTCGCCCGGCGATGGCGCTGACCCTGCCGACCTCGATGTCGCGAGCCGACGCGACCCCGATGTCGAGCACCTGGACGGTGTCCGGTCCGGACCTGGCCTCGTCCGGATCGTCGACGCCCACGATCGCGGCCTCGATGCCGGCGACCCGGGCCGCTTCCCGGACCACGTCGAGGTCGCCGACCAGCAGCACCCTGCCCCGCGACGCGATCGACGGCTCGGCGGCCGTACGTAAGGCGATCTCGGGGCCGATGCCGGCCGGGTCACCGAGCGTGAGCGCCAGGGTGGGGAGGGTGTCATGGTTGTTCATCGCGGATCTCGTCTCCTGTCCTCTGCTGTCCCGTAGAGCCCTTCGTGCATCTCGTGCAGGCGGCCGATCGAGGCAGCGATCGCCCGGTCGTCGCCCACGAAACCCCCCTTGGTGATGACCGGCAGGCGATCCCATGGGCCGCCATGGACGCGGCCGGTGACCACGAGCGGCTGGACCTCACCCTCGATCTGCAGGCTGTGCACCTCCAGGGCGTCGAGCAGCGCTGCTGCCACCTCGCCGCCGCAGGCGAACACGCCACCGACTGCCGCCTGCTCCAGCACCTGTCGGGCCGCGACGCCCAGGGTCCGCGGGATCCTTGCGGCAACCCGTGCATCGAGTCCGGCCCCCGGCGCCGCCACCTTCCAGCAGAGGTCGCGGCCGGTCCCCCGGAGATGGCGCAGCGTCTGTCGCACCAGGTCGTCGACGTCCCGCTCGGGGTCCACGTCGACGACGCAGGTGCCGAGCGACTCGACCGCCTTCTCGACCTGGCGGGTGGTCGGCTCGGCGACGCTGCCGACCACGAGCAGCACGGGCGCCTCGGACCGCTGCGGCACCAGGCCCAGGGCCGCGCTGTAGGCGGCGGCGAACGGACCGGAGTCCACCGGGACGATGTCAACGCCGGTGTCCTGCCGGGCGCGTGCAGCCAGCTCGGCGGCGCGGGCCAGGTCACCGTCGGTCTCGGCGTCGAGGACGACCACATCGGCCCGTGCCACCGCCTCGGTGAGCACCTCGGCCGCGTTCGGGCCACCTCGGAGCAGCGCCAGGCCGAGCTCCTCGGATTGCAGCCCGGTCCCGGCGGTCAGCAGCTCGGCAACCCGGGAGGAGTGGACGGGCGTGAGGGGATCACGTCCGGCCGGGCTGTCCGCCAGGGGGACGCCGTGCAGCCGGTGGAGGCCGTCGACGGTGGTCCTGCCGGCCGACGGGTACGCGGGGGCAGCCACGGCGACCACCCGGCTCCCTGGCTGCCGACGGTACGAGAGCAGCGCCTCCAGCTCTGCAGCGACCGGGCCGCGCAGCGTGGTGTCGACCCGCTTGGCCAGCAGGGGTGCGCCGGCCAGGGTGGGCGCGCTGCGAAGCATGTCGCTGACCACCCGGGCGGCCGCTCGGGCCGGCATCGTGCGGGTGCCGGTGGTGACCACGGTGACGTCCGCCTCGCCGGTGGGGCGGTCGGACGACTCCTCGAGCATGGCGGCGGACGCAGTGACGGTACGCACGCGCAGGCCCATCCGGGCGAAGAGCGCCCCGGTGACATTCGCTCCGGAGAGGTCGTCGGCAACGATGGTGACCGCCGGGCCCACCCCATCACCACCTTCCACAAGAACTGCTCACTGTGCGCATCTAGCCGATGCGAGGTTAGCCCGAGTCGCGTGGTCATCGTGCGCAGTTCAGCATAAATCATCCCCGGAACCCTTGACCAGCAGCCTCGATCGGTCATAGACATGCACAGTTCACGCAATTGAAGTTAGTTGCTTACGTCATCTTTCGGAAGGAGGCGCGGTGCCCACATCGACCGATCCCACGGCCGCCGACCTCGGTGCACTCGCCGGCAAGACAGTCGCGATCATCGGCTACGGCAACCAGGGGCACGCCCAGGCCCAGAACCTCCGCGACTCCGGCGTGTCCGTGCTGGTCGGCAACCGCGACGACGAGTACGCCGAACGCGCCCGTGCCGCAGGGTTCGACGTGCGGCCCATCGACGAGGCCTCGGCCGCGGCCGACGTACTTCTGCTGCTCATCCCCGACGAGGTGCAACCGGAGGTGTTCACTCGTCAGGTCGCGCCGGTACTCACCGACGGCGCCACGTTGGTCGTCGCCTCGGGATACTGCGTGACCTTCGACCTGCTCGACCTGCCCGCCGAGACCAACGTGGTGATGGTGGCGCCGCGGATGATCGGCGAGGGCGTCCGCAAGCAGTACCGCGAGGGCGTCGGCTTCCCGTGCCTGCTCTCGGTGGAGCACGACGCCACCGGCGAGGCGGACTCGGTAGCCCAGGCCATCGCCCGGGGCATCGGGGTCACCGCACACGGCGCGGTGGCCTCCAGCGCCCGGGAGGAGGCGGCCCTGGACCTGTTCAGTGAGCAGGCGATCTGGCCGACCATCTTCGCCTTGCTGCAGGCCGCCTTCGAGGTACTGCACGGGGCCGGCTTCAACGACGTGGCCATCGTCGACGAGATGTACCTCTCCGGCGAGCCGTCGGAGGTCTTCGAGCGCGCCGCCCGGCTCGGCCTGCTCGGGCAGCTGACCACCCACTCCCGCACCAGTCAGTTCGGCCAGCTGCGCGGCCTGTCCCGTTCGGCCGACCTCGTGGACACGTTGAAGGAGAAGTTCTCCGGCGTGCTGGCCGACGACATCCTCTCCGGCGCGTTCGCCCACGAGTGGTCCGCGCACGAGGCGGACAGTGAGGCCGCGATCGCTGCACTGCGGCAGAAGGCGGCCGACCATCCGCTCATCGGCGCAGAAGAGCGGGTTCGCGCCGTACGGCAGGCAGCAGGCCAGGCATGACAAGCATGACCCCGACAACCCGTCCACGGAGAGTTCCGGAGTGAACAGCATGGGAAGCACCACGAGCGCCCCGACCACCCCTGTCGGCCGGACGCGCTGGGTTCGACTGATCCCGATCGCGATCCTCGTCTACATCATCTCCTTCATGGACCGGACCAACATCGGGTTCGCGTTGGGCGGCCTGCACCACGACCTCGGCATCGACAAGGCCCAGCAGGGCCTGGCGGCCGGCATCTTCTTCATCGGGTACCTGACCCTGCAGATCCCGGGCGGCCACCTGGCCGAGCACTGGAGCGCGAAGAAGTTTGTCGGCATCATGGTCCTGGTCTGGGGCTGCCTGGCCGTGGCCATGGGCTTCGTGCAGAGCTTCGCCATGCTGTGCGTGGTGCGCTTCTTCCTCGGGGTCGCCGAGGCGGGCATCTGGCCGGCAATCCTCGTGCTGATCAGCCACTGGTTCCCCGCCGCGGAACGAGCCCGCGCCTACGGCTTCTGGATCATGAACATCGCGATCGCGTCGATCATCACCGCCCCGCTCTCCGGCTGGATCCTCAGCTTCGCGGACTGGCGCTGGCTCTTCATCATCGAGGGCCTCTTCCCGTTCGTGATCGCGGCGCCACTGTGGTGGCTGCTGGTCGCCGACCGACCGCGCGAAGCCCCGTGGTGCTCGCCGGAGGAGCGTGACTACATCGAGTCCGCGCTGGAGGCCGATCGAGCCGACACCCCGCAGGAGCACCGCGGCCTGCGTGACGTGGTCAGCAGCTCCGTCGTGCTGCGCCTCACCGCGATCTACTTCCTCATCCAGATCGGCTTCTACGGACTGAACACGTGGCTGCCCACCGTGGTGGAGCACATCACCGGCGGCGCGATCTGGCAGGTCGGCCTGGTCACCGCGATCCCCTACATCGCGGCGATGATCGGCCTCTGGTACAACGCCAAGGCCGCCGACCGATCCGGGCGCTACTCGCGCTACGTCTTCCTGGCCATGCTGGTCGGAGCCGTCACGCTCGTGATCTCGGTGTACGTCGGTACCTCGGTCCCGGTGCTCGCGATCGCGCTGATCAGCATCGCGATGGGCGGAGCGCTGGCCTACGACGGTCCGTTCTGGGCCACCGCCTCGCGTGCGGTGCCCGTCGCCCTGGCCGGGGTCGCCATGGGCTTCATCAACGCCCTGGGGAACCTCGGCGGCTTCGTCGGCCCGTACGTCGGCGGTTGGCTGCAAGACGTCAGCGGCAGCTTCCGGAGCACGTCGGTGTTCCTTGCCCTCTGCCTGCTGGCTGCCGGTGTCCTGGCGCTGACCCTGCGCAAGCGCGGTGACCGCCCCGTCGGTGAGGCCGACCATGCCCCCGCACGCGGAGAAGCCGCCGCGGAGACCACGCGGCGCGGGACCTGACCGGTACAAGTGAGGCGCCGCACCAGCCAGGAGCCCGGCATGTGAGGACCCACGGCCAAGCACTCCGCCACGAGCGATGGCGGTCCGTGGCGCAGCAGGACCCGCCGGCGTCACGACCGCTCAGGTGTCGTCCGTGATGACGATCAGCGGATTGCCCCGGTGGTTCGAGTCCCGGCGTTGCAGGTCCACCTCGAACCGGCTCCGGTCAGCACGATGGAAGGCGACGAAGCTCTCCACCGGACGGTCCGCCTCGCCGATCGAGATGCTGCGCAGGACGAGGAGCGGGTCGGCTGGTCGAATGCCGAGGAGTCGCGCCAGACGTGTCCCTGCCCGCGCGGCCTCGACCGTACGACGGCCCCGTACCAGGCGCACTCCGAACTGCTGCTCCAGCACGTGGTACAGGGAACGGTCGGTGAGATCTTCGTGCTGCAACCCCGGTGCGACCCACAGCGGTACGTCGGTCACCGCGAACACCGAGGGCTCCTCGGAGACGAACCGGAGCCGTTCGATGTGGACGACCGAATCGCCCACCGGGATCCCCAGTGCCGCAGCCTGGCTGTCGTCTGCCGGGACCACCCCGATCTTCTTCACCTGGCTGCGGAGGGGGAGTCCGCGAGCGGCCACATCCTCATAGAGTCCCGTGAGGCTGGCGATCAGGCCCTCCTCCGCCCGCGCGGGCGCCACAAACGTGCCGCGTCCCTTGTCGCGGATGATCACCCCCTCCACCTCGAGCTCGCTGAGCGCCTGCCTGACCACGGTCCGGGACACGTCGTACATGGAGCACAGGGCGTGGTCCCCGGGCAACCGGTCCCCCGGCCGCCGATGCTTCTCGGCGATGTCAGCGACGATGAACTGCTTGAGCTGGTGGTAGTACGGCATGGGTGAGGAGCGGTCGATCCGCCTCGCGAGAGGTGGCGTGACGTCGCTTCCGCTCGGCGACATGTCCCCAACTCCTTCCGCCGCGAATACATCGAGCTTCGACGATCATGACGATGAGCCGGCCAGGTGTCCCTCCATGAAAGCGTGTGCCCCGGTTGCCAGGTCCATCGAGTCCTCCCAGAGATTCCGCCAGATCGACAGGGCAGAGGAGAGGGTGGGGTGGACCACCGCCGAGGAGAACGACTCGAAGGTGATCGTGCCGGAGTAGTCCACCTCGCGGAGCGCAGCGAAGAACTCCCCCCACGGCACCGTGCCCGTGCCGAGCTGACCACGATGCGACTCGCCGACGTGTACATAACCCAGCCGATCCGCAGCCGCGGCCGCCAGCACGGCGTCGCGGAAGGAGAACTCCTCGATGTTCATGTGATAGGTGTCCAGGTGGACGACCACGTTCTCGCGTCCACATTCCTCGATGAACTGCAGCGTCTGGTCCGTCGTGTTCAACACGTTGGTCTCATACCGGTTGCAGAACTCCAGGCCGATCGTGACGCCGGCATCCCGAGCTTCGTCGGCGAGCAGCGCGATGCTCTCGACGGCGTTCGCGCGACCACGTCTCCCCACAGGCATGGTGTAGCGCCCGAGCTTGCCGTAGACGACCCCGCCCAGATAGTCGCCTCCCACGTCGCGCGTCAGCGCGAGAGCCTGCCTGAGCCGGCGGCGTCCGGCGGCGACGATGTCGTCGTCGTCGCTCGACACGTCGGTCGCGTCATCGAGCCCCAAAGACACCGCCGCGCGCACGCCATGCTCCTGCAGCAGGCGCGCGGTCATGGCGGCATCCATGGCTGCGGGGTCGAGGGCCGACAGCTCGATGAGGTCGAAGCCGGCCTCGCGGGACGAAGCGATGGCGTGCCTGGCCTCCTCCGGGCTCCAGCCCCCGACCCACACCAGCGAGTGGATCCCGAGCCGGTTCCTCGTCCGCCCGTGGACCTTGGCAGCCTCTCCTGGGAAGCCGCTCACCGTTCGTAACCCCCGAGAAGCCCGGTCACGAGCCGCTTCTGCAGGAAGATCGCCGCCGCGATCATGGGCACCATCGAGATGATGGAGATCGCGCAGATGTTCCACCACGCCGTACCGAGCTGGCCCTGCTGCTGCGCGATCGCGATGGGCAACGTGGTGGCATTCGTCTGCGTGAGCATGACGGCGAAGATGAAGTCGTTCCACGAGAAGGAGAACGCCAGCAGGAAGGTCGCGATGAGCCCGGGCGTCGTCAACGGGAGCGAGATCCGCCAGAACACCGCGAACCTGCTGGCGCCATCGGTCCGCGCGGCCTCTTCCAGCGAGATCGGCACCTGTCGGAAGTAGTTCTGCATGAACCACACGACCAGCGGCAACGCGAAGCCGAGGTAGACGATCGTCATCCCCACGATCGTGTCCAGCAGCTGCAGCTGGCGGAACAGGATGAAGAAGGCCATGACGGCCACGACCGGCGGCATCATCCGCTGGGAGACGATGAAGAAGGAGACGTCACGAGACTTCATCCACGCGAGCTTCAGCTCGTGTCTCGCCAGACCGTAGGCGGCGAGCGTCCCGACGAACATTGCGATGACGGTGCTGAGCGTGACGGCGATGAGGCTGTGCCACAACGGCGCCAGCACGGAGTTGTTCCCGCCCAGGATGCTCGACCAGGCCCCCAGGCTCGGCTTGTAGTCGATGAACGGGAGGAACTTCGCGCCGTTGTAGATGGAGTCGTTGTCCTTGAATGCCGTGATGAGGACCCAGTACAGCGGGAAGACGACGAAGACCGCCCAGAGCACCAGCGGGATGTAGCGCCAACGACCCTTCGACATCACGCCTCCACCCTCTGCAGCATGCGACGGGATGCGGACATGAACAGTGCGGAGGCCACGATCACCAGCACCAGCAGCGACAGCGCGATCGCTGCCCCGTAGCCGAGGTCGAAGTTCTGGAAGCCCTGGAAGAAGCCGAACAGTGTGGTGCTCGTCGTCGACGTCCCCGGGCCTCCACCGGTGAGCAGGAAGATCTGCCCGAACACCTGGAAGCAGTCGACCATCCGCAAGAACACGGCAGCGACCGAGACGGGAGCGAGCATCGGGAGGATGACCCGGAAGACGAGCTGGAGGCCGTTGGCGCCGTCCACGCGGGCGGCGTCGATGATCTCCGCGGGTATCGACTGCAGGCCCGCCAGCAGCAGCAGGAACAGCAGCGGGGTCCATTCCCAGACGTCCATGATGACCACCGACACCACCGCCAGGTGACTGCCGGACAACCAGCCGGGCTGTCCGAGGCCGAGGCTGCCGAGGACTGAATCGATCGGTCCGTTGCTCTGGTCATAGAGCATCCGCCACATGAACCCGATGGCGACGGGGGTCAGCATCATCGGAATCGCGAAGAGGACCCGGAAGAAGCCTCCCCCTGCCAGCCGCTCCCGCAGCAACAGGGCCAGCGCGAGCCCGATGACGTACTCGACGGCGACTGCCAGCACCGTGAAGACGACCGTGAACGATATCGAGCCCCAGAACTGCCCGTCGTGCATGAGACTGGTCCAGTTGGCCAGGGTGAGCTGGCCGACATGGAGCCCCGTGCTCGTGTCCACGTGGGAGAAGCTGAGCAACAGCGAGTACACCAGCGGGAAGGAGTTGAGCAGGAGGAGAACCAGCAGCGTGGGCAGGACGAAGGCCCACCCCGCCCTGCGCTCCCTCTTCGCTGCCTGTCGCCGTCCGGCGTCGCCGGGGCCGCCGCCCCTCCTCCGGCGACGGGAGCCCGCGGCCACCGAACGGGCGTCGAGGTCGTCGGTACCGACGCCCGACGTCACGGCATCGCTCCTCAGGCCGAGGTGACTTTGGCGGTGAGGGAGGCCTTGTAGGCCTTGAGCTGTTTGCCCATCCCCTTGCGCTTGTTGAGCTGGTCCCACTGCTGGGCGAGTCCGTCGAGCGCGCTCTGGGCGCTCTTCTGGCCCGAGACGACCTGCTGGGCCGCCACCTCGGTGCTGTCCTGGAAGTCTGCCGCACCCGGGAGCCTGAGGTCATGGACCGCGCCTGGGTCGGTGTCACTCTTGCGCATCGCGGCCAGGTACTCATCGAGGTCCGGCTCGGGGTAGCCGGCCTTCTTCCAGGCCTGCTTGTTGGCGAGCTGTGAAGCCCGGAACGGGTTCATCCCGCTGTTGGCCCTGGTGACCATCTTCATCGAGAAGGCTGGGCCCGCCAGGAAGGAGAGGAACTTGTAGGACATGTCCACGTCGGTGGCTGCCTTGGGGACCACCCCCACCCAACCGCCGAAGGCGAGCCACCCGGGACGGTTGAGCGTGGCCTGCTTGACCCATGCCTCCTTCTTGTAGTCGTAGACCTTGTCGGAGCCGGGAAGCAGCTGCGACCCGATCTTGCCCTTGACCTTGCTGTCCTTCTGCAGCTCACCGATGATCGGGGTGTCGTCCCAGTCGATGCCGAGCACCGCTTCCCCGTGGGCGAACCGCTGCCGCACCTCGTTGCTGTCGAAGTTGATCATGCCGGGGGGACCGTACTTGACTGCCTCGGCGTAGTTCTCCATGCCCTTGACGTGGCCGGGGTTGTTCACCAGCGGCTTGAGGTTGTCGGGGTTGAACCACATGGCGCCGGGCAGGTCACGCTTCGCGCAGTACGACGTGCAGTTGGAGGCGTAGTACCAGAAGGCCTGGCCCCCGTGCCGGTATGCCTCCACCACGCCGTGGACCCCGTACTTGCCATCGCCGAAGAACCTCGCGATGTTCATGAAGTCGTCCCAGGTGCGCGGGGGCGCAAGCGGCTTGCCGAACTCCTTCTGGAACTTCCGGCTCAGCCCCTTGTCGGACAAGACGTCGCGCCGGTAGTAGCACAGCTGGTTGTCACCGTCGATGGGCATCGCCACCTGGCGTCCGTCCCACTGCGCATTGCCCTGGTAGATGACGTCGTTCCAGTCCAGGGACTTGTCGTTCTTCACCCGGTCGGTGATGTCCTCGATGAAGGGGTGAAGGTCGCCGAGCCAGCTGGATGCGCACAACACCACGTCGTACGACCCGCCGCCGGTCTCGAAGTCGGCCAGCGTCTTGGTGTACAGCTGCCCGAACGGCGCCGTGATCAGCTGCACCGACACGCCGGTCCTCCGCTTGAACTCGGCGGCCGAGGCCGCGACCGCACTGGCGATCGGCGGACCGGTCTGGGTGAAGACACGCAACGTCTTCGTGCTTCCACCACTGCCGCCGCAGGCGTCGAGCAGTGGTGCCGCGGCGCCGGCCGCGGCGATGGCTGCTGAACCCTTCAGGAACGCCCGACGGCCGATGCTGGCGCCGAGCACGTCACGTCCTGTCATCGTGGCCGCCTCAGGGGGAGATGTTGGCATTACAGGATGTTGTTATCCTCACATCTCAGGCGGGTGTTGTGAAGTGCCTCGCAGCACAGGGAGAGATTTGCCCAGCCGGGTCACGGCGACCCGGTCGCCGTCCGGGCTGCGGAGGTGCCATGGGCAAGCAGGTCAAGGTCATCGCGCTGCTCAAGGCGGCGCCGGGGATGGACCGGTCGGCGTTCACGGACCGCTGGGTCAACGAGCACGCACCCCGGGCGCTGCAGATGAAGCGGCTACGGGGCTACCGCATCAACATCGCCATCGCCGAACAGGAGAGCGATGAGGAGCTGCCGTTCGACGGCACTGCCGAGCTCTGGTGGGACTCGCTGGAGGACATGCGCGCCGACTTCGAGTCCGAGGAGGGCCTGCATGCCGGGGATGACGCGGACAGCTTCACCGTCGTACGGCGGCACATCTACACCGAAGAGCACGTGTTGCGCTGACCTGCGCAACTCCGGCGAGAAGGAGCAGCGATGGTCATCTCGAACGTGTGCGTCGTCGGCGCGGCCAACATCGACCTGATCAGCTACGTTCCACGGCTCCCCGAGCTCGGGGAGACACTGCACGGCACGACCTTCCGCATGGGATACGGCGGAAAGGGCGCCAACCAGGCGGTCATGGCCGCCAGGCTCGGCGCGACGGTCACGATGGTGACCAAGCTCGGGAGGGACACCTTCGGCACGGGAACCCGGGACAACTTCCGGGAGATGGGCGTCGACACCCGGTTCGTGTCGCTGACCGACGAAGCAGCATCGGGGGTCGCGCCGATCTTCGTCGACCCGGCCGGAAGCAACGCGATCGTGATCGTCACCGGGGCCAACGACCTGCTGGACGATCACGACATCGCGTCGGCCCGGCCCGCGATGGAGCAGGCGGGTGTCGTCGTCTGTCAGCTGGAGATCCCCGTGGAGACCACGGTGAAGGCGCTGCGGGCCGCACGCGACGCGGGTACGCCCACGATCCTGAACCCCGCCCCGGCACGCGCGGACCTACCGGGCGAGCTGCTGGAGCTGAGCGCCGTACTGTGCCCGAACCAGTCCGAGGCCGCCCTGATGACCGGGGCCCCGGTCACGACCGTCGACGAGGCCGAGGACGCCGCCGGGATGCTGCTGGCCAGGGGCCCGGGAGCGGTGGTGCTGACGCTTGGCGCCGATGGGTGCGTGGTGGCCGACGGCCGCGGTGTCGAGCACCTCGCCGGAGTCCCGGTCCAGATGGTCGACAGCACCGGCGCGGGCGACGCGTTCGTCGGCGCGCTCGCCTGTTTCCTGGCCCGGGGTGACCAGCTGAGGGACGCTGCCGCCTGGGCCAACCGGATCGCTGCGCTCAGTGTGCTCGGCTATGGGACGCAGACGAGCTTTCCGCGCGTGGAGGACCTGCCGGAGGATGCGGCCGGGTGGGTGGCTGGGTAACGGGCCTCCGGTCACCAGGCAAGCCAGCGAGCAGGGTTGTCGACCAGGATCCGGTGCAACGCTTCGTCGCCGATCGACCCGCGCAGCCGGGGCACGAACCGGTCGAACAGGTAGGCCAGCCCGGGCATGCCGCCGTACGCGTGGTACCGCGTACGGCGGGCCACGTCCCCGCCGAGCAGGACGTGTCCTCCACCGCCGCCGGCGACGACGTCCGCCAGGCAGTCGGCCAGCACGCTGTCCGGCCAGCGGTGGTGGCGCGCCGGTCCGTCGAACCCGATGAGGGCGCCCCGGGAGGTCAGCTCGAGCATCAGCCGCGGGTCCGGGTTGCGGTCCATGTGTGCCAGGCAGACCCGCTCTGCGGGGCAGCCGTGGCCCGCCAGTGCGTCGAGCACCTCGTGCGCGGCGCTGCCGTGCTCCAGGTGCACCATCACCGGAGCACCCGTCTCAGCGGCGACTCCCCCGACCGCCTCGAGCACCCGTGCTTCGAACCGGGTGATGCGCCAGTAGTCCACGCCGCCCTTGAGGACGCCCGCCCGAACCGGCTCGCCGCTGGGGGTGTGCGCCGGGCTGCCGTCCTCCTCGGCCATGCCCGCGACCAGCTCGGACCTGAACTGCTCGGTCAGTGCGGCCGTCGATGCGTCCAGCAGCGGATGGTCCGGGGCGTAGTGCGCGTCTCGGTGGGCGCCGGTCACGTGGATCACGTGCAGACCGGTGGTTGACGCGATCCGGGCGACGGCCGAGGGGCGGCGTCCCAGCCCGATCGGGGTGGCCTCGACCATGGCCCGGGCCCCGGCCGCACGCAGGCTGGCCGCCTCGGTCCGACTGGCGGTCTCGTCGTCCAGCTCGTCGCGGGGCAGCAGCGGGGTGACCTGGAACAGGTGCTCGTGGTAGTCGGTGGCACCCAGGAGCTCCGGATGCAGGTCACCGGAGACGGTGCGCACGACCACGGACGTCACCGCGCCTCCTCCGCGGCGGCCGAGAGCCGTTCCACCACGTCGCCGGTGAGCTCCAGGTCGAAGACTTCGGCGATGACCTGGGACCAGCCGTGGATGAAGTAGCGCCAGCCGTCGACCACCGTGAGTCCCCGGGCCCCGGCCTGGGAGCGGGCCTGGCTCAGGAACTCGAGCGAGCCACGGTAGTTCAGCTCCCACACCACCGCCTCCCGCGGCAGCACGGCAGCCTTGGGCAGCGGAGTTCCGGGGAGGTCCTTGCCCATGCCGGTGGCGTTGATGACCAGGCTGTGCGGCGGCAAGCACTCTACGAGCCGTGCCACGTCGAGCGCTCCTGCGAGCGCGGTCGTGACCTCGGTGTGGAGGCTTCGGTCCACCAGCACGCTTCTCAGCAGCTCCAGCCGTTCCGCGCGTACGTCGACGAACCGGATTCGGTGCGGCGGGTGCCGGCGCCGACCCAGGTACCACCCGATGGCGGTTCCCGCCCCGCCGCCACCGAAGCAGAGCACCTCGGCGCCGTCGACGAAGTGGTTCTCGGCCAGCACCTCCTCCAGGGAGAGCCCGGCGGTGAGGGGGTCCTTCGCGGCGCCGAACACCTGGCCGTCCCGGACCCTGACCGAGGAGATCTCGCCGCAGGCCACCGCGAACTCGTCCATGCCGGTGAACATGTCTGCGGCTGCCTGGTAGAGGCCGATCTTGTGACTGGTCACGAGGGCGCCGACACACCGTGGGTCGTCCCTGAGCTCGGCCACCACGGCCCGATACCGCGCGCGATCGGCCCACAGCGGGAGGTCGTGACCCACCAGGTCTGCGTCCAGGCCGAGGATCTCCGACCAGCGTGGGAACACCGCCTTGATCGAGGACCCGACGGTCGACACACCCACGAACCCCATCCTTCGGCGGGCATGCTCATCCATCGGTGCCTTCTCCCGGCCAGACCAGGGCGTTCTCCGGACGCTGCCCGTCCAGCACCCGCAGCACCGCGTCCACGGCCATGGCTCCCATCCGGTCGACCGCCTGCGGTGTCTGTGCTCCCAGGTGCGGCGTGACCACGACGCGGCCTTCCAGTGCTGGATCCAGCAGCAACGAACCACGCGCGTCGGGCTCGTCGGCCAGCATGTCCGCGGCGTACCCGGACAGAGCCCCCGAGCGCAGGCCGCGGGCGATCGCTGCCTCATCCACCAGGTCGGCGCGCCCGGTGTTGACGATCACCTGCCCGGGGCTGGCACGACGCACCCATTCGGAGTCGACCAGTACCTTCCCGCCGGTGGCGTGCAGGCACACCAGGTCTGCATGACGGCACAGCGCGCCCGGTTGCACCGGCGTGAACCCGGCCGCGGCGATGACTTCGTCCGCAACCCGGGGGTCGTGCACGATAACCCGGCATCCCAGCGCATGCAGTCGCCAGGCGGTGGCCCGCCCGATCCGGCCGAAACCCATGACTCCGACGGTGCTGCCCTGCAGCTGCCGACCCCGGATGACACGCCAGTCGTCCCGGCGGACCCGCGCGTCCCCCTCGGAGACACCGCGCAGCACCGCCAGCAGGAGTGCACAGGTGTGCTCGGCGACCGCATCGCTGTTCGCTCCCGGGGTGTTGGTCACCGCGACGCCCGCCGTGCAGGCGGCGGCCAGGTCGACCGCGTCCACGCCGACGCCGTAGCGGGCCACGATCCGCAGGTTCCGGGCCATGGCGAGGTGACGGCCGGTGACGGGTGAGGTCCCCGCGATCCAGGCGACCGCGTGGGCCAGCGGCTCCCGCATCGCCTCGGCTCCGTGGTCGGTGGCCGCGCGAACCACCTCCAGACCCGCCCGGGTGAGCCGGCCGTCCAGGTCAAGGCTGCCGGTGGAGAAGGAGCGAGCGGTGATGACCACGGTGCCCGAGCCCGCGGAGTCAGGCATCGCGTCCCCCGCGGCTGTGCCGGGCGAACCAGGGCTCGAGCCGGGAGTAGGCCTGCAGGAAGTCGTGGTGCTGCTCGGCGCGGCGGTTGCTCTCGGCCGTGCGGGGAACGAACTCTGCGACCCTCTGCGACAGGCCACGGGCCATTCCGAACCCGTCGGCCAGTCCGAGCCCGACCAGGGTGGTCACCGCCGCCCCCAGGCTGTTCGCCTCGTCGCTGATGTCGCGCCGCCGCACCGGCACGCCCCAGGCGTCGGCCAGGATCTGCAGCCAGACGTCGCTGTTGGCACCACCCCCGATCACGTCGATGGCGTCCACCGCGACACCGCCCTCGGTGAAGGCCCCCAGGCAGGTGCGCAGGTTGAAGGCCACCCCCTCCAGGACCGCACGCACCAGGTGCGGCTGACGGTGGTGACGCCCCAGCCCCGCGAACACCCCGGTGGCCACGGGGTTCCAGTACGGCGAGCGCTCGCCGAGCAGGTGCGGCAGGAAGAAGAGGCCCTCGTCAGCCGCAACCACCTCACCGGCCGCGGCCAGCGCCGCGGCGAAGCCGGCCGCGTCGGGCGTCGTGCCGAACAGCTCCATCACCCACTGCAGGCAGGCACCGCCGGCCTGCATGGTGGCGGTGGGCACGTAGTGACCCGGGACCACGTGGTCGAACGTCATCGACCGCATGGCCGGGTCCAGCAGCGGCCGCGGGGCCGCGACCGATATCCACGACGACGACCCCAGGCATGCATAGGCCCCGTCCTCGGGCTCGACCACGCCCGCACCGACCGCCGCCATCGGACCGTCCCCACCGCCGATCACCACCGGCGCTCCCGGGTCCAGGCCCACATGGCCGGCCGCCTCGGGCGTGAGTCCACCGACCACGGTGGTCGAGGAGACGATCGGAGGCATGAGCCCGGCATCGACCTCGGCCGCGGCGAGCATCGTGCGCGACCACGTCGACTCGCCCTGGTCGTAGGCGTTCGTGCTGGAGGCGTCGGAGTGGTCGGTGACCAGGGTGCCGGTCATCTGCATGGCCACGTAGTCCTTGGCCAGGCACAGGTGCCGCGTCCGGGCCCAGGTGCGCGGCTCCCGGTCGCGCACCCACATCGCCTTGGACAACGTGTACGTCGGGTCGATCCGATGGCCCAGCTCGGCGTAGGCCGCTTCCATGCCGACCGCGTCGACCAGCCGATCGGCCTGGGCGGTGCTGCGGTGGTCGGCCCAGATGAGCGAGGGCCGCAGCGAGACCAGGTCCTCGTCCAGGAAGACCGCGCCCATCATCTGTCCCGACAGCCCGGTCCCCAGCACCCGCCCCGGTGACACCCCTGCACGTGAGAGCAGCACCCGGGTCGCCTCCCCCACTGCCCGCCACCAGTCCTCGGGATCCTGCTCGGCGACCCCGCCCGCCCCGAACCGGGTGGCATAGGGCGCGGTGTAGACCCCGAGGATCCGGCCCGCGACGTCGTGCAGGGAGGCCTTGTCACCGGTGGTGCCCAGGTCGTGGGCGATCACCACGGGCTCTTCGGACATTCCCCCTCCGAGATCTCGGCGCTGACCCATTCTGGCGCGCAGCCTCAGACCTTGGCCAGCGCTCCGGGGCCGGGCGAGCAGCACACGTCACCGGGCGTACACACCCGCCGCCCGGCCCAGGCTCAGCCCAGGTCGACGATCGCGGCGACCGGGCCGCCGCCGTCGGGGCCCTGGTGGGCCGCCGACACCGACACGAACACCGCGGGGTCGGCAGTCACGGCCGCGGTGACACCGCCGACGCAGGCCTTGATCTGCCGGTGCCAGTGCACGTCGGAGTCGTCCAGCATCGCGTTGCGACGCCCGCGGACCTGGCCGTCCTGGGAGGCCTCGCACTTGAGGAACACGTTGACCAGTCGCCCCTCCAGGTCCGAGGGACGTGGGCGGTCGGGCAGGTCGAGACCCGCCGACCGGATAGCGCCCCAGATGCCGTCCTGGTCCAGCGCATCCTTCATCACCGAGTGCCCGATCCGGTACCGACCACCCACTCCGGGCGCGTTGCCGACCACGACCACCTGCGCACGGTCGAGCTCGACGCCGGAGGAGCAGGAGGCGACCGAGGAGTACAGCGACCGGGCCCGTAGCACGTCCTCATCGCTGGGCATGTCGATCTCGCCGAGGGCGACCGCGATTCCCAGCGCGGTGCAGCCGTTGGAGACGTCCATGGAGGTCAGCGTGTCCTCGGTGAACACGTCGTGCCCGCGGCTCCTGGCGTCCGAGATCGTGTCGATCGTCAGCAGCGGAGTCTTCGTCTGCACGTAGTGCACGTCGGCGGGGTCGGTGATCCCTGCGCGTTCCATCGCCACCTTCACCGCCCCGGAGACCTTGGTGATCATCGCCGTACGACCGATGTCCTCCGGCAGCAGCTTCTCGCTCATCGCGAAGCCTGCGGTGAGCCGGAGCTCCTGCTTCGACGGATCGTCGTCGGGCACGTCGGTGGTGGCGAAGATGGTCGCGTGCGGGCTGATCACCCCGTCGGTGCCTCCGGACCAGACGATCGGGACCTGCCTGACCAGCTCCTGGTCGGCCCCCTTGGCGACCAGCATCTCGCGGAACGCCCGGTCGGCGATGATCCTGGTGTAGTCGTTGACCCCGCCGTTGCCCTCGGTCTTGCCGATCACGGCGATCACCCGGTCGGCGGCGATGACCCCGTTGTCGATCAGCTCGCCGAGCTCGGATGCGTCGGAGACCGAGTGCAGCGGCACCTTGCGGACTTCGATGGCAGCGGGCATCAGGGTTCCTTTCGGTTGGAGTTCACGACGCGGGTGCCGGTCCCGCCGGAGACCGCGTGGGTGATGTTCGGGAGGGAGGTGATCACTCCGGTCCCACCGGTGCGCTCGGCGAACCTGGTCACCGCTTCGACCTTGGGCCCCATCGAGCCGGCGGCGAAGTGCTGCTGCCCGATGATGGCGCGCATCTGGGTGGTGTCGACCTCCCCGATCGGCGCCTCGCGGTCGCTGCCGTAGTCGGTGGCGGCCGCATCCACGTCGGTGGCGATCATCAGTACGTCGGCGCCGATGTGCTCGGCCACCAGGGCCGCGGTCAGGTCCTTGTCGATGACCGCCTCCACCCCGGCCAGCGAGCCGTCGGGCCGGCGGACCGTGGGGATGCCACCACCACCGGAGCAGATCACGACGTACCCGGCACCGAGCAGGGTGTCCGCCGCGGGCGCGTCCAGGCACTCGAGTGGCTCGGGTGAGGCGACCACCCGCCGCCAGCCCTTCCCGGGCACTTCGACGAACTGCTGCCCGTGGTCGATCAGCACCTGTGCGTCCTCACGGGACAGGTGCCGACCGATCGGCTTGGTCGGGTGGGCGAAACCGGGATCATCGGCGTCGACCAGCGTGCGGGAGACCAGGGCGGTGGTAAGGCGGTCGACGCCGCGGTCGGCCAGCGCAACGTCGAGCGCGTCCATCGCGGTGAGCCCGACGGTCGCCTGGGTGGAGGCTCCGCACCAGTCCAGCGGCACCGGCGGGACGGTGTTGGCGGCGAGCTCGTTCTTCAGCAGCAGGTTGCCCACCTGGGGTCCGTTGCCGTGCGTGATCAGCACGTCGTGGCCGGCCGAGACCAGGTCGGCGATGTGCTGGCATGCCGCGGTGATCGCCTGCTGCTGGTCCTCCACGCGGGCACGACCGTCCGGTGAGGTCATGGCGTTCCCGCCGAGCGCGATCACGATCCGCATGGGCCCGAATCTAGGCGCCCGTACGACGCCGGGCATGGGCAAGATCATCCCAAGGAGGCGTGGTGGTCCGGGCAAGTTCTGCCAACCGGACGGGGTCGAGCCGGCTGCACCGGCTCACCGCAGCCAGTCCACCGCGGCAGCACGGGCGCCGTCGGCCAGGCGGGCATAGCCGGGGCCGCGGTCGAAGAACGCCGGCTCCTCCGGCACCGTGTGCCGTGCCCGCTCGGCCCGGGTCGCCGCGGCGTCGTGGCCGAGCGTGTCGTCGTCGACCTCGCCGGTGAGCACCACGCCGTAGTCGGCCAGCGCCGCCTCCCGCGAGACCTTGTGCCAGACCACGTCGCGCACCACCAGCTCGGGGTCACGGTCCAGCGGGTCGCCCCAGCCGCCACCACCGGTGGTGCGGATCCGGATCACCTCGCCGGCGCGGACCGGCTCGGAGTCGGCGAGCGCGTCCACCTGGCGTTCGTTCGGGCCACCGGGATCGATGGTGACCTGGAAGGGCTGTCCGGCCCGGCCGCCCTTGACGCCCCAGCAGGCCAGGATCGACCGGTCAGCGATCGACATGAAGTGGGCGTCCTTGAGCATCCGGATCTGCTTCTCGTAGCCCAGCCCGCCGCGGAACTGCCCGGCACCACCGGAGTCGACCGCCAGCGAGAGGCGCTCGACCCGGAACGGGAACCGGGCCTCGGTGAACTCGGTGGGCAGATTCCGCGAGTCCGGGACCACGTGGATGGCGTCCTCGCCGTCGGCGTAGTAGCGGCCACCCGAGCCGCCGCCGAGCACCTCGCGCATCAGGTAGGGCCGCCCGTCGTCGTCCTCGCCGTAGACACCGGTGTAGCGGATGGTCTCCTGGTCGGCCGGCATCCGCCCGTCGACCGCCTTGGCGACAACTCCGGCGAGCACCCCGAGCAGTCGGAGGATCACGAAGGTGCGCGCGTTGGTGGGTGCCGGGAAGACCGGGGTGAGCAGCGTGCCCGGTGGCGGGAACCGCATCTCGATCAGCGGCACGACGCCCTCGTTGACGTCGAGCTCGGCCATCCGCTCGGGGGTGTCCGCCAGATTGCGCAGGATCGGGGCCAGCCACTTCTTCAGGAACACCCCGTCGGAGTAGTCGCCGCAGTGGTTGATCGGGCCCCTGGCCTGGGGGCCGGTGCCGGCGAAGTCGAGCACCAGCCGCTCCCCGCCGGGGTCGTCCGGGCCCGTGCGGGCCAGCGTGATCCGCTGGGTGTGCAGCCTCGGCGCGTCGACACCGTCATGCTCGGCGTAGTCCTCCCAGGTCCACTCCCCGACGGGGATCTTCGCGAGGATCTCACGACGGTACGTCTTGGTGGTGCGCGAGATGATCGCATCGAAGCAGCACTCGACAATCTCCACCCCGTACCGGTCGAACAGCTCGCCCAGCCGGCGGGCCCCCATCAGGCACGCCGAGCACTCCGCGTCGAGGTCGGCCGCGAGTGACTCGGGCATCCGGCTGTTGCGGGTCATGATCGACAGCGCGCTCCGGTTGGGCACGCCGGCGTCCCACAACCGGATCGGCGGCACCATCAGCCCCTCCTCGAAGACCGTGGTGGCGCCCGAGGGCATCGAGCCGGGTACGGCGCCGCCGATGTCGTCGTGGTGGCCGAATGCCTGCACGAAGGCCACGAC
>JBOHDO010000150.1:0-35464 GCA_050699415.1 Marmoricola sp.
GCCCGGGAGCCGCGAGCAGCAGCCGGACCGGAAGCGCGCGGGCCAGCAACAAGACCGCTCCGGCCAGGGCCGCCAGGGCGGGCAGGACAACCAGGGCCAGAAGACCAACCGGGGCCAGGGGCAGAACCAGGGCCAGGGGGAGAACCAGGGGCAGGGCAGCAACAACCGCTCAGACGACGGCAGCAACCGCCGCAACCGGCGGCGTCGCGGCCGCGATCGCACCCAGGGCAGCCGGAGCCGCAACGAGCCCGACCTGAACATCCTCGAGGACGACGTGCTCACTCCGGCCGCCGGCATCCTCGACGTACTCGAGAACTACGCGTTCGTGCGCACCAGCGGCTACCTCCCGGGCAGCGAGGATGTCTACGTCTCGATGTCCATGGTCCGCAAGTACGGCCTGCGCCGTGGTGACGCGGTCGCGGGCCAGGTCCGCCAGCCCCGCGAGGGGGAGCGGAAGGAGAAGTTCAACCCGCTGGTCCGGATCGACAGCGTCAACGGAGCCGACCCTGAGACCGCGAAGGAGCGGGTCGAGTTCGGCAAGCTGACCCCGCTGTACCCGTCCGAGCGGCTGCGCCTGGAGACCACCCCGAGCAACATGATCGGCCGGGTCATCGACATTGCGGCGCCGATCGGCAAGGGGCAGCGCGGCCTGATCGTCTCGCCGTCCAAGGCCGGCAAGACCATGATCATGCAGTCCATCGCCAACTCGGTGATGACCAACAACCCCGAGTGCCACCTGATGGTCGTGCTGGTCGACGAGCGCCCCGAGGAGGTCACCGACTTTCAGCGCTCCACCAACGGCGAGGTGATCAGCTCGACGTTCGACCGGCCCGCCTCGGACCACACCATGGTCGCCGAGCTCGCGATCGAGCGGGCCAAGCGCCTGGTCGAGCTTGGCCACGACGTCGTGATCCTGCTCGACGGGATCACGCGGCTGGGCCGTGCGTACAACCTGGCGGCCCCGGCCAGTGGGCGGATCCTGTCCGGCGGCGTCGACTCGGCCGCGCTGTACCCGCCGAAGAAGTTCTTCGGCGCCGCGCGCAACATCGAGGACGGCGGCTCGCTGACCATCCTCGCCACTGCCCTGATCGAGAGCGGCTCGAAGATGGACGAGGTGATCTTCGAGGAGTTCAAGGGCACCGGCAACATGGAGCTGCGGCTGCGGCGGGAGTTCGCCGACAAGCGGATCTTCCCGGCCATCGACGCGGTGCAGTCCGGCACCCGCCGCGAGGAGCTCCTGATGAGCAAGGAGGAGCTCGCGATCGTCTGGAAGCTTCGCCGGGTGCTCTCCGCCCTCGACGGCCAGCAGGCGCTGGAGCTGCTGCTGGAGCGGCTGAAGAAGACCCAGACCAACATCGAGTTCCTGATGCAGGTGCAGAAGACCACGCCCACGGTGGGCGACAGGAAGGACTGATCCGGGAAGTTCCTGCGGGCGGGTGGCGTTGTGCCGGTGTCCGGCGGCCACTCGGATTTCTGCTGTGGCCGCATGGGCTGGCACAATCGTCCACCAGGTTCCGGTTCACACCAGCATCCGCTGGTGACCCGGCGACCACACGGAAAGAGGACACCATGAAGAAGGACATCCACCCGGAGTACGTCGTCACCTCGGTGACGTGCACCTGTGGCAACACGTTCGAGACCCGCAGCACGGCTACCGGCGGCGTCATCCACGCCGAGGTGTGCTCCAACTGCCACCCGTTCTACACCGGCAAGCAGAAGATCCTCGACACCGGCGGCCGCGTGGCCCGGTTCGAGGCGCGCTACGGCAAGCAGGCGGCCGGCAAGAAGTAGCTCCGCCGACGCGCGGTTCCACAACATCGGTTGTGAAACCGCCGCTCACCGTATGGAACCCCGTTCGGTCAGTGAAGGTTTCACAACCCCGGTTGTGAAACCCGGCAGGAGGAGCCGATGTTCGAGGCGGTCGAGTCCCTCGTCGACGAGCACGCCGACATCGAGCGCCAGCTGGCAGAGCCGGGGGTGCACGCAGACCAGGCGGCTGCGCGCCGGCTCAACCGGCGGTACGCCGAGCTCAGCACCGTCATCGCGACCTACCGCGAGTGGCGGCAGCTGGGGGAGGACGGCGACGCCGCACGGGAGCTGGCGGGGGACGACCCGGAGTTCGTCGCGGAGGCCGAACGGCTCGACGAGCGCCGGACCGCGGCCGAGGAGCGGTTGCGCCGGCTGCTGGTGCCGCGCGACCCCGGCGACGCGAAGGACGCGCTCCTGGAGGTCAAGTCCGGCGAGGGCGGTGAGGAGTCCGCGCTGTTCGCCGCGGACCTGCTGCGGATGTACACCCGGTACGCCGAGCGCCGGGGCTGGAGCACCGAGGTGCTCGACGCCACCGAGTCGGACCTGGGCGGCTTCAAGTCGGTGACGCTCGCCGTGAAGGCCCGCGGCAACCCCGCCGCCGGCGAGGCGCCGTACGCCCTGCTGAAGTTCGAGGGCGGCGTCCACCGGGTCCAGCGCGTGCCGGTGACCGAGTCCCAGGGCCGGGTGCACACCTCGGCCGCGGGCGTGCTGGTGATGCCCGAGGCCGACCCGGTCGACGTCCGGCTCGACGAGCACGACCTCCGCATCGACGTGTTCCGCTCCTCCGGCCCGGGCGGTCAGAGCGTGAACACCACCGACTCCGCGGTCCGGGTGACCCACGTGCCGACCGGGATCGTGGTGAGCTGCCAGAACCAGAAGAGCCAGCTCCAGAACAAGGAGCAGGCCCTGCGGATCCTGCGGGCGAGGCTGCTGCAGGCGGCCGAGGAGGCCGCCGACGCCGAGGCCAGCGAGGCCCGCCGGTCCCAGGTGCGCACCGTCGACCGCTCCGAGCGGATCCGCACCTACAACTTCGCGGAGAACCGGATCTCCGACCACCGGACCGGCTACAAGGCGCACAACCTCGACCGGGTCCTCGACGGAGACCTGGAGGCGGTGATCGCCTCATGCGTCGACGCGGACATGGCCTCGCGCCTGGCCGCGCTCGAGTCGTGATCGTGCGATGAGCACCCGGGTCGAGCTGCTCCGTCGGGCGCAGCAGCAGCTGGCCGAGGCGGGGGTCGCCAGTCCCGGGTACGACGCCGCCGAGCTGCTGGCCCACGTGCTGCGCACCCCCCGGACGACGCTCGGCCTGGTCGACGCGGTCTCGGCCGCGGACGCCGCCGCGTTCGGGGCCCTGGTCGACCGGCGGGCGTCCCGGGTGCCGCTGCAGCACCTGACCGGGACCGCCGCCTTCCGGTACGTCGAGCTCGCGGTCGGCCCGGGGGTGTTCGTGCCGCGGCCCGAGACCGAGCTGCTCGCGGGCTGGGCGGTCGAGCGGGCGGTGGAGCTGACCGGGCGCAGCCCCGTCGTGGTCGACCTGGGCACCGGGTCGGGGGCGATCGCGCTGAGCGTCGCCACCGAGGTGGCCGGAGCCGTGGTGCACGCGGTCGAGGCCGACCCCGGTGCCCTGCCCTGGGCGCGGCGCAACCTGGCCGGGTCCGGGGTGAGGCTGCACGAGGGGGACATGGCAGAGGCGCTGCCGGAGCTCGACGGTGCCGTGGACGTGGTGGTGTGCAACCCGCCGTACGTGCCGCTCGGGGCGTACGTCGCGGCGGAGGCCGGCGATCACGACCCCGCCGCGGCGCTGTGGTCGGGACCCGACGGGCTGGATGCGATGCGCGTCGTGGTGCGGGTCGCAGCCCGGCTGCTGCGCCCCGGGGGATGGCTGGGCATCGAGCACGCCGACGTACAGGGCACTGTCGCGCCGGCCCTGCTGACGGGATCCGGACGCTGGCGTGAGGTCCGCGACCACCGCGACCTGGCAGGTCGTGACCGATTCATGACGGCCCTGCTGGCACCATGAGTTCCGTGGCACAGCGGTTCGACACCTCCGACCCCGACGAGCTCGAGCGGGGCCTGGCGGCCGCGGTCACCGCGGTGCGTGGCGGGGAGCTCATCGTGCTGCCGACGGACACGGTGTACGGCGTGGGAGCCGACGCCTTCTCCCCGGCGGCCGTGCAGCGGCTGCTGGAGGCCAAGGGGCGCGCCCGCGACATGCCCCCACCGGTGCTGGTGTCCGAGGCGACCACGCTCGACGCCCTGGCCAGCACGGTGCCGGACTGGGTCCGCAGCCTGGTCGAGGAGTACTGGCCCGGCCCGCTGACCGTGGTCTGCCACCAACAGCCCTCCCTGCAGTGGGACCTGGGCGAGACGCGTGGCACGGTCGCGATCCGGATGCCCCGCGACGACATCGCGGTCGAGCTGCTCTCGCGCACCGGGCCGATGGCGGTGAGCTCGGCGAACCTCACCGGCCGGTCGCCGGCCACCGACGCCGACGCGGCGGCCGAGATGCTGGGCGAGTCCGTGGAGGTGGTGCTCGACGGTGGCCCGACACCGGGGGAGCGGCCCTCCACGATCGTCGACTGCACCACCGAGCGCCCCGGAGTGCTGCGCGAGGGTGTGATCGCCGTGGACGAGCTGCGGGTGTTCCTCTCCGGCCTCGGGGTCGACTGCGGCCGGCTGGACGAGCCCGATGCGTGAGTACCTGCTGGTCTTCGCCGTGGCCGCGGTGGTCACCTACCTGCTGTGCGTGATCGCCCGCGAGCTGGCCGTGCGCACCGGGGCGGTCGCCAAGGTCCGCGACCGCGATGTGCACGACGTACCCATCCCGTACTTCGGCGGGCTGGCCATGCTCGGCGGGCTGGCGGCGGGCCTGCTGGTGGCCCAGCACCTGCCCTTCCTGGGCCGCTCGCAGGGCCAGGTCTTCCACGACGCCCACGTCGTGCTGGGCGCCGGCGCGATCATCTGCCTCGTCGGCGTCATCGACGACATGATCGAGCTGGACGCGCTGACCAAGCTCGGCGGCCAGGTGATCGCGGTCGGGTTCATGGTGCTCAACCAGATCCAGCTGTTCTCGCTGAACATCATCGGAGGCGTCGGGCAGTTCGTGATCGACACCAACCAGGCGATCCTGCTGACCATGCTGCTGGTGCTGGGCACCGTCAACGCGGTCAACTTCGTCGACGGGCTGGACGGCCTGGCCGCGGGCGTGGTGCTGCTGGGGGCGGTGGCGTTCTTCCTGTTCTCCTACAAGCTGGCCGCGGCCAACGGTGAGTCCCTCGCGATCACCGCGGCGCTGCTGTGCGTGGCGATCGGCGGTGCCTGCGCGGGGTTCCTGCCGCACAACTTCTTCCCCGCCCGGCTGTTCATGGGCGACTCCGGGTCCATGCTGCTCGGCCTGGTGCTGTCCGGGTCCGCGCTCACGCTGACCGGCCAGTTCGCCAGCGTGCAGATCACCCAGGGCGCGAACGGCCAGCCCAGCCAGACCGGGCTGCTGTGGCTGCTCCCGATCGTGCTGCCGATCGCGATCCTGGTGATCCCGCTGCTCGACCTGGTGCTGGCGGTGGTGCGGCGTACCCGCCGCGGCCAGGCGTTCTACCACCCGGACAAGGAGCACCTGCACCACCGGCTGCTCGAGATCGGGCACAGCCAGCGCCGGGCGGTGATCATCATCTGGATGTGGGCCGGCCTGATCGCCTTCGGCGCGGTGCTGGCCAGCCTGTACGCCGGGCCGGTCATCTGGGCCGTGCTGGCCGTGGCCGTGGCCGCGGCGATCGCGGTGACGTTCGTGCTTCCCCGGGTCTCCCGGCCGGGGGAGTACCCCGCCGGGGTCTGACCCCCCGGGCCGCGGGCAGGCCCCCCGGTTACCGGTCCGGCAAGGCCTTGTGCTAGTTTTCACAAGCCATCCTGAAACCCGGGCCCGCCCACCAGGTCCCGGGAACCGCAGGGGACACCACGAACAGAACGGCCGCCACCATGACGACCGCAGCTTGCGCTACCCGGTTCACGCTCGAACCGCGGCATGTGGTCGGCCCGGAGCCCTGTGGTAGCGTCCGATTCTCGGACGCGGCCGCGTCCCTACCTTCGTGGACCGTGCTCGGGAACGGCACCACGAGCTCTCTGGACCACCCCCCTGGAAGCGACCACTCTGGATGGCCGATGAGGACACCGAACCCACCCTGCGGGGCCGCGACCTCGTCGGCCTCGGTGGGGTCCTCGTCGGTGCCGTGGTCGCGGGCATGCTGCTCGGGCTGCTCGTCGACCACCTCGCGGGCTCCTCACCGACCGGCGTCCTGGTCGGGGTCGCGCTCGGCGTGCTCCTTGGCTGTACCGCGTTCGCGCTGCGCGTCCGCCGCGCACTGCGCTGACCCCGGGGGTGCGCGATGACCGACCTCTCGCACCGACCCCTGCCGACCGCGTCGCCCGGCGAGCGCGCCTCGGTGTGGCGGGTGCTGCGGGACCAGCGCAAGACCATGATCGTCGCGCTCTCCCTGGTCGTGGCCGACTTCTGGGTGCTGGGCCAGCTGGGTGAGTGGACCCTGGGCGGCTGCATCGCGATCGGGGTCGCTCTCGGCCTGGCCAACCACCTGGCCACGGAGCTCTGGCTGCTGAAGACCATCACCTCCGGTGACCAGCCGACCCGCAAGCAGATGGCGACGGCGACGATGACGCGTCTGATGCTGCTGTCGGTGGTGGCGGTGGGCATCGCGGTGGCGTTCTGGCCCGACGGCGTCGGGCTGCTGCTCGGGCTGGCGATCTTCCGCCTGCTCGCCCTGGTGATGACGACACTCCCGCTGCTGAAGGAGCTGAAGAAGCCATGATCGGCCCCTTGACGGGCATGGTCCCTCTCAAGACCAACATCGACATCGGCACGCACACCCAGGGGACGTTCCTCGGGATGACGTTCAACCTGGACACGATCTGGACGACCGGTGTGGCCGGGCTGATCATCATCGTGCTCGGGTTCGTGGTGCGCTGGCGGCTGACCCGTCCCGTGGTCGACCACGTCCCGAGCAAGCTGCAGCTGATGTGGGAGGGCATCGTCAAGGAGGTCAACACCCAGGTCGAGGACAACCTGGGCCAGGTCCACCCCTACGTCGCGCCGCTGGCGATCGCGCTGTTCTTCTTCATCCTGGTCGCGAACTGGCTCGAGGTCATCCCCAGCCAGCCCAACAACGGCCCCCACTCCATCCACCTGCTGCCCGCCCCCACGTCGGACGCCAACCTGACCTACGCCATGGCGCTGCTGTCGATGGTGAGCGTGTGGGTCTTCGCGCTGCGCAAGCAGGGGATCAAGAACGTCGTGAAGCACTTCTTCGAGCCGATCAAGATCCTGGCGCCGCTGAACCTCATCGAGGAGGCCGTCAAGCCGGTCACCCTGGCGCTCCGACTCTTCGGCAACATCTTCGCGGGCGGCCTCATGGTCTCCCTGATCGGGCTGCTGCCGATCTACACCGTGTGGGCCGGAGACGTGGTCTGGAAGCTGTTCGACATGTTCATCGGCGCGATCCAGGCCTTCATCTTCGCCCTGCTGGTGGTCATCTACTTCGGAATGTGGTCCCACGCCCCCGAGCACGAGGAGGAGCAGCCACGGCAGGCCCCGACAGACGACACCGACGAGCCGGAAGCACAACCAGAACTCGCGGCCTGAGCGACACCGTCGTTCAGACGCGACACAGGTAAACGCACAGCACGCCGAGCATCGGCGTGGAGACCAAGGAGAGACATGGCAGCCTCAACCAACATCGACTCGGCCATCAAGAGCGCGGGTGCCTTCATCGGCGGCGGCCTGGCCCTCGGCGGCGGCGCGATCGGCGCGTCCATCGGTGACGGCCTCGCCGGTTCGTCCTACATCCAGGGGGTTGCGCGCCAGCCCGAGGCGCAGGGCCGGCTGCAGACCATCTTCTTCATCACCGTGGGCCTGGCAGAGGCGATGTACTTCATCAACCTGGCCTTCATGGCCCTGTTCGTGTTCATCCTCGGCAAGTGAGCCGGTCGAGGACCTCCCGAGCATGGCCTGAGAACCACGAGACGGGAATCATCTGATGGACAGCGTTGCGAGCGACCTGACTCCGCTCACGAGCAACTTCCTCGTCCCGAACGCGACGTTCTTCGTCGAGCTGATCGCCTTCGCGATCATCCTCTTCGTGCTGGGCAAGTGGGTCATCCCGCCGATCAACCGGGCGATGACCGCCCGGCAGGAGGCCATCCGCAAGCAGTTCGACGACCTCGAGCAGGCGAAGTCGGACGCACGGGCGGCCGAGGAGAAGTACACGTCGCAGCTCGAGAACGCCAAGCACGAGGCCGCCAGGATCCGGGAGGAGGCCCGCGACCAGGGCTCCCAGATCGTCGCCGACGCCCGCGAGAAGGCCAACCAGGAGGCACAGCGGGTCGTGGACCACGCCCACGACCAGATCGAGGCCGACCGGCAGCAGACGATGGCATCACTGCGCGGCGAGGTCGGCAGCATGGCCACCACGCTGGCGGGCAAGATCGTCGGTGAGTCGCTCGACGACGACGAGCGGCAGGGTCGTGTGGTCTCGCGGTTCCTCGACGAGCTCGACTCGAAGGTCGGGTCGAACTGATGCTGCGCGGTTCCTCCGCGGAGTCGTTCGCCCGGCTCAGTGCGCAGCAGGCGAAGGCGATCGAGGGCGGGGCGGACGCGAACCGGCTCGCCGACCAGGACTTCGCTGCGGTGGAGCTGTTCCGTTCCCAGGCGCACTTCCGTCGTGCGGCCACCGACCCGACGGCGAACTTCGACTCGCGCTCGGCGATGCTCCGGGAGGTGTTCTCCCGGCACTTCGACGAGGCCGGCACCGAGCTGCTCGCCGCCGCGGGCGGCCTGCGCTGGACGTCGAGCCGGGACCTGGTCGAGACCTTCGAGAAGCTCGGCGTGATCGCCACCGCCCGGGCGGCCGACACGGCCGGCGAGGGGGACCGGCTGGAGGGCGAGATGTTCTACTTCGGCCGGGTCATCGCGGAGAACCCCCCGCTGCGCGAGGCGCTCACCGACCGGGCCCGGTCCGTGGCCGACAAGCAGCAGCTGCTGCGGGACCTGCTGCACGGCAGGGCCTGCGCCGGGACCGTCAAGCTCGCCGAACAGGCGGCCCATGGCTACCACCAGACAGTCCGGCAGGCCTTCGACGACTACGCCAGGATCGCGACCGAGTCGCGGGGCCGCAAGGTTGCCGTCGTCCGGGTCGCGCGGCCCCTGTCCGAGCCCGACCAGAAGCGGCTGGGTGAGGTGCTGGCGCGCACGTACGACAGCCCGGTCCACCTCAACATCGTGGTCGACCCGGAGATCCTCGGCGGGATCGAGGTGCAGGTCGGTGACGAGGTCATCGACGGCACGGTCGCCAGCAGGCTCGGCGACGCCGGCCGGCAGCTGGCCGGGTAGCCGCGAACACCAAGAACTTCGACGAAGAGTGAGAGAGAAGGACCAACGATGACGGACCTGTCGATTCGCCCGGAGGAGATCCGCGACGCGCTGGCGAAGTACGTCTCGGACTACCACCCCGACGCCGCCCGGCGCGAAGAGGTCGGCACCGTCGCCGAGGCCGGCGACGGCATCGCACGTGTGAGCGGCCTGCCGTCGGCGATGGCCAACGAGCTGCTGGAGTTCGAGGACGGCACCAAGGGCCTCGCGCTGAACCTCGACGTGCGCGAGATCGGCGTGGTGATCCTCGGGGACTTCGAGGGGATCGAGGAGGGCCAGACGGTCCGCCGTACCGGCGAGGTGCTCTCGGTCCCGATCGGTGACGCGTTCCTGGGGCGCGTGGTCGACCCCTTGGGCGAGCCGATCGACGGGCTCGGCAAGGTCGACTCCGAGGGACTGCGCGCGCTGGAGGTGCAGGCGCCGTCGGTGGTGCAGCGCAAGTCCGTGCACGAGCCGCTGGCCACCGGGATCAAGGCGATCGACGCCATGACCCCGATCGGTCGTGGCCAGCGGCAGCTGATCATCGGCGACCGCGCAACCGGCAAGACCACGATCGCGATCGACACGATCATCAACCAGAAGCAGAACTGGGACTCCGGGGACCCTGACAAGCAGGTGCGCTGCATCTACGTCGCGATCGGCCAGAAGGGTTCGACGATCGCCTCGGTCCGGGGCGCCCTGGAGCAGGCCGGCGCACTGGAGTACACCACGATCGTCGCCGCTCCGGCCTCCGACAGCGCCGGCTTCAAGTACCTCGCGCCCTACACCGGCTCGGCCATTGGCCAGCACTGGATGTACCAGGGCAAGCACGTGCTGATCGTCCTCGACGACCTGACCAAGCAGGCCGAGGCCTACCGGGCGGTGTCGTTGCTGCTGCGCCGTCCGCCGGGTCGTGAGGCCTACCCCGGCGACGTGTTCTACCTGCACAGCCGGCTGCTGGAGAGGTGCGCGAAGCTGTCCGACGAGATGGGGGCCGGCTCCATGACCGGCCTGCCGATCGTGGAGACCAAGGCCAACGACGTCTCGGCCTACATCCCCACCAACGTCATCTCGATCACCGACGGCCAGATCTTCTTGCAGTCGGACCTGTTCGCCGCGAACCAGCGTCCGGCCATCGACGTCGGCGTCTCGGTGTCCCGCGTGGGCGGGGACGCGATGACCAAGGCGATGAAGGCGGTCACCGGCTCGCTCAAGGTCGACCTGGCGCAGTACCGCGCGATGGAGGCCTTCGCGATGTTCGCCTCCGACCTCGACGCTGCATCGCGCCAGCAGCTGGACCGCGGGTCGCGCCTGATGGCCCTGCTCAAGCAGTCGGCGTACTCGCCCTACCCGCTGGAGGAGATGGTCATCTCGCTGTGGCTCGGCACCACCGGGCGGCTGGACAAGGTGCCCACCGAGGACGTGCCGCGTTTCGAGCAGGAGTTCATCGACTACCTGCGCCACGGTGCGCAGGGCTCGGTGCTCCAGGACATCCGCGAGTCCACGAAGTTCGAGGAAGGGACCGAGCAGGCGGCCGAGGCGGCGTACGAGAAGTTCCTCGACCAGTTCGAGACCTCCGAGGGCGCGTCGATCAAGGCGGGCACCGAGGCCCAGGTCGAGCCGGTGGCCGACGACGAGCTCCAGCAGGAGCAGATCGTCAAGCAGAAGCGGGGCTGAGATGAGTCGCGGACTCGAGGGAGGTGAGCACTAGTGGCGGTGTCGCTGCGTGAGTACCGTGCACGGATCCGGTCGACGGAGTCGATGAAGAAGATCACGCGCGCCATGGAGCTCATCGCTGCCTCGCGCATCATCAAGGCGCAGCAGCGTGCCCACCAGGCCGCGCCGTACGCCCGGGAGCTGACCCGGGCCGTATCGGCGCTGGCGACCTACGCATCCATCGACCACCCGATGACCACGGAGCCGGAGGACCCCAGGCGGGCCGCCGTGCTGATCGTCACCAGCGACCGCGGCCTGGCCGGTGCGTACTCCTCGAGCGTGCTCAAGGAGGGCGAGCGGCTGGCCGAGCGGCTGCGCTCGGAGGGCAAGTCGGTGACCACCTTCCTCACCGGTCGCAAGGGTGAGGCCTACTACCGGTTCCGGGAGCGGCCGATCGCGGGCTGCTGGACCGGGTTCTCCGACCAGCCCCGCTACGACAACGCCAAGGAGGTCGGCGAAGCCCTGATCGACGCCTTCGTCAGGGGCACCGCGGAGGGCGGCGAGAACGTCGAGGGCGGGGTGGACGAGGTCCACCTGGTCTACACCCAGTTCAAGTCGATGCTGGTCCAGGAGCCGCACAGCGTGCGGCTGCTGCCACTCGAGGTCGTGGAGGGCGAGGAGAAGCCCGCACCCGAGGAGGTGCTCCCGCTCTTCGAGTTCGAGCCCTCGTCCGGGGAGGTGCTCGACGCGCTGCTGCCCAAGTACGTCACCAGCCGGATCTTCTACGCGCTGCTGCAGGCGTCCGCCTCGGAGCTGGCGGCGCGGCAGAGGGCGATGAAGGCCGCGACCGACAACGCGGACGAGCTGATCAAGAAGTTCACCCGAATCGCCAACCAGGCCCGCCAGGCTGGCATCACCCAGGAAATCAGCGAGATCGTCGGTGGCGTCAACGCGCTGGCCGACTCGAACGCGGGCAGTGAATGAGGCAGTGAGTGAGACATATGACCGCCACGATCGACGCCTCGCCGCCGCATCGCCACGCGCCCATCGCAACCCGAACCCCCGCCCGGAGTGAGTGAGAGACATGACTGCCACGATCGACGAAACTTCGACCAACACCCCCGAGGCCGGCGCCGTCGGCCGCGTCGCCCGGGTCATCGGCCCCGTCGTGGACGTGGAGTACCCCGTCGATGCGATGCCGGACATCTACAACAAGCTCGAGGTCGAGCTCGAGCTCGGCGGCGAGAAGAAGACCCTGTCGCTGGAGGTCGCCCAGCACATCGGTGACGGCGTGGTCCGCGCGATCTCGCTGCAGCCGACCGACGGGCTGGTCCGCGGGGCGCAGGTGAGCGACACCGGCGGACCGATCTCGGTGCCGGTCGGCGACGTCACGCTCGGGCACGTGTTCAACATGCTCGGCGACTGCCTCAACCTCGAAGAGGGCGAGCAGCTCCAGGTCGAGGAACGCTGGGGGATCCACCGCAAGGCGCCGGCGTTCGACCAGCTGGAGTCGAAGACCGAGATGTTCGAGACCGGCATCAAGGTCATCGACCTGCTCACGCCGTACGTGCAGGGCGGCAAGATCGGCCTGTTCGGCGGTGCCGGCGTGGGCAAGACCGTGCTGATCCAGGAGATGATCGCCCGGGTGGCGAAGGACCACGGTGGTGTGTCGGTGTTCGCCGGCGTGGGGGAGCGCACCCGTGAGGGCAACGACCTGATCGCGGAGATGACCGACGCCGGCGTGATCGGCCAGACCGCACTGGTGTTCGGCCAGATGGACGAGCCGCCGGGCACCCGGCTGCGCGTGGCGTTGTCCGCACTGACGATGGCGGAGTACTTCCGCGACGTACAGAACCAGGACGTGCTGCTGTTCATCGACAACATCTTCCGGTTCACCCAGGCCGGCTCGGAGGTCTCCACTCTGCTCGGCCGGATGCCCTCCGCGGTGGGCTACCAGCCCAACCTGGCCGACGAGATGGGCGTGCTGCAGGAGCGGATCACCTCCACGCGCGGCCACTCGATCACCTCGATGCAGGCGATCTACGTGCCCGCCGACGACTACACCGACCCGGCGCCGGCCACCACGTTCGCCCACCTCGACGCGACCACCGAGCTCTCGCGCGAGATCGCGTCACTGGGCATCTACCCCGCGGTGGACCCGCTGACCTCGACATCGCGCATCCTCGACCCGCAGTACATCGGCCAGGAGCACTACGACTGCGCGGTCCGGATCAAGCAGATCCTGCAGCGCAACAAGGAACTGCAGGACATCATCGCGATCCTCGGTGTCGACGAGCTGTCCGAGGAGGACAAGATCATCGTCTCCCGGGCCCGCCGGATCCAGCGGTTCCTCTCGCAGAACACCTACGTGGCCAAGCAGTTCACCGGCATCGAGGGCTCCACGGTCCCGGTGGCCGACACCATCGAGGCGTTCAACAAGATCGCCGACGGCGAGTACGACCACGTGGCCGAGCAGGCGTTCTTCATGTGCGGCGGTCTGGACGACGTCGAGAAGAAGTGGGACGAGATCCAGAAGGGTCTCTCATGAGCGAGCGCAGCGAGGTGAGCTGATGCCCGGGAAGCCGATGGACGTCGCGCTGGTGGCCGCCGACCGGGAGGTCTGGTCCGGTGAGGCCACGGTGGTCAACGCCACCACTGCGGGGGGCGAGATCGGTGTGATGGCCGACCACCAGCCCGTCTTCTCCGTGCTCGAGGCCGGGCAGATCGACGTCCGCACCCGTGACGACGGCCACTGGGTCGCCGCGATCGACGGTGGCTTCATCTCGGTGGCGAACAACCAGGTCCGGCTGCTGTGCGAGCATGCGGAGATCTCACACGAGAGTGACTTCGAAGAGGCCAAGCGGCTGCTGGACCAGCGGCTCGAGGCCGAGGGCGGAACCTGACCGGGGCGGCAACGGCGAGAGCCCGTTGTCGTGGGGAACGAGGGGTAGATGGCGGTATGGCAGTGGCTGGTCGACTCAGCCGGTGTCCTGCTGCTCATCGTCCTCGGGTACGGCGTACTCCTGGTGCTCCGCCGCCGCTGGCTCTCGCGCGGTGGCGGCACCTTCGAGCTCAGCGTGCGCACCGGTGGACGCATGTCCGGACGCGGCTGGGTGCTGGGCATGGGCCGCTACGACGCCGACGACCTCGAGTGGTTCCGGATCTTCTCGCTGTGGCCCGCGCCCAAGCGGCGCTGGCGCCGCGACGACCTGCGCCTGGTCGCTGAACGCCAGCCCCAGGGGGCGGAGTCGTTCTCCCTGTACGCCGGCCACGTGGTCACCTCCATGGCCATCCCGGCGGGCACGGTCGAGATGGCGATGAGCCCCGCGGCGCTCACCGGACTGCGCTCGTGGCTGGAGGCCGGGCCCCCGCGCGACCCTCGAGCCGTCGACACGTGACGGGTCGCGTCCGGGCCGCGGTCGCGCTGTCGTTCCTGCTCAACGGCTTCGCGTTCGCCTCGTGGGCGTCCCGCATCCCCGACGCCCGACACGGCCTGGGGCTGTCCGCGCCCGAGCTCGGCCTGTTGCTGCTCGCCGCCAGCGGCGGCTCGGTGCTGGCGCTCCCGCTGACCGGACTGCTGGTGCACCGGCTCGGTGCGACCCGGGTGGTGCAGATCGGCACCCTCGGCGCCGGGATCGGGGTGAGCGGGATCGCCCTGGCCACGTCGATGGCCGGGTCGGTGCCCGCCACCGCGGTGGCGATGTTCGTGTACGGCGTGGGGACCAGTCTCTGGGACGTGGCGATGAACGTCGAGGCTGCCGCTGTCGAGCGAGCGCTGAACCGGTCGGTCATGCCCCGCTTCCACGCCGCGTTCAGCCTCGGCACGGTCGCCGGCGCCGGACTCGGGGCGCTGATGTCCAAGCTCAGTCCGGACCTGGTCTGGCACCTCCCGCCGGTCGGCCTGGTGGCGGTTGTGTGCAGCCTGGCGGCCACGCGTGCCTTCGTCCCGACCCGCGCGGAGACGGACCCGGGCCGGGGTGCACCGTCCGGGGTGCGCGCCGCCTGGCTGGAGCGGCGCACCCTGCTGATCGGGCTGGTGGTGCTGGCGATGGCCCTGACCGAGGGGACCGCGAACGACTGGCTCGCGGTCGGGCTGCACGACGGGTACGACGTCTCCCGTCCGGTGGCCGTCGTCGGGTACGCGCTGTTCGTCGCGTCGATGACCCTGGGCCGGCTGGCCGGGCCGGTGCTTCTGGACAGGTTCGATCGGGTGGGCGTTCTCTTCGGCACCATGGCCGCGGCCGGGGCCGGGGTGGTGCTGACCGTCTTGGGCGGCTCGGCGTGGCTCGCCGTACCGGGCATCGTGGCCTGGGGGCTCGGCGCTTCGCTGGGGTTCCCCGTCGGGATGACCGCCGCGGCCGACGACCCCGCCCGCGCCGCCGCTCGCGTCAGCGTGGTCTCGACGATCGGCTACGGCGCCTTCCTGATCGGGCCGCCGTTGCTGGGGTTCGTCGCCGGGCACGTGGGCACCCTGCACGCGCTGCTGGTGCTGTTGGCCTTCGTGGTCCCGGCCGTGCTCGCGGTGCCGGCGATCCGGCGACCGCGGTGACCACCTGCCCCCAGGCTCGTCGACTTCGGGAAAATGTCCCGTCGAATGGGGAGGAATGTTCCGGGCCCAGCGCATTTTCCCTCACTGAAGGGGACATTCCCCCCAACTCAACGAGCGCCTCCGGCCCTCTGGTCGGCTCCCGCGGACCCGCTCACTGCGTTCGCTCTCCGCGCTCGCCTCCGGGCACCCAGAGCACGTCGCCCTGCTCCCGGTTCGCATATCGGGCGAGGATGAACACCAGGTCGGAGAGTCGGTTGAGGTACTTGATCGCCAGGACGTTCATGGAGTCGGCGAACTGCTCGTGCGCGCACCAGGCGGACCGTTCCGCGCGGCGCGCCACGGTGCGCGCCACGTGCAGCCGCGCCGCGGCCGGCGTGCCGCCGTTGAGGATGAACGAGCGCAGCCGTGGCAGCTGCTCGTTGTAGTGGTCGCACCAGCCCTCGAGCCGGTCGATGTAGTCCTGCTCGACGCGCAGCGGTGGGTACTTCGGGTCCGGGACGACCGGGGTGGCGAGATCGGCGCCGACGTCGAAGAGGTCGTTCTGCACGTGGGTCAGCACCCGCACCACGTCCTCGTCGAGCCCGCCGTCCGCGATCGCCACACCCAGCTGGGCGTTGGTCTCGTCGACGTCGGCGTACGCCTGCAGTCGCGGATCGTTCTTGCCGGTCCTGCTCAGGTCGGCCAGCCTCGTCTGGCCGGCATCACCGGTCCGGGTGTAGATACGGGTGAGGTTGACCATGCCCGAAGCCTACGCAGCCCCCAGTACGCTGGCTCCGGTGGACGAGTTCCGGGTGGAGTCGCGGGGGCCACTGGGCACCCCACTGCACGGCAGTGTCCACGTGGACGGAGCGAAGAACTCCGCGCTGAAGCTGCTCGCGGCGACGCTGCTCGCCCCCGGCAGGTCGACGATCCACAACGTCCCGGACATCCTCGACGTCGCCGCGATGTGCGAGTTGCTGCAGCACCTCGGCTGCACCGTCGGCCCCATCACCGACCTCAGCGGCCCCGGGCCCGGACCGCACTCGTCGGTCACCATCGACGTGCCCGACGGGCTGACGCCGGTGGCGCCGTACGCGCTGGTACGCCGGCTCCGGGCCAGCATCGCGGTGCTGGGCCCCCTCGTGGCACGGTGCGGTTGCGCCAGCGTGGCCCTGCCGGGCGGGGATGCGATCGGCTCGCGCGGCCTGGACATGCACCTGCGGGGCCTCGAGGAGCTCGGGGCCGAGGTGCACATCGAGCACGGGCAGGTCGTCGCTGAGTCACCGGGGCGGCTGCACGCCGCCCACCTCGCCCTGGACTATCCGAGCGTGGGTGCCACCGAGAACCTGCTCATGGCCGCCGTGCTGGCAGAGGGCACCACCACGATCGACAACGTCGCCCGCGAGCCCGAGATCGTCGACCTGTGCCGGATGCTGAAGTCCATGGGGGCCCGGATCGGCGGGACCGCGACGGCCACGCTCAGCGTGGAGGGGGTCGACCGCCTGCACCCCACCGCGCACACCACGGTGGGCGACCGCATCGTGGCCGGCAGCTGGGCCTTCGCCGCCGCCCTGGCCGGCGGGGAGGTGGAGGTCTCGGGGGCCCGACCCGAGCACCTGGAGATCGTGCTGGAGAAGCTGGCACGGGCCGGTGCGCGGGTGTCCACCGACGACCACCGCTTCCGGGTGGCGGTGGACCAGCGGTTGCGGGCCTTCGACGTCGTCACCCTGCCCTACCCGGGATTCCCGACCGACCTGCAGCCCTTCGCGATGGCGCTGGCGTCGGTCTCGGAGGGGACGGCGATGATCACCGAGAACGTCTTTGAGGCACGCTTCATGTTCACCCAGGAGCTCGCCCGCCTCGGCGCCGATCTGCGCACCGACGGTCACCACGCCGTGGTGCGGGGGACCGGGAGCCTCTCGGGTGCGCCGGTGGCCGCCCACGACATCCGGGCCGGTGCGGCCCTGGTGCTGGCCGGGCTGGCTGCCCGGGGGACAACCACCGTCTCGGCCGGGCACCACGTGGACCGTGGCTACCCCCGGTTCGACGAGGTCCTGCGCGACCTGGGGGCGGGCGTCACGCGCGGTTGAGCGGCCATCGCCGGAACTTTGCGGATTCGAGACTTCCGGTTCGGGTGGTTTGCCCACGAAACGGGTACCCGGCACGACATAGTGGTCGTGACCGGGAACACATCCGATCGAGAACACGGACAGGGGGAGCGATGGAACTGTATCGGGACGGCGCCATCCTCGAGGTGCGTGGACAAGTCGACGGTCGCGGCACTGCCGAGCTCCGTGACGGTCTCCACCAGCTGCTCGAGCAGCACGGCGGCAACGCCGTACTCGACCTGACCGACGTCGACTCGGTCGACCTCACCGCGCTGCGCACCATCGCGGTGGCGTCCCGCTCGGCCACGCTGGACGGCCAGCACCTGCGGCTGCGCGGCTGCTCCCCGCTGGTACGCCGGCTGCTGCTGCTGGCACACCTGCGGGGACTGATCGAGTTCGACCCGGAGCCAAGCGCGGTCTGACCCGCCCGGCCGGGCTCCGCCGCAGCGTGAGACGCCCCACGTGGCGTACCTCCGCCGGGTCCCGGCGGCCTAGGCTTCGGTCATGACTGGTGAGAAGGCCGAGCCGGAGCGGCCCGCCAAGGACCGTCCGTGGATCATGCGGACCTACTCCGGCCACTCGTCGGCCGCGGAGTCCAACCGGCTCTACCGCACCAACCTGGCCAAGGGGCAGACCGGATTGTCGGTGGCCTTCGACCTGCCCACGCAGACCGGCTACGACCCGGACCACCCGCTCAGCAGGGGAGAGGTCGGCAAGGTGGGCGTCCCGATCCCGCACCTGGGGGAGATGCGCCGGCTCTTCGAGGACATCCCGCTGGCCGAGATGAACACCTCGATGACGATCAACGCCACCGCGATGTGGCTGCTGGCGCTCTACCAGGTGGTCGCCGAGGAACAGGCGACTGCCCAGGACGCCCCTGCGGACTTCGAGCAGGTGCACGCTCGCCTGGCCGGCACCACCCAGAACGACATCATCAAGGAGTACCTCTCCCGCGGGACCTATGTGTTCCCGCCCGAACACTCGATGCGGCTGATCAGCGACCTGATCACCTACACCGTCAACGAGATCCCGAAGTGGAACCCGATCAACATCTGCAGCTACCACCTGCAGGAGGCCGGGGCCACCCCGGTGCAGGAGCTCGCCTACGCGCTGAGCACCGCCATCGCGGTGCTGGATACGGTCAACGACTCGGGCCAGGTCTCCGAGGACGACTTCGCCCGCGTCGTCGGCCGGATCTCCTTCTTCGTCAACTCCGGTGTCCGGTTCGTCGAGGAGATGTGCAAGATGCGCGCCTTCGTCGAGCTGTGGGACCAGATCACCCGCGAGCGCTACGGAGTGCAGGACCCGAAGATGCGCCGCTTCCGGTACGGCGTCCAGGTGAACTCGCTCGGCCTGACCGAGGCGCAGCCCGAGAACAACGTGCAGCGGATCGTCCTGGAGATGCTCGGCGTCACCCTCTCCAAGGGCGCGCGTGCCCGTGCGGTGCAGCTGCCCGCCTGGAACGAGGCGCTCGGCCTGCCGCGGCCCTGGGACCAGCAGTGGTCGCTGCGGCTGCAGCAGGTGCTCGCGTTCGAGTCCGACCTGCTGGAGTACGACGACATCTTCAACGGCTCCACGGTGGTCGAGGCGAAGGTCGCGCAGCTGGTTGCCGACGCCCGCGAGGAGATGGACAAGGTCCAGGCGATGGGCGGTGCCGTCGCCGCGGTGGACTCCGGCTACATGAAGCAGCAGCTGGTCGCCTCCCACACCGCCCGGCGGGCCCGCATCGAGAACGGCGAGGAGGTCGTCGTCGGGGTGAACAAGTACGAGTCCACCGCGGACTCGCCCCTGACCGCGGACCTCGACACCGCGGTCCAGGCCGCCGATCCCGAGGCGGAGCGGCAGGCGGTCCGCAGCGTCGAGGAGTGGCGGGCCCAGCGCGACCAGGCCGGGGTCGACGCGGCCCTGGCACACCTGGCCGAGGACGCCAAGACCGGGGCCAACCTCATGCAGGCGACGCTCGCCGCCGCGCGCGCCGGTGCGACGACCGGCGAGTGGGCAGGCACCCTGCGCGAGGTGTTCGGCGAGTTCCGGGCGCCCACGGGCGTCTCGGGCGCCGTCGGGGTCGCCCAACAGGCGGGCGAGGCCGGCGCCGCGCTCGCCGCGGTCCGGGAGCAGGTGAAGCGGACCGGCGACGACCTCGGTGGACGCCTGCGGCTGCTGGTGGGAAAGCCCGGGCTCGACGGCCACTCCAACGGCGCGGAGCAGGTCGCCGTACGGGCGCGCGACGCCGGCTTCGAGGTGGTCTACCAGGGCATCCGCCTCACGCCCGAGCAGATCGTGGCCGCGGCGGTGGCCGAGGACGTGCACTGCATCGGCCTGTCCATCCTCTCCGGGTCGCACATGGAGCTGGTGCCGGACGTGCTCGCCCGGATGAGGCAGGCCGGCATCGATGACATCCCGGTGATCGTGGGCGGCATCATCCCCGACTCCGATGCCCGGGAGCTGCAGCGGCAGGGAGTGGCCGCGGTGTTCACGCCCAAGGACTTCAGCCTCACTCAGGCCATGGCCGGGATCGTGGCCGCGATCCGGGAGGCCAACGGGCTGGACGGGGCCTAGGCCATGGCTCGGGTCCTGGTGGTGGGCGCCGGGGTCATCGGGCTGACCGTTGCGGCCCGGCTGCTCGACGACGGCCACCGCGTCGACGTGGTGGCGCGCGACCTGCCGCCGGAGACGACGTCCGCGGTCGCGGCCGCGTTCTGGTACCCCTACCTGGCCGCGCCCCGCGACCGAGTCACGGCGTGGGCCAGCCGCAGCTTCAGCGTGCTCGAGGAGATCGCGCGGGAGCATCCCGGGTCCGGGGTGCGCATGGTGCCCGGCACGGAGCTGTGGCGCCAGGACGGCGGCGACCCGTGGTGGGCCGATGCCCTGCCCTCGCTGCGCCGGGTCACCGGCGTGCCGGCGCCGTACGCCGTGGGGCTGGCGTTCACCGCGCCGGTGGCCGAGATGCCGGTCTACCTGGCCTGGCTGGTGGCGCGTGTGGAGGCGCGGGGCGGGACGATCACCCGGATGGCGCTGGGCCAGCTCCCCGAGCCCGGCGACGGGGCCGACGTGGTCGTGGACGCCTCCGGCCTGGGAGCGCGGCTGCTGGCCGGGGACGCGACGGTGACGCCGGTCCGCGGCCAGGTCGTCCTGCTGGGCCAGGTCGGGCTGGACCGGTGGTGGCTGGACTCCGGTACCGCGAGCGGCCATTCGTCGCAGCCGACGTACGTGGTGCCGCGGTCGCACGACATCGTGGTCGGCGGCACCGACGAGCCGGGGGAGTGGAACCCGCGCCCCGTGGCGTCGACCGCCAGCGCGATCCTGGACCGCGCCGTCCGGCTGGTCCCCGCGCTCGCGGGCGCCCCGGTGTTGCGTTCGCGCGTCGGCCTGCGGCCGGCTCGCTCCGTCGTCCGGCTGGAGGCGAACGACGGCGGGCGGGTGATCCACTGCTACGGCCACGGTGGTGCCGGGGTCACGCTCTCGTGGGGGTGCGCGGACGAGGTCGCGGCCCTGGTCGCCGCCACCGGACGCTGACCGGCCCCGTCGCGGCGGCTCCGTGGTGTTTCGGTGTGGATGCCGACGTAGTCTCGAAGCAGGTGCGTGAGTCTGCGCGATCAGGAGGGTCGGCATGGACGTCGTGGCCCTGGTGGTTCTCATCGTGGTGGTGGTGCTGCTCGCGGTATGGCTCTCGAGCCTGCGGGTGGTGCGCCAGATCGAGCGCGGGGTGGTCTTCCGGCTTGGCCGGGCACAGAGGGCCGTGCGCGACCCCGGGCTGATGATGCTGGTCCCGGTCGCTGACCGGATGACGAAGGTGAACATCCAGGTGATCACCCTCCCGGTTCCTGCGCAGGACGGCATCACCCGGGACAACGTGACCGTGAAGGTGGACGCAGTCGTCTACTTCCGGGTGGTGGACCCGTGGCAGGCGGCCGTGATCGTGCAGGACTACCAGTTCGCGATCCTGCAGGTCGCGCAGACCTCGCTGCGCTCGATCATCGGCAAGAGCGAGCTGGACGACCTGCTGTCCAACCGCGAGAAGCTGAACCAGGGCCTGGAGGTGATGATGGACAGCCCGGCCGCGGGCTGGGGCATCCAGATCGACCGGGTGGAGATCAAGGACGTCGCCCTGCCGGAGTCGATGAAGCGCTCGATGTCGCGGCAGGCCGAGGCCGAGCGCGAGCGCCGCTCGCGGGTCATCACCGCCGACGGCGAGCTGCAGGCGTCGGAGAAGCTCGCCCAGGCCGCGCAAAGGATGGACCAGACCCCGTCGGCCCTCCAGCTCCGGCTGCTGCAGACCATGGTCGAGGTCGCCGCGTAGAAGAACTCCACCCTGGTGCTGCCGTTCCCGGTGGAGATGCTGCGCTTCTTCGAGGCGGCTGCCCGCGGCGAGGCGATGTCGCACGAGGCCGGGGACGACTCTCCGGACAGGCCTCCGTTGCCTCACCACGACGGCCAGACCCCCCGCTCGACCTCGGCAGGCACGTAGCGACCCGAAGCAGCCACGTCTCGCGGAGTTCGACGCTCAGAACAACCGTTGGCTCGGGTCGTCCATGCCGCGCAGCGCGTCGTAGTCGACCACGGCGCAGGCGATGCCGCGGTCCTCGGCGAGGACCCGGGCCTGCGGCCTGATCTCCTGCGCGGCGAAGATGCCGCTGACAGGTGAGAGCAGTGGGTCCCGGTTGAGCAGCTCGAGGTAGCGGGTCAGCTGCTCCACGCCGTCGATCTCCCCACGGCGCTTGATCTCCACGGCGATGGACCCGCCGTCGGCGGCCCGACACATCAGGTCTACCGGGCCGATCGCGGTCGGGTACTCGCGGCGTACCAGCGTGAGTCCCTCGGCGAGCGTGGCGGGGTGCTCGGCGAGCAGCTCCTGCAGGTGCTTCTCGACGCCGTCCTTGACCAGGCCGGGGTCGGTCCCGAGCTCGTGGGAGCTGTCGTGCAGGATCTCCTCGATCAGGATCCGCAGGGTGTCGTCACTCTTGGCGTTGCTGACCGTCCATTCCGCCACCCCGTCGTCGGTGGTGCCCTCGCTGACGGTGCACGGCGGGGTCATCCAGTTCAGCGGCTTGTAGGAGCCGCCGTCGGAGTGCACCAGCACGGAGCCGTCGGCCTTGAGCATCAGCACCCGGATGGCCATGGGCAGGTGCGCGGTGAGCCGGCCCGCGTAGTCGACCTGGCAGCGCGCGACGACGATCCTCATGGCGCGTCAATGTACCGGGGGGAGCTTTCCGGCCCTCGAACCCGTTCCCCGGTGCTCGGGCGTGGCGTGCCATGATGCGGCGCATGGCACGTGACTTCAAGCGGATCGGCGTGGTCGGGCTGGGCACCATGGGTGCCGGGATCGCGGAGGTCTTCGCCCGCAACGGGTACGACGTGGTGGGCGTGGAGCTCGACGACGCCGGGATCGACCGGGGCCGGCAGCACCTGGAGCACTCCACCGGACGGGCGGTCAAGCGCGGCAAGCTCTCCGGGGAGGACCAGCAGGCGCTGCTCGGACGGATCACCTACACCAGCGACCTGACCGACCTGGCCGGCTCGGACCTGGTGGTCGAGGCGATCGTGGAGTCGCTGGACACCAAGAAGGAGGTGTTCCGGAAGCTGGAGGAGGTCGTCGCTCCCGACGCGGTGCTGGCGACCAACACCTCCTCGCTGTCGGTCACCGAGATCTCCACCGCGAACGCGCACCCGGGCCGCGTGGTCGGCATCCACTTCTTCAACCCGGCGCCGGTGCAGGGGCTGGTCGAGGTGGTCCGCACCGTGGTCACCGAGCCCGAGGCGCTCGAGGACGTCACCAAGCTCGCCGAGCAGCTCGGCAAGAACCCCGTGGTCTGCGGGGACCGGGCCGGCTTCATCGCGAACACGCTGCTGTTCGGCTACCTCAACCACGCGGTGTCCTTCTACGAGGCGCGGTTCGCCAGCCGCGAGGACATCGACGCGGCCATGCGGTTCGGCTGCGGCTACCCGATGGGCCCGCTGGCGCTGCTGGACCTGATCGGCCTGGACACGGCGTACGAGATCCTCGAGACGATGTACCGCCAGGGCCGTGACCGGCTGCACGCCCCGGCACCGATCCTCAAGCAGATGGTCACCGCCGGCATGCTCGGCCGCAAGACCGGCCGCGGCTTCTACACCTACGAGGGCCCGGACAGCCCGGTCGTCGTACCCGACGCGCAGACGCCCTCGGAGGACGACAAGTCGCAGCTGTGCCACGACATCGCGAGGGTCGGCGTGGTCGGCACCGGCACCATGGCCACCGGCATCGTGGAGGTCTTCGCCAAGGCCGGGTACGACGTGCGCTACGTGGGCCGGAGCCATGACAAGGTCCACCAGGTCGCCACGAAGATCGAGCGCTCCCTGGACAAGGCGATCCAGCGGGGCAAGCTGGAGGAGCCCGTCAAGGCCGAGGTGCTCGGCCGGCTCCACGGCTCGACCTCGCTCGACGATCTCGGCGACGTCGACCTCGTGGTCGAGGCGATCGCGGAGGACCTGGGGGTCAAGACCACGCTGTTCGAGAACCTCGACGAGATCTGCAGGCCAGGGGCGATCCTGGCCACCACCACCTCCTCGCTGCCGATCATCGAGTGCGCGCAGGCGACGAAGCGGCCGCAGGACGTGGTCGGCATGCACTTCTTCAACCCGGCACCGGTGATGAAGCTGGTGGAGGTGGTCAGCACCGTGCGCACCTCCGACGAGGTCGCCGAGACGACACGGGCGCTGTGCGGGGCGATCGGCAAGGCCGGCGTCTCCTGCGGCGACCGGGCCGGCTTCATCGTCAACGCGCTGCTGTTCCCCTACCTCAACGACGCGATCAAGATGCTCGAGGGGCACTACGCCACCGCCGATGACATCGATACCGCGATGAAGCAGGGCTGTGCCCTGCCGATGGGGCCGTTCGAGCTGCTCGACGTGGTCGGGAACGACGTGTCGCTGGCGATCGAGCGGGAGCTCTACCTGGAGTTCCGTGAGCGTGGCTTCGCGCCCGCGCCGCTGCTCGAGCAGCTGGTGACCGCAGGCTACCTCGGGCGCAAGACCGGGCGAGGGTTCCGGGACTACAGCAGCTGAGGCGCGAAGCGCCGATCACTCCACGCGCTGACAGTCGTTCCCGCAGCCGTCGGCCGGCACGGGTCCGTCGGCGTGTGAGGCCGGCCGGTGCAGCACGGCGCCGGTGGCGACCACGTCGACGTGGTCGGCGTCGCCGCTGGCCTCCCCGTCGACGATCAGCGTGTAGCCGTGGTCCTCCCGCGGCCAGAACAGCACGGTCACCTGCGGGTTGGCGGCGATGTTCGTCGCCGTACCCTTGCCCGGGCCGTCGACGGCCAGGCCCGCCTCGGTCGCCACCGGGTCCACGGTGACGGCCTTGACCCGGCCGTCCCCGGACGTGCTCAGCAGATAGCCGCTGCCGAAGTCGGACAGTGCCTCGGACAGCTTGGCGGTGTCCACCGGGATGCTCATGTCTCTATCGTGACACCCATGCCGACCGGAAGACTCGAGGCGTTCAGCGACGGAGTGCTGGCCGTGGTCATCACGGTCATGGTGCTGGAGCTGAAGGTGCCGCACGGGGCCAGCTGGCCGGCGCTGCGCGAGTCGGGTCTGGGATTCCTCACCTACCTGCTCAGCTTCGTGTTCGTCGGCATCTACTGGAACAACCACCACCACATGTTCCAGCTGTGCCACCGCATCGACGGGTCGGTGCTGTGGGCCAACCTGCACCTGCTGTTCTGGATCTCGCTGTTCCCGTTCACCACCTCGTGGCTGGACGACTCGCGGGTCGGGCTGGTGCCGACCATCGTGTACGGCGTGGACCTGCTGCTGGCCGCCGTCGCCTACTACCTGCTGGAGCAGGCACTGTTCCGCATCCCCGAGACCGGACACCACCTGCGCACCGCGCTGGGCCGGGACCTCAAGGGCAAGCTGTCACCGGTCTTCTACGTGGTCGGCATCGGCCTGGCGTTCGTGTACCCGTGGCTCGGCCTGGTCCCGTTCGTGCTGGTGGCGCTGATGTGGCTGGTCCCGGACCGGCGGGTGGAGCGCTACCTCGAGGCGAGTCCGGGGTTGCAGCACTGACGCGACAGGATCTGCTCCCCGCCGGCGTGGACCTCAGGCGTACCTCGCCGACCGATGCCGTGCCGAGGGCCCCGCGGGTGCGCGAGATCTCGGTGCGGTCGGCCATGGCAGCAGGATGCCGACCCGGTGCTCACACGGACGCGGTCGGCGGACTCCAGGGCTTCAACCAGTCGGCCTCCGGCCAGCCCTCGCGCCCGGCGACCAGCTCGTACATGGTCGCCCCGTCGATCGCCTCCCGGATGATGTCGCCGTGCCCGGCATGCCGGGCGAGCTCCTCGACCAGGTGCAGCGCGACCCAGCGCACCGACCAGTGCTCCACGTCGGAGGGGAACCACGGCGCGTCCCCGGGCACTGGTACGTCGGTGTCGGGGTCGGCCCGGCGGAGCACGTCCAGCGCGTGCTCGGCGTGCCGGTCGAAGCGGTCGAGCAGCTCGGCCAGGGTCTCGTCCTCGCGCATCACGAAGTCGTCCTCGTACCGAGCCGCGCGTTCCCCGCCCGAGCGGCCGTCGGGCGCGGGGGGCTCCGGTGCGGTCCCGATCCGGTCGGTCCAGCTCGTGGTGGTCGTGCTGGTGTGCTTGAGCAGCGCCCCGATCGACAGGGAGCTGGGCGTGGGGGTGGCGCGGGCCTGCTCGTCGGTCAGCCCGAAGGCGAGCGCGCGGAAGGCATCGAGCTGCTGGGCGAGGTAGGCGACCAGGCCGTCGCGCTCGTCGGCGACGGGTGGGGGCATGGCGGGCATCAGGCGTCCTCTCGGTCTGTCTTCGGGTGGGTGTGCAGGTACAGGTCGCGGAGCAGGGCGATCTCGGCTCCGTGGTGGATCAGCTCGCGGTGGATGTGCAGCACCAGCGCCGCCATGGGCATCTCGGGGAGGGGCTCGGCCGGGCCGCAAGGGCGGGTGAGCCCTGCGGCGCCGAGGGAGCCGACGCCGGCCAGCCAGGCGTCGTACTGGTGGTCCAGCTGCGCCAGGGCCTCGGCCGCGGTGCCGGCGTACTCCCAGGACTGGTAGTCGGCAGGCGGCTCGTCGAAGTGGCTGGCGTTGCGCATGGCCAGGACTCCGACGATCACGTGGCCCAGCCGCCAGGCGATGGTCGTGAGCGGCGGGGGCTCGGGTTGCGGGAAGGCGAAGTCGATGGTCCAGGCACCGCCACCCCCTGCTGTCGGGACGCCCTCGCCCCGCGGGTGCAGGTTCCAGGCGCCGGGCACCGGCTCCCAGCGGTACTCCGCGTCGGTCAGCCCCTCCAGTCGAGGACGCAGCTGGCTGCGCCAGTGCCCGTCGATCTGCTCGGTGAGCTCGTGGTTCCAGTCGATCTCGGTCATGGAACCGACTCTGGCACACAAACAGGACAGTTCCGGTCCGCTTTCGGGGTAGAATCCGATGCCGTGAGCGAGACGACCCAACGTGTGCTGCGCCTGCTCGACCTGCTTCAGTCGCGCAGCAGCTGGACCGGTCCGGAGCTCGCCGAGCGCCTGGGCGTCACCACCCGGAGCATTCGCCGGGACGTGGACCGGCTGCGTGGGCTGGGCTATCCCGTGAACGCTGCGCAGGGGGTCGGCGGCGGCTATCGGCTCGGCGCCGGCCGATCGCTTCCGCCGCTGCTGCTGCACGACGACGAGGCGGTGGCGGTCGCGGTGTCTCTGCGGCTGGCCACCGGGGACACGGTGGCCGGTGCGGACGAGGCGGCCGTGCGGGTGCTCGCCAAGCTCGACCAGGTGCTGCCCGCCCGGCTGCGCGGCGAGGTCGCGGCCATCCAGGGGGCCACATCGGTGCTGGGCAGCCCCGTGGAGCAGGTGGATGCCGAGATCCTCACCCGCGTCGCCCGAGCGTGCCGGGACCGCGTCCGGCTCAGGTTCGGCTACACACCGCGGTCCGGGGCGACGAGGCAGCGCGTGACCGAGCCGGTCCGGCTCGTCGCCACCGGACGTCGCTGGTACCTGATGGCCTGGGACGTCGACCGGGACGACTGGCGGACGTTCCGGCTGGACCGGATGGCCGACGTCGAGGTGTCCACGTGGCGGTTCGCCGCGCGGGAGCACCCCGACCCGGTGGAGTTCGTGAGCCGGTCGGTGACCTCGCCGTACCCGGTCATGGCCCGGGTGCGGGTGCATGCGCCGTACGACGAGGTCGCCGCGCGGGTCATGCCGACCTCGGCGCACCTGACGGCACTGGACGAGCGCAGCTGCCTGATGGAGGTCGGCGCCTCGGACACCGTGCCACTGGCCCTGCACATCGGCTGGTTCGGCTTCGAGGTCGAGGTGCTCGAACCGCCGGAGCTGCGCCGGACCCTTGCCGAGCTGGGTGCCCGGATGACCCGGGCATCCCACCCACCAGCCCCGTAGTCGGCGCCTCGGGCCTCGGCGTTCGCTCGCTTGAGGCTCGTCGCGTGATCCTGGCCGCGGCCGTCAACGCGACTTCGCCCCTCGGTCACGAGCGGCACGCTGCTCGCTAGGCTCGCTAGGCTCGCTAGGCTCGTCGCGTGGGAACCGTGATCCTTCTCGTGGTGCTCGTCGTCGGCGCCGGCCTGGTGGCCTGGACCGTGCAGTCGCAGAAACGGCGCGACCAGGCGCGCAGCCGAGCCGAGCTCGAGCCGGTGAAGAAGCTCGCCTACGAGGACATCACCGCGCTGGGTGAGGCGCTGCAGGAGCTCGACACCGACCTGGCCGGGAGCGAGCTCGATGCCGGTGCACGAGCGGACTACCAGCGGGCGCTCGACACCTACGAGTCGGCCAAGCAGGCCGCCGGGGCGATGCACCGGCCCGACGACATCAAGCACGTCACCCAGATCCTCGAGGACGGCCGCTACGCGATGGCCTGCGTGCGCGCCCGGGTGGCCGGGGAGCCCCTGCCGCAGCGACGGCCGCCCTGCTTCTTCGACCCCCGCCACGGGCCCTCCGTGGTCGACGTGCCGTACACGCCGCACGGTGGTTCCCTGCGTGAGGTCCCGGCCTGTGCGCTGGACGCCGAGCGGGTACGCGCCGGGGCGGAGCCGGACACCCGCACGGTGATGGTCGGTGCGCAGCGGGTGCCGTACTGGCAGGGCGGACCGGCCTACCAGCCCTACGCCCGGGGCTACTTCGGTGCCTTCGGGCCGATGGACTGGATGTTCATGGGGATGATGTTCGGCGGGTTCGGCGACGGCTTCGGTGATCTGGCCGGCGGCATCGGTGACGGTCTCGGTGACCTCGCCGACGGCATCGGCAACGGCTTCGGGGACGTGTTCGACGGCATCGGGGACATGTTCGACGGTTTCTGAACGGCTCGCCGTCAGCCGCCTGCCCGCCGGGCGCGGTAGGCGGCGACCGCGGCCCGGTTGCCACACGCGGTGGAGCAGAACTTGCGGGACCGGTTGCGCGACAGGTCCAGCACCACCCCGTCGCAGTCCGCGTCGGCGCAGACGCCGAGTCGGGACATCTCGTCCGCCCGGATGACGTCGACCATGGCCATCGCCGCCTCCACGGCGATCCGCTCGGCCAGCGGCCGATCGGGCCCGATCGCGTGTACGTGCCAGTCCCAGCGGTCGTGGCGGACCAACCGGGGGAGCGCCCGGTGCTCCTCGAGCAGCCGGTTGACCACGGCGACCGCGTCGTCACGCCCCGCGGTGAACAGCTGGCGCAGCACCGGCCGCAGCCCTCGCGCCTGGTCGAGCTCGGCATGGTCGCGGGTACGCCGGCCGGTGTACTCGTGCGTGGCGACGAAGGCGTCCAGCTCGGTGAGCGTCCCGAGCGTGTCCGGCTCGACCGCGGTGTTGACCAGAGCGGCCGTGGCCTGGAGCGCGACCTCGGTGTCATGAGCGAAAATCACATTGACACCTTACAACGGCCGCGCCTAGTGTCATGTGCCATGACGAGATTGGCTCATGACAGGGCGGTCCGGTCCCGCACCCGGTCGGGCCTGGCACTGGCGCTGCTCTCGGCGTCGTCGTTCGGGCTCTCCGGAGCGTTGGCCGATGGGCTGATCGCGGTCGGGTGGAGCCCCGGCGCGGCCGTCACCGCCCGCGTGCTCGTGGCCGCCGGCGTCCTGGCCTGGCCGGCGTGGCGCTCGCTGCGGGGCAGCTCCCGGCAGCTGCGGTCACACCTCGGGACGGTGCTCGTCTACGGGGTGGTGGCCGTGGCCGGCTGCCAGCTGTGCTACTTCTACGCGGTCGCGCACATGCAGGTCGGGGTGGCCCTGCTGGTCGAGTACACCGCCCCGGTCGCGGTGGTCGGCTGGTTGTGGGCCCGTCATGGCGAGCGGCCCGGACGGGCGACCGTGGTCGGCGCGGTGGTGGCCGGAGCCGGGCTGGTGCTGGTGCTCGACCTGGTGTCGGGGGCCGGCGTCAGCCTGGTCGGGATGCTGTGGGCCCTGGGCGCCATGGCCGGCGCCGCGACGTACTTCGTGGTCTCGGGGGACGCGTCCACCGGCCTGCCGCCGCTGGTGCTGGCCGCCGGGGGACTGGCCGGCGGCGGCCTGGCGCTGCTCGTGGCGGGAGCGATCGGCGTGCTGCCGATGACGGTCTCGGCGGCCGAGGTGGCGTACGCGGGCGGGCGCGTGCCCTGGTGGCTCCCTGTGCTCGGGCTGGGCCTGGTCACCGCGGCGCTGGCCTACACCAGCGGCATCGCCGCCACCCGTCGGCTCGGGTCGCGCCTGGCCTCGTTCGTCGGCCTCGGCGAGGTGCTGGCCGCCGTCGTGTTCGCCTGGTTGCTGCTGGGCCAGCTGCCCGGACCGCTCCAGCTGGTGGGCGGCCTGCTCGTGGTGGCTGGTGTGGTGGCGGTCAAGCTCGACGAACGGCCTCCGGAGCCCGGACCCGTCGTCCGCCATCAGTCTGCTACGCCGACTTCAGCGCGTCCCGGAACGGGACCCGGGCACCGCTGCGAAGCACCGAGTTGCGGTAGATCCGCCCGGTCAGCCGGAGCATCCCGGCGCTGACCACCACCGTCAGCGCGAGTGCGACCACCAGCTGCCACCAGGGTGCCACGCCCATGGCCCAGCGCATCGGCATCAGCACCGGGGCGGTCGGCGGCAGGAACGACAGCACGGCAGCGGTGGTGTTGCCCGGGTTGCTCGGGAGCACCGAGATGCCGACGACCCAGGCGGCGACCAGGGGCATCACGATCGGGAGCATCAGCCCGCCGAGGTCCTCCTGGCGCGAGACCATCGCGCCAACGGCGGCGAAGGCCATGGCGTAGAGCGCAAAACCTGCGGCGAACCACGCCAGTGACCACAGCAGCGTCCCCACCGAGTCGGCCAGCGAGAGGTCCAGCGTGCCGATGCCGATGCCGACCGCGAGGGCGAGCACCCCGGGGACGAGGAGCTGCAGCAGGCCGAGGGCCCCGATCCCGAGGATCTTGCCCGCCATCAGCTGCCACGGGCGGACCGTGGACAGCAGCAGCTCGACGACGCGGCTGCCCTTCTCCTCCACCACGCCCTGTGCGACCATCTGGCCGACCGTCATCAGGATCATGTAGATCAGCACGCCCGCGCCGATGGCCACGCCGATCTTCTGCCCCTGCTTCGGGTCGGTCCGCTGCTGGGCGTGCACCTGGAGCCGGACGCCGGCGACGGCTGCGGCGACCCGAGCCGGGTCCCCGCCGAGCTTCTCGACCTGGCTGGCAAGGGTCGAGCGCTGCTGCACCACCGAGAACAACGTGCGCAGGCTACCGGGCAGGGACTTGTGCACCGTCACGGCGATGCCTCGCGGCCCGGGTACGGCGTACGCATCGGCGCTGCCGTCGCGCACCTGTCGGGCGCCGGCCTCGCGGCCCCCGACCGTGCGCACCTGCAGGGGCTGGCGCAGCTGGCGGGCCGTCGCCGAGAGCGTGCGTCCGAATCCGGGATCGGAGACCGCGACGTGCTGGGTGTCCGGGCCCTGGTTGACCAGTTGGATGACGAGGGGGACCGCCACGAAGGCCACCGCGGTGACGGCCAGGATGATCCGGAACGCCTTGCTGCGCACGCGCGTGACGAGCTCGCGCGCCGCCACCAGGCGCACCGCCTCGCGCGTGGCGATCATGCCGGTACCTCGCTGGTGGTGTGCTGGGGATCGTCGGTCTCGCTGACCACGTCACGGAAGAGCTGGGTCAGCGTCGGCCGGCGGCGAGCGAACTCCCTGACCGGCCCGGTGGTCTGCGCCGCGCGCAGCACCTGCTGGTCGTCGGCACCCTCGTCGAGGGTGAGCACGGTGGGTCCGTGACCATGGGACGGCGGACTCGAGGCGACGGTGACGCCGGGGATCGAGTCCGCCCACCCCCGCGGCGCCGCGGGTACGTCGACGACGAGCTGCTCGGGGCCGTGGCCGCGCAGCTCCTCGACCGTGCCGCAGTCGACCATGTGGCCGTCGCGGACGATGCCCACCCGGTCACTGATGTGCTCGACCAGGTCGAGCTGGTGGCTGGAGAAGATCACCGGGATCCCCTCGGCCGCCTTGTTGCGCAGGACCTCGCTCATCACGTCCACGGCGACCGGATCCAGACCGGAGAACGGCTCGTCGAGGACCAGCATGGCGGGGTCGTGCACCAGGGCCGCGGCCAGCTGCACGCGTTGCTGGTTCCCGAGGCTGAGCTTCTGGACCTCGTCGTCCATCCGCCGGCCGACACCGAGGCGCTCGGCCCAGTCCCGGGTCGCGGCGCGGGCGCCCCACCGTGACAGCCCGTGCAGCCGGGCGAGGTACTCCAGCTGCTCGCCGACCCGCATCCGGGGGTAGAGCCCGCGTTCCTCGGGCATGTAGCCGATGCGTGCCCGTGCGGCTTCGTCGATCTCGCGGCCGTCCCAGCGGACCTCGCCGGAGTCCGCGGCCAGCACGCCCAGCGCGATCCGCATGGTGGTGGTCTTCCCGGCGCCGTTGCTGCCGACGAAGCCGAAGATCTCGCCGGACCGGACCGTGAAGGTCATCTCGTGCAGGGCCACGGTGTCGCCGTACCGCTTGCCCAGGTGGTCGATCTCGAGCAGTCCGGCGTTGTCGCGGAGTCGCATGTGTCAAATGTGCTTGACACGTCGGACTGATGTCAAGCACATTTTACAGGTGCGGAACGACGTGCGTGAGCTGCGATCCCGGCGGGAGATCTCCCAGGCCGAGCTCGCCCGCGTGCTGGGGGTGTCGCGACAGACGGTGAACTCGATCGAGACCGGTCGGTACCTGCCGTCGCTGCCGTTGGCCCTGGCGATCGCCCGCTACTTCGAGATCACCGTGGAGGAGATGTTCCATGACGACGCATGAGCCCCCGGAACGGAGGAACGCCGGACGCATGCTCGTACCAGGCGTCGCGCTGCTCGGGGGCCTGGCGTACCTGGTCGCCGGGATCGTGGGTGACCAGCTGTGGTTCGGCCTGTTCGGTCTCGGGATCATGGTGGTCTTCGCGCTGGTCGTGCTGCTGCTCGGGCGTCGCAGCGAGACCGTCGACGGGCTGCTCAGCCGCCGGGACGAGCGGATCAACACCATCGACCGGGACGCGACCCTGTTCGCGGGCGTGGCGGTGCTGGTGGTCGACCTGGCGATGTTCGTGGTGGAGATCGCGCGGGGGCAGGACGGGTCGCCGTACTACCAGCTCGCCGCGGTCGGGGGAGTGGCCTACCTGGTCGGCCTGGTGGTGCTGCGGTTCAGGCGGTAGCTGGCCGGCCTACCGGGCGTCCTGGCGCCGCATGTACACCTCGCGCACCAGGAGCAGGATCGCTGCTGCGATCGGGATGGCCAGCAGTGCGCCGACGACCCCGAGCAGCGCGGCGCCGACCAGCGCCGCGATCACGGTGACCACTCCGGGCACCTGCACCGATCGGGCCATGACCCTCGGGTAGATCACGTAGTTCTCGACCTGCTGGTAGACGAGGTAGAAGATCACCAGCGCGATCCCGATCTGCAGGTCGGTCGCGAACCCGATCGCGCAGACGATGATGGCAGCGATCGTCGCCCCGATCATCGGGATCACGTCCAGCAGCGCGACCACGAAGGCCAGGGCCACGGCGTACTGGCTCATGCCGACGATGAACAGGAAGATCAGGGAGCTGACGCCCGCGCACAACGCCACCAGGAAGGCGCCGGAGACGTAGCCGCCCACCCCGCGCACGATCGCGTCGCCGAGCCGGGTGACCCGCTCCCGGCGCGAGGCCGGAGCCAACCGGTACAGCGTGCGCTTGATCCTCGGCAGGGCGGCGAGGAAGTAGAGAGTCAGCACGATGACCACGAAGATGCTGCCGAGCGTGGACGCGATCGCGACGGCGAAGTTGAGCGCCCCGCCGAAGACCTGCTTGAGCAGCCCTCCCGAGGTGATGTAGCCCTTGGCCTTGGGGATGATGTCGTACTTCTGGTTGAGCCGCTGGATCTGCCGGTTGTTCGACAGCTGGTCCAGCCAGTGCGGTGCCTGGTTCGTGAGGGCCGAGACCTGGTCGCTGATCACCGGCACCAGCGCGAAGCCGAAGAGTGCGAGCGCGATGAGGGCCAGCAGGATCACCACGAGGACGGCCACCGCTCGCGGCAGACGCCTCCTGACGAAGAACTCCACCGCGGGGTTGAGCCCCGCGGCGAGGAAGAGGGAGACCAGCACCAGGATCAGGACCGTGCCGACCTGCTCGACCCGCGCGGCAAGCCAGGCGGCCAGAGCGAAGCCGAGGCCGAACAGCAGCCCGATGTAGAACGGCGTGTGCCTCAGGGGTGGCCCGGGCGTCCCGAACGGCGCCTCCGCTGCCTCCGCGGCCGCCTCACCCCCCGCCTCGTCGGCGGCGGGCGCGTCGTCGGGCGCGTCGCCGGAGTCGTCGACCTCGTTCATGCCGGGAAACTACCGTGCGGGCGCCGGACGGGCCCAGCCGCCGCCGGCCGCGAGCACGAGCCGTCAGTCCTCGTCGTCGGCGAATCCCGCGACGACGTCGCGCAGGGACCCCAGCTGCGCGGTGATGCCGTCACGCCGCTTGGCCAGCCGGTCGACCTCCGCGCGCAGCGCGGACAGCTCCCGCTCGGAGTCGGCGTGGCCGCTGTTGCGGATGCTCTCGGCCTGCTTCTTCGCCGCCTTGACGATCTGCTCTGCCTCGCGGCGGGCGTGGAGCAGCAGCTGCTCGGACTCCTGCTTGGCCGCCCCACGCTGGTTGGACGCTTCGGCGACGACCTGTCGTCCCCGCTCCTCGGCCGCTCCGGCCCGCTGCTCGGCCTCCTGGACCAGGCGCTGGGACTCGGTCATCGCGTTGTTGTGGTGCTCGGCAGCCTCGCGGGTCAGCCGCTCCTTCTCCACCGCGAGCGTACGGCGGGCCTCCTGCACCTCCCGGTCGGCGGTCGCGCGGGCCTGCTCGGCCTCGCGCGTCGCGGCGGTGCGCATCGCGTTGGTGTCCTGCTCCGCGGCGAGCCGGTGCTGGTCGGCCTGGCGTCGCGCCGACCCGAGGTGGTCGTCGGCCTCGGCCAGCATCCGCTTGCGCTCGTTCTCGACCTCGGCCATGGTGCGGCTCCGGTGCTCGTCGAGCTGGCTCATCTGCACCGAACGCATGTCCTCGGCCTCGCTCTCGGCCTGCGACTTGACCGCGGCAGCGTCCCGGTGGGCCTGGCCGCGGATCTCATCGGCCTGCCGGTTGGCCTCGACCCGTACGTCGTCGGCCTGCTCCTCGGCGAGCTGCAGCATCTTGCTCGCCCGGCCACCGAGGCCGGAGTACGACGGCTTGTCGAACTCGGCGAGCTCGCCACGCAGCTTCTCGTGCTCGCCCTCGAGTGAGGAGATCCGGTCGCGCGCCTCCCCGAGGCTCGCGGCCAGCCCCGCCTTCTCGGCCGCGCTGGTGCGCAGGTGCTCGTCGACCGCCTTCTTGTCGTACCCGCCGCGACGCACCGAGGGCAACGTGGGGATCGTGGGGATCGCCGGCGGGGCGGCCGGGGGCGTCGACGGTGCCGCGGGGGCCGACGCGGCCGAAGGTGCCTTCGGCTCGGGCGCCGGCTCGGGCGCCGGCTCGGGCGCCGGCTCGGG
>JBOHDO010000151.1:0-10589 GCA_050699415.1 Marmoricola sp.
GTCACGTGGAGGGCGTGAAACCCGGTGGTCAGGTAGAACATCGTGCCGTAGCCGGAGGCCGGGATGGTGATGCCCTCGTGGATCATGTCCGCGTCCTCGAAGGCCTGGCCGGCGACGAAGACCGAGCCCATCACGTAGGTGAGCACGAACCACTCGCGCAGCCCCCAGCCGGAGACCCGCAGCACCGAGCCCGAGCGGCCCACCTGGCCCCGCTCGGCAGCGAACACGCCGAGCTGGCAGGAGACCGAGGACAGCACCAGGATCGTGGTGTTCACCGAGGCGTACCGCACCTCGAGGTGGGACGTCGACTGCGCCCACAGCTCGGGGCTGACCGCGCGGATCGTGAAGTACGCCGCGAACAGCGCGGCGAAGAACATCAGCTCGCTGGAGAGCCAGATGATGGTCCCCACGCTGACCATGCTCGGCCGGTCATGGTGCCCGTGGAGCCGGGACGCCGGGATCGCGTTTGCTGTGGCCACGAAGTCATTATGTCGGTAGTCGATCCGATCAGCATCCCGACCCCCTGGGTTGGGCCGGATTCGGTTCGTCGTGTTTTTCACACTCGGCCGGATCAGGCGGGAACCGCCGCCCTTGCGGGGGCCCGTGAGCACGGGGCCGGGGCGGTAGCATCGCCCGCGTGAGTGCCGCGAACCCTGCCGCCGACCATGCCGACCATGCCGGCGAGCATGGCACCGCCTCGGGGCGGAGCCTGCGCGTGCTGGTGTACAGCGACGATGCCGGCGTGCGCCGGGACGTGATCCTGGCGCTCGGCAAGCGGGTGCACCCGGACCTGCCCGAGCTGACCTATGTCGAGGTGGCCACCGAGCCGGTGGTGATCCAGCAGATGGACCAGCAGGGGGCCGCGGCCATCGACCTGGCCATCCTGGACGGCGAGGCCGTCCCCGCCGGGGGGATGGGCATCGCCCGGCAGCTCAAGGACGAGATCTACCGCTGCCCGCCGCTGCTGGTGCTCACCGGCCGGCGGCAGGACAACTGGCTGGCGACCTGGTCGCGGGCCGATGCCGCCGTACCGCACCCCCTCGACCCGTTCGAGCTGGGACAGGCCGTGGTCCGGCTGCTGCGCTCGCGCACGTCGGCAGCGTCGTAGCCGATGCCCACGGACGGCCACACCTGGCCGGAGGTGCTGACCGGCCTGATCGCGGGCACGGATCTGGCCGCGGACCAGACGGCCTGGGCGATGGGGGAGATCCTCGGCGGAAACGCCACGCCTGCCCAGATCGCGGGGTTCGCGGTGGCGCTGCACGCGAAGGGGGAGACCACCGAGGAGGTCACCGGGCTGGCCGACGCGATGCTGGCCATGGCGAACCCGATCTCGGTGCCGGGCCGGCTGCTCGACGTGGTCGGGACCGGAATGGACCGCTCGTTCTCGGTGAACATCTCGACCATGGCGGCGATCGTGGCTGCGGGAGCCGGTGCCACCGTTGTCAAGCACGGCAATCGCTCGGCCTCCTCGAAGTCGGGGTCCGCGGACGTCCTGGAGGCCCTGGGGATCCGGCTGGACCTCCCGGTCGAGCGGGTGGCCGAGGTCGCCGAGGATGCCGGGATCACGTTCTGCTTCTCCTCCGCCTTCCACCCCGCGATGCGGCACGCCGCAGCGCCGCGGCGGGAGCTGGGCATCGGCACCTTCTTCAACTTCCTGGGACCGCTGACCAACCCCGCGCGGCCCGGTGCCAACGCGATCGGCTGCGCCGTCGAGCGGATGGCTCCGGTGATGGCGGGGGTGTTCGCTGCCCGTGGCGTCGATGCCTGGGTGTTCCGCGGCGACGACGGGCTGGACGAGCTGACCACCACCGCGACCTCGCGGCTGTGGGTCGTGCACGAGGGCCGGGTCACCGAGCACACCGTCGACCCGCTCGACCTCGGCCTGGCGCGGGCGAGTGTGGCGGACCTGCGCGGGGACGACGCCGCCTACAACGCCGGCGTCGTACGTCGCCTGCTGGCCGGCGAGGCCGGACCGGTGCGCGACGCGGTCGTGCTCAACGCCGGTGCCGCGCTGGCCGTCCACGCCGACGAGAAGGGGGACGTGGACGAACTGCTGGTCGCGGGCGTGGCGCGCGCCCGTGAGGCGATCGACTCCGGCGCCGCTGGCGACGTCTTGGACCGCTGGGTCGCCGCCACGCGCTGAGTGATCCTCAGCAGGCGAAGGATCGGCGGATCAAGATTCAGTCCAGCCCGAGGGAGAACGCGGCCTCCAGGTCGTGGCTGGAGTAGGTGCGGAACGCGATGTGGGTCTCGGTCTCCAGGACGCCGGGGACCTTGTTGAGCCGGTCAGCGACCACGGCGGCGACCTCGTCGTGGTCGCGCACGCGCACCAGTGTGATCAGGTCGATCTGGCCGGTGACGGAGTAGACCTCGCTGACGCCCTCGAGCGCGGCGATCGCCTCGGCCACCTCGGGGATGCGCGCGACGTCGGCCTTGACGAAGACGATGGAGGTGATCATGCGCCAACCGTAGTCCGTCGAGCGGCGGTCATCGTGCGGGCTGGTGCAGCGTGGGGAGGTGTCGGCGCTCGTCGAAGGGGACCAGCGCGAGCCGGGACTCGGCGGCCTGCTCGGGGACGGCGAGATGGCGGCCCGCTCCGCGCACCGGGCAGGACCACTCACCCTCGACGTGGACCAGGCGGATGCCCGGCAGCTCCAGCCAGCGCAGCACCCGCTCGGTCTCCTCCGCGGTGGCGGCCGGGGTCGGGCCGGCCTCCGGCCGGACCGTCTCGGCACTCGCGCGCAGCGCCTCGACGAACCGCCCGGCGTGGGCGTCCCGCGGGATCACGCCCGCGGCGGCGAGCCGGCCGTGCCGGATGACGTGCACTGCCCAGCGCTGGTCGGACTCGCGGCGGGCGGCGACCAGCTCGGGACAGCGAGTCAGCGCCGCCAGGCGCTGGCCGCGGCGGGCCGCGCGCACGAACGCGGCCAGGCGGTTGCGGTGGCGCGAGGCCTCCTCGAAGTGCTCGCGGGCGGCGAGCTGGCGCATTCGGCCCGTGATCGCCTCCACGACCTCGTCGGCGCGGCGGAGCAGGTTGTCGCGCAGCGCCGCCACCACGGCGGCGTACTCCGCAGGGTCGGCGGAGCCGTCGCACGGGGACAGGCACCGCTGCATCTCGGCGAGCACGCAGGGGGACCGCCGCGGCCGGCGGGGCATCCGGCCCGAGCACTGGCGCACCGGGAAGGTGTCGTGCAGCACCGCCAGGCAGGTCTCGGCGGCCTTGCGGGTCCCGAAGGGACCGAAGTAGTCGGCACCGTCGGTGAGCACCCGGTTGACCAGGGACAGCCGCGGCCAGGGCTCGTCGGTCAGCTTGATCCAGTGCGTCCTGGCCTGGTTCCGGCTGCGCCGGTTGTACCGCGGCCGGTGCTCGGCGATGAGCCGCAGCTCGCGCACCTCCGCCTCCAGCGGGGTGGCGCACTCCAGGCCGGTCACCGACGCCGCCAGGCCGACCATCTCGCCCATGCGCGACCGGGTCTCCGAGGCGGTGAAGTACGAGCGCACCCGGGTGCGCAGGTCGCGGGAGGTGCCGACGTAGAGCACCCGGTCGGAGAGGTCGCGGAAGATGTAGACACCCGGGGCGTGGGGCAGGTGCTCGGCGAGATGGCGCTTCTTGCGCTGTGCCTGGCTCACGCGCGAGGAGAAGGTCTGCAGCTCCTCGAGGGTGTGCACGCCCAGGCCGCCGAGCCGGCCGATGAGGCCGTGCAGCACGTCGACGGTGGCGCGGGCGTCGGAGAGGGCCCGGTGGTCGGGGACGGTGCCGGCGCCGAAGAGCCGGGCGAGGGAGGCGAGCTTGCAGTTGGGCGCGTCGTCGCGGGTGACCACCCGACGGGCGAGCTTCGCGGTGTCGAGCACCTCGAACCTCGGCCACGGGTAGTCGTGCAGCGTCGCGAAGTGCTGCAGGAAGCCGACGTCGAAGGGAGCGTTGTGCGCGACCAGGACGGATCCCTGCGCGAACTCGAGGAAGCTCGGCAGCACGGTCTCGATGGTGGGGGCCTCGGCGACCATGCGGTTGGTGATGCCGGTGAGCACGGCGATGTACGGCGGGATCGCGGTGACCGGGTTGACCAGGGTCTGGAACTCGCCGAGCACCTCCCCGCCGCGCACCTTCACCGCGCCGATCTCGGTGATCATCGAGCCGCCGCGCGGTGACCCGCCGGTGGTCTCGAGGTCGACCACGCAGAACGTGGCCTCGCGCAGCGGGCGGCCGAGCTCGTCGAAGCTCATCTGCGCCGTGGCGCCGACGGCCCACCGGTCTGCGGTCGCGGCCGCTGCTGTCATGGTCCCGACGGTAGGAGCAGCCACCGACAGACCCGGGGCGCGACACGGGGCTCGAGCCCCTCGTGACACCCGTGATGCGTCGTCGGGAGGCACTGTCGGTGCGGGATGCCAGAGTCCGTACCGACCGACGTCCCCGTCGAGGAGGAGAGCGCCGATGAGTGACACCGCAGGGAGCACCGACAACATCCGGATCGACTGCGACACCTGCCTGGTCCGCGGACTCGCCTGTCACGACTGCGTGGTCAGCGCCCTGCTGGGGCCACCCCCGGAGCTGAGCCTGGACACCGACGAGCAGGCGGCACTGGCGGTGCTCGCGGACTCCGGGCTGGTGCCGCCGCTGCGGCTGGTGACGCCGCTCGCCGGGCCGGAGGTGGAGTCCGCCTGATCCTGGACCCGGGCTGATGCGGCGTCCGACTGTGGTCGGTGTGGCGGCTGCGGCGCGGCGTGACGGGTGCGGCGAGGGTGCCGGAGAACACACCACAGGACACGCCCGAAGCCTTTGCCGAACCGCCGGGGGCGTGGCTAGTGTGTGCCGCTGATGGCCCCTGGACCAGCGGACCGACCGGTTTGCTCAGGGGCCGCGCCGAGTTCGGGTTCGTGCTCACCGGGGGGTGCGCGAGGCCGGAGCCGGGGAACCACGTTCCTTGGGGTGAATCCGGGGTGTCACCCGCCATCGAGCCATGGCAGGTGTGCGCCGGTAGGGCGTTCTTTGGGCCCGAACCCGACAGCTCACCTGGTAGGCGTCGAGACAAAGAGGAGACCGACCGCGCGTGTTCGACGGCCGGAAGAGCAAGATCGCAGCAGGACTTTTCGTAGCCACGTTGACCGGAGGGTTGCTCACCGCGACCAGCACCACGGCCGATGCCAAGCCCAGCATCGACACCGTGAAGCAGAAGGTGGACCGCCTGTACCACCAGGCGGAGATCGCCTCGGAGCACTACGACTCCGCGCGTGGGCACCTGAGGACCTCCACCAAGTCGTTGCACGCCCTCGACTCCGACCTGCACCGTCAGCAGGCGAAGGTGACGGGCATGCGCGGCAACATCGCGTCGATGATGGTCAGCCAGTACCAGAGCGGCGGGCTGCAGACGGCGTCGCAGATGGTGACGTCGAAGAGCCCGGACAAGTTCCTGGACAACCTGAACGCGATGGCGTCGTACAACAGCCAGCGCAGTGACTCGATCCGGCGCTACCAGGTCGAGCTCTCGCGGCTGCACCTGCGCAAGCAGGCGGTCCGGGAGGAGACCCACGCGCTGTCGGCCACCAAGCGCACGATGGCGCACCAGAAGCACGAGGTGGACACCAAGGCGGCGGCCGCCAAGCATGAGCTGTCGAAGCTCAAGGCAGCGCAGCGTCGCAAGATGCTCGCCGCCTCGGCCGGTGGTGCCCAGTCCGCTCCCACGCCCGCGCCCTCGTCGGTCCAGGCGAGCGGCAAGGCTGCGACGGCGGTGCAGTACGCCATGGCCCAGGTCGGCAAGGCCTACGTCTACGGGGCCGCGGGCCCGGACGCGTACGACTGCTCGGGGCTGACCATGGCCGCCTGGGGCGCCGCCGGCGTGAGCCTGCCGCACAGCTCCTCGGCCCAGATGGGTTCGGGCACACCAGTGTCGGAGAGCCAGCTGCAGCCCGGCGACCTGGTCTTCTACTACTCGCCGGTCAGCCACGTCGGCATGTACATCGGCAACGGGATGATCGTCAACGCCGAGAACCCCAGTGCGGGTGTCAAGGTCACCGGCGTGAACACGATGCCGTATGCCGGCGCGGTGCGTCCCTGAGCAGGTGCTGACCGGGCCCGGGGGCCGTCTGGCAGTCTTCGGGCGTGGAACAGCGCACGGCAGGCCGACCGATGGGCCACCTCCTCGCCGTGCTGCTGTGCCTGGCGCCACTCCTGGCCGGGTGCGCGCACGAGGAGACCATCCGGCCACCGAAGCCCCCAGCGGACAACACCAACGCCCGCGCCGCCGCGGCCACCCGCACCCTCGACGCACTCGCCTCCGCGGTCCGCTCCCCTCGCAGCGGTGACCCCGGACGCCTGGCGGCGCCGGGCGGCTCGGGTGTGGTCCGCGGCTTCGTGCGCAACGCCCACGCCCTGGGCGTGCGCGACCTGAGCCTGCGCTACGTCGACGGTGGCATCGGTGCCGTGACCGGCGCCCAGGAACGGCGCTTCGGGGGCCGCGCCTGGGTGGGTGCGGTGGAGGCCGGGTACCGGCTCTCGGCCGATCCGGGCAGCACCCACATGGAGGTGGCGTTCACCTTCGTGGCCGACCACGGCCGGGCCCGGATCCTCTCGGTCGGTGGCCACGGCGACCGCAGCGCGCTGTGGATGCGCGGCCCGGTCACGCTGGCCCGACACGGCCATGCCACGGTGATCGATGCCGGCCGGGACGCGGCGCGTTACGGGCGGCTGGCCCGACACGCCGTTGCCGACGTACGACGGGTGCTGCCGGACTGGCACGGCCGGCTCGTCGTGGAGGTGCCCCACAGCGAGCACGAGCTGGACTCGCTGCTGCAGGCGGACTCGAGCACCTACCAGAACATCGCCGCCGTCACGACCAGCGTGGACGGCACCCTGGTCCGCGGCACACCGGTGCACGTCTTCATCAACCCCCCGGTGTTCGGCACCCTGGAGCCGAAGGGCGCGCAGGTGGTGCTCAGCCACGAGGCGACCCACGTCGCCACCGGGGCCACGTTCACGCACATGCCGACCTGGTTGCTGGAGGGGTTCGCCGACTACGTCGCCCTGGACCACGCCGGTGTCCCGGTGAACGTGGCCGCGGCCCAGGTGCTGCGCCGGATCCGGCGCCACGGGCCGCCGCACCACCTGCCCACCGCGAAAGACCTGAACCCCACCGCCCACGGCCTCGGGGCGACCTACGAGGAGGCGTGGCTGGCCTGCCGGTACCTCTCCCGGCAGTACGGCGAGCATGCCCTGGTCCGGTTCTACCGCTCGGTCTCCGGTGGCACCTCGCTGGCGCGCGCGTTAGAGGCGCTGGGGACGAGCACGGGGCGGTTCACCCGGAGCTGGACCCACCACCTCGTCGGTCTCGCCCGGAGCGCGGGGCCGCGCCGATGACACGCCCGAGCCGACGGCTGTGCGTGCTGCTCGTGGTGGCCGGGGCCGTGGCGTTCGCGGTGCTGGCCGCGCTGCTGGTGCCGTGGCACTGGGTGCCGGGCGGCCACTACCGGCAGGTGGCCGCGGGCGGCGTGTTCACGCAGTCCGAGATCGACCATGCCCGCGCCTTCTCCGGCGTGCAGCGCGAGCTCGGCTGGGCGGCGTACGGCGTCTCGCTGGTGGTCGCGCTGCTGCTCGGCCTGACCCGGGCCGGCCGCTGGCTGGTGCGCCGGGTGCCGGGCTGGTGGTGGGCTCGCGTGGTCCTGGGCACCCTGCTGGTGCTGCTGGTGGGCTTCGTGGTGACCGCACCGCTCGCGTGGTACTCCCAGCAGCGAGAGGTGACCTTCGGGCTGTCCAACCAGCCGGCCGGCAGCTGGTGGCGGGACCAGCTGGTCTCGCTCGGGGTCTCCTGGGTGTTCACCGCGGTCGGGATGCTGGTGCTGGTCGGGCTCGCCCGTCGGCTGCCACGCAGCTGGCCGCTGTGGGCGGCACTGGTCAGTGTGGTGCTGGGTGGCCTGGCGTCGTTCGTGTACCCCGTCGCGGTGCAGCCGCTGTTCAACCACTTCACCCCGCTGCCGCACGGCCAGCTACGCCGACAGGTGCTCCACCTGGCCGCCCGGGAGCACGTGCACGTCAGCGACGTGCTGGTCGCGAACGCCTCACGCCAGACCACCACGCTCAACGCCTACGTCTCGGGCTTCGGCAGCACCCGCCGCGTGGTGCTCTACGACACCCTGCTGCGGGAGACACCACGGCGACAGCTCCTGCTGGTCGTGGCCCACGAGCTCGGCCACGCTCACCGCCGCGACGTGCTCACCGGGACGTTGCTGGGGATCGCCGGGGGAGTGGGCGGCGTCGGGCTGCTCGGGCTGTTGCTGTCGAGCAGGTGGCTGCTGCGCCGCTCCGGCGCGGCCGGGCCCGCCGACCCGGTCGTGGTGCCGCTGGTGCTCGCGCTGGTCGCGGTCGGCGGGCTGCTGGCCAGCCCGGTGCAGAACTCGATCAGCCGCGATGTCGAGGCCCGCGCGGACCGCGCCTCCCTCGCCGCCACGGGCGACTACGCGGGTTTCGTCGACCTGCAGCGGCGGCTGGCGGTGTCCAGCCTCGCCGACCCGAACCCGCCGGCGTGGAGCCAGTTCTGGTTCGGCACCCACCCCACCGCACTGCAGCGGATCGGGATCGCCGAGGCGCTGCGCGACCGCCACTGACCGGTCTCGCTCGGCCTCGCTCACTTCGCGTAGAGCGTCTCCACCGCGTCGGCGCACTCCCGCATGACCACATGGCGCTTGAGCTTCAGGCTGGGGGTGAGCTGGCCCGTCTCCTCGGTCCACGACACCGGGAGGATCTCGAACCTGCGGATCGACTCGGCCTTCGAGACCGCGTCGTTGGCGTGCTCCACGGCCTTGGCCACCGCTGCGCGCAGCTCCGGGTCCTGCACGTGCCCGGCGACGCTGCCGGATCTGCCGGTCCGCTCACACCACGCCTCGAACGCCTCCTCGTCGATGGTGACCAGCGCTGCGACGAACGGGCGGCCGTCCCCGACCACGAGGCACTGGTCGACCAGCGGATGGGCCCGCACCCGGTCCTCGAGCACCGCGGGCGCCACGTTCTTCCCGCCGGCGGTCACCAGGATCTCCTTCTTGCGCCCGGTGATGCGCACGAAGCCCTCGTCGTCGATCTCGCCGACGTCTCCGGTGCGGAACCAGCCGTCCGGGTCCAGGGCCGCAGCGGTGGCCTGCTCGTTGTTCCAGTAGCCCACGAACACCTGACTCCCCCGGAACAACAGCTCGCCGTCCTCACCCACCCGACAACCGGTGCCCTGCAGGGGGCGGCCCACCGTTCCGACCTTCTGGTCGTCGGGCAGGTTGACCGTCAGGGCCGCCGTGGTCTCGGTCAGGCCGTAGCCCTCGAGCACGGTCACCCCGATGCCGCGGTAGAAGTGGCCGAGGCGCTCACCCAGCGGCGCACCGCCGGAGACGGCGTGGGTGCACCGGCCGCCGAGCGCCGCGCGCAGCCGTGCGTACACCAGCCGGTCGAACAGCCGGTGCTGGGCACGCAGCGCAGGGCCGCGGCGACCCCTGTCCTGGGCACGCGACCAGGCGATGGCGACCTCGGCGGCACGCTGGAAGATCCGGCCACGGCCGTCGGCGACGGCCCGCTGGGAGGCGGTGTTGAAGACCTTCTCGAAGATCCGGGGAACGGCGAGGATGAACGTCGGCTCGAAGCGTGCGAAGTCCTCGAGCAGGTGCCTGACGTCGGAGGAGTGGCCCATCCGGACCCCGGCCCGGACGCAGCCGACCTGGATCACCCGGGCGAACACGTGCGCCAGCGGCAGGAACAACAGCGTCGAGGCACCCGCGTCCCCGGCCTCGCCCGGGGCGAACAGCCGGTCCAGCTCGGTCACCGCCACCTCGACCTCGGCGACGAAGTTCCCGTGCGTGAGCATGCACCCCTTGGGACGCCCGGTGGTGCCGGAGGTGTAGATCAGCGTGGCCAGGTCGGACGGGCCCCGCGAGGTACGCCGGGCCTCCATCTGCTCGTCGTCGACGTCCTCCCCGAGTGTGCGCAGCACCTGGACGGCGCCGTCGGCCAGGGACCAGACGTGGTGCAGCTGCTCCAGGCCACCAGCCACGTTGCGGGCCTCGGCAACTCGCGCGAGGTGGTCGGCAGTCTCGGCCACCACCGCCCGGGCGCCGGAGTCCGCCAGGATCCAGCGGATCTGCTCGGCGCTGGAGGTTTCGTAGATCGGCACGGTGACCGCGCCCGCGAACCAGATCGCGTAGTCGAGCAGGGTCCACTCATAGCGCGTGCTCGAGACCAGCGCCACCCGGTCGCCGGGTTCGACACCGGCAGCCAGCAGGCCTTTGGCCGTGGCCCGTACCTGCCCGAGGAACTCCGTGGTGGTCACGTCGCTCCACCCCGTCCCGTCCCGCCGGCTGAACGCGACCGCGTCGGGACGCTGCGCGGCGTTGCGGACCACGTCGTCGGTGAGGTTCCCGGTCGCCGGCACGGCCACCTGCAGGGGCGTGGAGTACTCGCGCACGCTGCTCTCCGATCTCGGGGCCGATGCTCACGGTGCCGATGCATACGGTGCCGCACGCCACGACCATCCGCGGGCCGCGTGGCATGGGCGGCAGGCTACCGGCTCGGCACCGGCTTGGGCACCGGGTCCGGGCAGCCGCTCCCTGCTGCCCCGGCC
>JBOHDO010000152.1:0-3222 GCA_050699415.1 Marmoricola sp.
CGGTAAGCCAGGGTGTCCGACTCGACGCCGAGACGAAGCCTCTGCCAGATCTCGTCCGCCGCGCCAGGCAGGTCCTCGCCACCGAACCACCGCGCCAGAGCCAGGTCGTCCCGACGGCCGTCCTCACCCTTCTGTCGTCGGAACACCGTGAGCTCCACATATCCCGGCGCGACCCGGGATGCCTCTTTGAACGTGTCCGGCTTGAGCCACTCCACGATGTCAACAAACGGGCGCCCGGCACCGATCGGCGGAAGCTGTCGATGGTCACCGACGAGGATCAGTCGCTTCACACCCTCCAGCGCACTGAGCGTCGCGGCGAGCATCTCCTCGGTCAGCATCGAAGCCTCGTCGATGACGACCAGCCCGAAACGTCCACGCTTCGACCTGTCGACGCTGAGGTAGCGACCTGTGTCGGGGTCGTAACCCCCCTTCTTGACGAGGAAGCTCGCCAGCGTTTGCGCGGCGTGCTTGACCTTGGTCTGCAGCTGCACTCGCGCCTTGCCTGTCGGCGCCAAGAGCAGGACACCGTCCCGGGCGATCTCGGGTCGAGCGACAAGCGTCTCAAGGAGGGTGGTCTTGCCGGTACCCGCCGGACCGACCAGCACCGAGAGTCGTGAGGCGAACAGCTCGCCAAGCCCGGCGGCCTTCTCAGCCCTAGCCAGTCCCTCCTCCGGATCTGCGGCGCCGGCCTCACCAAAGGCCGCGTCGATGGACGCACGAGGATCGAACGACACGTCGAAGCGGCCCGCTCCGCGCCGTTCATGCATGTGATCCGAGATGTCGAGACCAGCTTCATGGAGGTGCAGCAGCTTGTACGCCTGAAGACCACCCTCGAGTTCCGCCGCCACTAGCGGCGTCCAGTGCTCGTACTCCGTCAGATGTGGTGCGTCCAAGTGGTAAGCCACGAGCAGTCCGCGCGAAACCGGACAGGGCCGAGTGAGCGTGACGTTTGATGCTGCAGTCAGGACCTGAGTTTCGTCAGCAAGCGTGTCCCCCTCCTCGGCGAGCCGCTCCAGCACGTCGACCATCAGTGCTTCCAGCCGTCGCGCATCGCCTGGCCGGACTTCCGCAGCTCGTAGGCACTTTCGGGGCACGCTGAGTACGTTTCTGCTGGTCAGCGACTTGCGGGCGTGTCCGGAAGTCGGATTGGTGTAGGCACACGATTTGTGGCGTGTCGCTCGACAGTGCGGCGTGTGCTGTGGTGGTGTGTAGGTATGTACTTGCGGCAGACCAGGCGCACCAACCGGGACGGATCGGTCGTGTCGTATGTGCAGTTGGCGCACAACGAGCGACATCCGGAGACCGGGGCGCCGACGGCGAAGGTGATCCACAACTTCGGCCGTGCCGACAGGGTCGACCACGAGGCGCTGAAGCGGCTGGTGTCCTCGATCTCGCGGTTCCTCACCCCCGAGCAGGCGTCGGTCGCGGCGGCCGCCGGTGAGGTCGAGATCCTCGACTCCCGACGCCTGGGCGGCGCATGGACGCTGGATGCGGTGTGGGCCCGGCTGGGGATCGGTGCCGCGATCCGCCGCGTCGCCGAGGACCGTCGCCTGGACGGGCAGGCGGTCGAGCGGGTGATCTTCGCGCTGGTGGCCCAACGCTGCCTGGAGCCGGGCTCGAAGCTGGCCGCGACCGGCTGGGTCGCCGAACGCGTCGCCATCGAGGGACTCAGAGAGCTGGGCGACGACGCTTCCTACCGGAGCATGGACTTCCTGCTGGAGGCTCTGGAGGAAATCGCTGCGGAGATCTTCTCCTCGGTCGCCCACCTGCTGAACCTCGACCTGGACCTGGTCTTCGTCGACACCACCTCCACCTACTTCGAGGCCGAGGGTCCCGACCTGCTCCCCGAGCTCCAAGACGACCACGCGGGCGACGGCGACGGGGAAGAGGCGGGCCCGGTCGAGTCGGGTCGGCGGGCGTTCGGGCATTCGAAGGACTTCCGTACCGATCTGCCGCAGGTGGTGATCGCGATGGCCGTGACCCGCGACGGGGTTCCGGTGCGGTGCTGGACGTTCCCGGGCAACGAGGGCGACCAGAAGATCATCCGCACCGTCAAGGACGACCTCGGTGCCTGGAACCTGCGCCGGCTGGTCTGGGTCGCCGACCGCGGGTTCGCCTCCGCCGGCAACCGGGCGTATTTGACCAAGGGCGGCGGGCACTACATCCACGCCGAGAAGCTGCGCCACACCAACACCGAGGCCGCCGCCGCGCTGGCACGGCCGGGCCGCTACAAGACGGTGGCGGGCAACCTGCGGGTCAAGGAGATCCACGTCGCTCCCGGCGGCCACGGCGACGGGACCAGTGACGGTGAGCCGGGCGCGCGGGCACAACGGTTCGTGGTCTGCTACAACCCCGAACAGGCCGACCGGGACGCCGCGGTGCGGGCCAGCCTCATCGGCCACCTCGAGCAGCTGATCGCCGGCTCGGATGCCTGGACTCCACGGCGGCGCAGCGAGTTCGTCGGATCCTTGAAGTCCAAGCCCGGGCTGCGCCGCTACCTGCGCCGCACCGCCAAGGGCCTGCTCCGCATCGACCACGCGGCCGCCAAACGCGAGGCCCACCTGGACGGCAAGTGGCTGCTACGCACCTCCGACGCCACCCTCACCCCGGAGGATCTGGCCGCGGCCTACAAACAACTCCTCGCCGTCGAGCGCGGCTGGCGCGACATGAAGGGCGCACTGCGGCTGCGCCCGGTCTTCCACTACCGCGAGGACCGCATCCGCGCCCACGTCCAGCTGTGCTGGCTCGCGCTGCTGCTGATCCGAGTCGCAGAGAACGCCACCGGCGACACCTGGCGCAACATCAGCCGTGAGCTGGACCGGATGCACCTGGTCACCCTGGCCACCGCCGACGGCCAAGTCGCTCAACGCTCGACCACCACGCCCGCCCAGAAGGCGATCTTCGAGGCCCTCGACCTGGCCGAGCCGCCCCGCTTCTTCGACTTCACCGTCCCCAACGCCGGCTGAGCACACCGAACCCAGCACGCTCACGCCGCCGGCTCGTAGTAACACGACCCCGCCGCGCCCAAACCCGCATCTGTGCAGGTCAGCCTGTCAATTCATCCCGAGCGTGTGCCCATCATCTGCGGAAGTCCGGCAGGGCGTAGCCGAACCGGCCGACCGCGGCCACAACGAACGCGCGACGCGCGATCTGATCCGCGAGCAGGACTCGGTAGCTTCCGGCACCGGTGGTGCCAGACATGAGGAACTCCAAAGCACGAAG
>JBOHDO010000153.1:0-7091 GCA_050699415.1 Marmoricola sp.
GCGGTCAGCTGCACCGCCGCGCCGGCACGTTCCAGCGCACGGACCGCGGAGCGCACGTTGCCCGACCCGTAGTCGAGCACGACCACGGACGGTTGGGTCACAGAGCACCCTTGGTCGACGGCACCCCGGTCTCGCGCGGGTCGATCGCGACGGCGTCCCGCAGGGCGCGGGCGACCGACTTGTACTGCGCCTCCACGATGTGGTGCGGCTCCCGACCGCTGAGCACCCGGACGTGCAGGGCCAGCCTGGCGTGCATCGCCAGGGTCTCGAAGACGTGCCGGGTCAGCGAGCCGAGGTAGCCGGTTCCGTCGCCCGGGCCGAGCACGACGTACGCCTGGCCCTCGGGCTCGCCGGTGTGCACGCAGTACGGCCGGCCGGAGACGTCCACCACCGCCTGCACCAGGGTCTCGTCGAGCGGCACGGCGGCGTCGCCGAACCGCCTGATGCCCGCCTTGTCACCGAGCGCCTGCCCCAGCGCCTCGCCGAGCACGATCGCGGTGTCCTCGACGCTGTGGTGGGCGTCGACGTGGGTGTCACCCTCGGTCTGCACGGTCAGGTCGAACAGCGCGTGCCGGCCGAACGAGTCGAGCATGTGGTCGAAGAACCCCACGCCGGTGGCGACATCGGTTCGGCCGGAGCCGTCGAGGTCGAGCTCGACGAGCACCTTCGACTCCCGGGTCTCGCGTTCGATCCGTGCGGTCCTGCTCATCGGGCCACCTCTTCCAGTGCTCGCTTGAACGCCTGCATGTCCTCCATGGTGCCGATCGAGACCCGCAGCCACCCGTCCGGCCCGGTCTCCCGGATCAGCACGCCCCGGTCCAGCAGCTGCTGCCAGACCGCGTGCCGGTCGGTGAACCGGCCGAACAGGACGAAGTTCGCGTCGGAGTCCGCCACGTCGTACCCCTGCGCCCGCAGCCAGGCCACGGTCCGGTCGCGCTCCTCGCGGATCCGGGCCACGCCGCCCAGCAGATCCTCGGCGTGGCGCAGCGCGGTGGCCGCCACCGCCTGCGTGACGGCGGAGAGGTGGTAGGGCAGCCGCACCACGCGCAGTGCGTCCACGACCGCCGGGTCGCCGGCCAGGTAGCCCAGCCGTGCGCCGGCGAGCGCGAACCCCTTGCTCATGGTGCGGGTCACCACCAGGTTGCGGTACGCCGGCAGCAGGTCGAGCGCGCTCGGCGTCCCCTCCCGGCGGAACTCGGCGTAGGCCTCGTCCACGACCACGATGCCGTCCCCGACGAGCTCGCACAGGGTACCGACCGAGTCGTGCGGCAGCGCAGTGCCGGTCGGGTTGTTCGGCGAGGGCAGCAGCACCACCGCGGGCCGGTGCTCGGCGACCAGCTCGCGCGCGTGCTGCTCGTCGAGGCCGAAGTCGTCCCGGCGTCGGCCGGCGACCCAGTGCGTCATGGCGTCGCGGGCGTACTCGGGGTACATCGAGTACGTCGGCGCGAACGAGACCACGCTGCGGCCCGGCCCGCCGAACGCCTGCAGCAGCTGCAGCATCACCTCGTTGGAGCCGTTGGCCGCCCACACCTGCTCCGGGGTCACCGGCGCGGTGGTGTCGCGGGCGAGGTACTCCGCGAGGCCCTTGCGCAGCTCGGTGAACTCCCGGTCGGGGTAGCGGTTCAGGGTCGGCACCACGGCCGCGACCGCGTCCGCGACGTCGCGGACGACCCGCTCCGATGGCGGGTACGGGTTCTCGTTGACGTTGAGGCAGACCGGGACGTCGAGCTGGGGTGCGCCGTACGGCGCGATGCCGGCCAGGTCCTCGCGCAGTGGCGGGAACATCGGCGCTTCAGCTCCTGTCCTCGAGCCGCACCCGCACCGCCGCCCCGTGCGCCGGCAGGTCCTCGGCGTCGGCGAGGGCCTGGACGTGGCCGGCGACCTCGGACAGCGCCGCGCGGTCGTAGTCGACCACGTGCACCGCCCGCAGGAAGGAGCGCACCGACAGCCCCGAGGAGTGGCAGGCGCACCCGGCGGTCGGCAGCACGTGGTTGGAGCCGGCGGCGTAGTCCCCGAGCGAGACCGGTGCGAACGGGCCGACGAACACGGCGCCGGCGTTGCGCACCCGCCCGGCGACCACTTCGGCGTCGGCGGTGTGGATCTCCAGGTGCTCCGCCGCGTAGGCGTTGACCACATCCAGGCCCTGGCGCACGTCGTCGACCAGCACGGTGCCGGACTGCCGGCCCGAGAGTGCGGTGCGGATCCGGTCGACGTGGCGGGTGGCCGCGACCTGCTTGTCGAGCTCGGCGTCGACGTCGTCGGCCAGCCGGGGCGAGTCGGTGACCAGCACCGAGGCGGCCATCGGGTCGTGCTCGGCCTGGCTCACCAAGTCCGCGGCCACGTACGCCGCGTCGGCGGTGTCGTCGGCGAGGACGGCGATCTCGGTGGGGCCCGCCTCGGAGTCGATGCCGACCACACCCTTGAGCAGCCGCTTCGCCGAGACCGTGTAGATGTTGCCCGGCCCCGTGACCAGGTCGACCCGGCGGCACGGGCCGGCGCCGTGGGCGAACATCGCGATCGCCTGGGCTCCCCCGACGGCGTACACCTCCTCGATGCCGAGCAGGGCGCAGGCCGCCAGGATGTTCGGGTGCGGCAGGCCGGCGCCCCACCGGTCGAACACCGCGGGGTTCGGCGAGCTGGCCAGCGCGATCGAGCGCACCCCCGCCACCTGGGCCGGTACCGCGTTCATCACCACGCTGGACACCAGCGGAGCCAGCCCGCCGGGGACGTAGAGGCCGACCCGGTCGACCGGGACCATCCGGTGCCGGACCCGGGCCCCCGGGCCCAGGTCGGTCACGGTGTCGGACTCCAGCTCGGCCTCGCAGGTGGTGCGCAGCCGGCGGACCGACTCCTCCAGCCCGGCGCGGACCGGCGGGGGCAACTGCTCCAGCGCACGGTGCGTCGCCTCGAGCGGGACCACGATGTCGGTCTGGTCCACGCCGTCGAACTTCCGGCCGTACTCCGTGATCGCGGCCACCCCGCGCTCGCGGACGTCGTCGCAGATCGGCCGCACGGCCTCGGCCGCTGCATCCAGGTCGATGTCGGCACGCGGCACCAGGGCGCGGTACCCGGGGGCGCCGGAGCCGGCACCCCGGAGGTCGATCCGGCGCATCATGGACCCAAGTCTAGGGAGGCCGGCCCCCGGTGTCCCGCCGGTGTCAGCGCCCGGACCGGACGCGGCTACCGGGAGCGGCGGCCGCGCACGAAGTAGCCGATCGGCACCAGGCCGGCCGAGTTGACCAGTGCGATCGCGACCGCCCAGCGGCGCTTGGACCCGCGGACCTCCGCGGCCGGCCGCCGCCAGAGGTCCAGCAGTGCCGCGATCTTGAGCAGGCCCTCGGCCCCAGCGCCGGCGAGGAGGATCCTGCGGGCCCTCGGGCTGAGGTCCCCCCACTTCTTCTTCGTCACGCCACCAAGGTACTGCGGTGGCCCGGCCCGTCCGGCTAATCACGACACTAGGTTGGTGCCATGCCGACGGTGCCGCTGTTCCCGCTGAACACCGTGCTGTTCCCGGGCACCGTGACACCGCTGCACATCTTCGAGGACCGCTACCGCGCGATGATGCGTGACCTGCTGGCGATCGAGGACCCCGCAGAGCGGACCTTCGGGGCGGTGGCGATCCGGGAGGGCTACGAGGTGGGCGAGCACGGTGTGCAGCACGCGCACCGGGTGGGAACCCTGGTCCAGGTCACCTCGGTGGAGCGGCACGACGACGGCAGCTTCGACATCGAGGCCACCGGGCGGCAACGGCTGCGGACCGTCAGCCTGCTCCCCGGGGAGGAGTACCTGCGTGCCGAGGTCGAGCTGCTCGCGGAGGCCCGGAGGGCCGAGCCGGACCCCGCGTCCCGGCTGCAGGCCGAGCGGACCCGCCGCGTGTTCGAGCGCTACCGCGGCGAGCTCTCCGGCCTGAGGGGCGGGCAGGTCCTGGCCGGTGACCTGCCCGGCGACCCCGACTACCTCTCCTACTCCCTGGCCGCCGCGTGCCTGCTGACGCTGCGGGAGCGACAGCAGCTACTGGAGGCGGACACGGCCCCGGACCGGCTGGCGCTGCTCGCACACATGCTGCGCGAGGAGATGCGGGCGATGCGCGCGCTGCCCTCGCTGCCCGCCACCGAGGTCGCCCGCACCCGCTGGTCGCCCAACTGACCTCAGCCGGGGCTGCCCGGCCCGGATGCCGCATCGGGCCCGGGCCGGCGCCGGTACCCGGCGTCCGGGCCGGTGCCGAGCAGCACCACCACCCCGCCGATCAGGGCGGCCAGCGGCCAGACCAGCTCCACCCCGGCCGCGTGCGGGTGCAGCTGCACCGCCGCGGTGTGCCCGGCCGTCAGGTGCTTCAGCACGGCGGCGGGGTCGTCCGGACCCACCAGCAGGCCGACCTGGACCATCAGCCATGAGGCGAGCCCGCCGCCGGCCAGGAGCAGCACGACGGTCAGCAGCGGGTCGCCGGGCCGGAAGTACATCAGCAGGGCGCCGGCCACCAGCCCCGCCACGAGCGCGATCACCACGAACCAGCCGTCGATGCCGATGAAGCCCGCGAGCTGGACCTGGCCCAGCACCGCACCGTGCGACGTACGCCGGAACACCGGCAGCGTGACCAGCGCGTTCCAGACCAGGCCACCGAGGACACCGAGCACGGCCAGCGTGCCGAGCACCACCAGGGCATCCAGGGCCCGCTGCGACCGGTCGCCGAACTGTGTCATGCCGCGATCATCGCAGGGGCCGGGTCAGCCCAGGCAGCCCGGTCCGAGCAGCTGCTTGAGGTCGGCGACCAGCGACGGCGAGGAGGTGACCCGGAGCCGGTCGTCGAGCCGAAGCACCTTGGTCGACCCCCGCGAGCGCAGCACCAGGCGGACCTCGCACGAGCCCGGGTGGGTCCGCAGGATCTCCCGGAGCTGGTCGACCACGGGTCCGGTGCACCGGGTGGACGGCAGCGAGATCTGCACCGGTCCTGCCGACACGTCGCGCAGGTCGGGTGCGCTCACCTCCTGGCCGTGGAGCTCGGGCTGGTCCTTGCTGCGGGAGAGCCGGCCCTTGACCGAGACCACGCCGTCCTCGACCAGCAGGGGTGCGGCCAGGTTGTAGGAGCTCGGGAACAGCAGCACATCGATGGCACCCTCGAGGTCCTCGACGGTGACCAGCGCCCAGCTGTCGCCGCGCTTGGTCACCTTGCGCTGCACGGCCGTGATCAGCCCCGAGATGGTCACCGTGGAGCCGTCGGGCCTGCTCTCGTCGGCAAGCAGGTCACCGATGGTGCAGTCTGACACCCCCGAGAGGGCGTGCTCGAGGCCGAGCAGCGGGTGGTCGGAGACGTAGAGGCCCAACATGTCGCGTTCGTGCGCGAGCAGGGTCTGCTTGTCCCACTCCTCGATGTCGGGGATCGCGATCTGCACCCCGAAGCCCGACTCGTCGGCATCGTCTAGCCCGGCGAACAGGGAGTCCTGCCCGATGGCCTCGTTCCGCTTGATGTCGACGTAGGCCTCCACGGCATTCTCGTGCACCGCGACCAGGGCCCGTCGCCGGTGCCCGAGCAGGTCGAACGCGCCCGCCTTGACCAGGGACTCCACCACGCGCTTGTTGCACACCTGGGGCGGCACCTTCGACATGAAGTCGGCGAAGTCGGTGTAGCGGCCCTTCTCCCGCCGGCTCTCCACGATCTGGGAGACCACGTTGCTGCCCACGTTGCGGACCGCGGTCAGGCCGAACCGGATGTCCTCGCCGACCGGGGTGAAGTCCGCCTCCGAGGAGTTGACGTCGGGGGGCAGCACCTGGATCTTCATGCGGCGGCACTCGTTGAGGTAGACCGCCATCTTGTCCTTGTCGTCCTTGACCGAGGTCAGCAGGGCGGCCATGTACTCGGCCGGGTAGTTCGCCTTGAGGTAGGCCGTCCAGTAGGACACGAGCCCGTAGGCCGCGGAGTGGGCCTTGTTGAACGCGTAGTCGGAGAACGGGAGCAGCGTGTCCCACAGCGTCTTGATCGCCGAGTCGGAGAAGCCGTTGTCCCGCATCCCCTGCTCGAACGGCCCGAACTCGGCGTCGAGGATCTCCTTCTTCTTCTTGCCCATCGCCTTGCGGAGCAGGTCGGCACGGCCCAGGGTGTAGCCGGCCACCTTCCGCACGATGGCGAGCACCTGCTCCTGGTAGACGATGAGGCCGAATGTCTCGCCGAGCACGTCCTCGAGCGCCTCGGCCAGCTCGGGATGGATCGGGGTGACCGGCTCGCGACCGGTCTTGCGGCGGGCGTACTTGTTGTGTGAGTCCATCCCCATCGGGCCCGGGCGGTACAGCGCGCCGACCGCGGAGATGTCCTTGAACGAGTCGGGGCGCATGCTGCGCAGCAGGGCACGCATCGGGCCGCCGTCGAGCTGGAAGACCCCCAGGGTGTCGCCCTTGCCCAGCAGCCGGTAGGTCGCCGGGTCGTCGAGCAGCAACTCCTCGAGGACCACCTTCTCCTGCCGGTTGCCCTCGATGTTGACCAGCGCGTCGTCGAGGATCGTCAGGTTGCGCAACCCGAGGAAGTCCATCTTGATCAGCCCGAGCTTCTCGCAGGTCGGGTAGTCGAACTGGGTGATGATCGCGCCGTCCTGCTCGCGGCGCAACACCGGGATCACGTCCTGCAGCGGCGCGCTGGACATGATGATGCCGGCGGCGTGGACACCCCACTGGCGTTTGAGCCCCTCGATGCCGATCGCGGTGTCGACGACCTTCTTCACGTCGGCGTCGGAGTCGTAGAGCGAGCGGAACTCGCCGCCTTCGCCGTACCGCTTGTGACCGTCGTCGAAGATCGACTTCAGCGCGACGTCCTTGCCCATCACGGCGGCCGGCATCGCCTTGGTGATCCGATCGCCCATCGCGAACGGGTAGCCGAGGATCCGCGAGGAGTCCTTGACGGCCTGCTTGGCCTTGATCGTGCCGTAGGTCACGATCATCGAAACCCGCTCGTCGCCGTACTTGTCGGTGACGTAGCGGATCACCTCGCTGCGCCGACGCTCGTCGAAGTCGATGTCGAAGTCCGGCATCGACACCCGGTCGGGGTTGAGGAAGCGCTCGAAGATCAGGCCGTGCTGGAGCGGGTCGAGGTCGGTGATCCGCAT
>JBOHDO010000154.1:0-8008 GCA_050699415.1 Marmoricola sp.
GTCCGGCCGGGTCGGCTCGGGCCGAGGGCTCCGGGGCCGACGATGGGGTCGGGGAGCTGGCGGACCTGTTGCGTCGGTGTGCGCGGGCCGACGAGGCGGCGTTCGCGTCGTTGTATGACCAGGTGGCGCCGCGGTTGTACGGCCTGGTGGTGCGGGTGGTGCGTGATCCGGCGCAGGCCGAGGAGGTGACCCAGGAGGTGTTCCTGGAGATCTGGCGTGCCGCGGGGCGGTTCGACCCGGGCCGGGGAAGCGCGCTGAGCTGGATGATGACCCTGGCCCACCGGCGTGCGGTCGACCGGGTCCGGGCGGCCGAGGCCTCGGCCCGACGCGACCATGCCTACGACTTTGGGCGAGTGGAGCGGGAGTTCGACTCCACTGCCGAGGCCGTGCACGACCGGCTGTCGGCGCAGCGGGTGCGCCGGGCGCTGGATTCGCTGACCCACGCGCAGCGCAACGCGTTGGAGCTGGCCTACTTCGGGGGCTACACCCACCGCGAGGTGGCCCAGCTGCTCGACCTGCCGCTGGGGACCGCGAAGACCCGGATCCGCGACGGACTGATCCGGCTGCGCGACACGATCGGAGTGCAGGCATGAACGCGGGGATGAACCCGGGCATGAACCCGGGCAAGAACCAGGACATCCATGCACTGGCCGGCGCCTACGTGGTCGACGCGGTCGACGAGCCCGAGCGCGTCCTGTTCGAGGCCCACCTGGCCTCCTGCCCGGCGTGCCAGGAGGAGGTCGCCAGCCTGCGCGCCGCGGCCACCGAGCTGGGCACCCTCGCCGAGCAGCCGCCACCCGAACGGCTGCGCACCGACGTGCTCGCCTCGATCCGGAACATCCGGCCGCTGCCGCCGCGGCCACCACAGACCACCGGCGACGGCCGGCACGCTGGCGAAGGCGGGGACGAACTTGCCCGGCGTCGCCGCCGGAGGGTCCGCGGCCTGCTGGCCGCGGCCGCCGTGGTGCTGGCCGTCGTCGGTGCCGGGTTCGCCTGGCACCCCTGGACCTCGGGCAACCCCGCCCAGCAGGGCCGCATCGCGGCCATGGTCCACCGGGTGATGACCGCGCCGGACTCGGTGCGCACCACCAAGCCCGTCACCGGCGGAGGCACCGCGACCCTGGTCCGCTCGGCCGGCCTCGGCCGCGCCGCGCTGCGGCTCAGCCACATGCCCGCGCCACCGGCGGGCAAGGTCTACCAGCTGTGGCTGCAGCGCCCGAACGGGCACATGGTCTCGGCCGGTCTGGCACCCCCGGGCGCCAACCAGACCCTGATGCTCAACGGCGACGCGGCCAGTGCCCGCGCCGCAGCCATCAGCGTCGAACCCGCCGGCGGCTCCCCCGCCCCGACCACCCCACCGATCGCACTGTTCTCCTTCACCTGACCGTCCGGGGCGGCTGTCACCCATCCGGGGACCTGCCCCGCGCCGAACCACCCGCGTGATGACCAGCCAGCACCAGCCACGGCTACCCCGGGTTGCGGTGGTCGGCAGCGGCGTGTCCGGGCTGACCGCCGGCCACGTCCTGGCGCGATCCTGCGAGGTGGTGCTCTACGAGGCGGACACCCGGCTCGGCGGCCATGCCGACACGCACCTGGTGCCCGTCCCCGACGGCGGGGTGGTCCCGGTCGACACCGGGTTCATCGTGCACAACGACCGCACCTACCCGACCCTGCAACGGCTGTTCGGTGAGCTCGGGGTGAGCACGCAGCCCTCGGAGATGAGCATGTCGGTGCGCTGTGAGGAGTCCGGGCTGGAGTACGCCGGCGCGAAGGGCCCGCGCGGCCTGTTCGCGCAGCCGCGGAGCCTGTTCCGGCCGGCGTACCTGGCGATGCTCGGCGAGGTCCCCCGCTTCCACCGGGCCGCACTCCGCCTACTCGGCCAACCCACGCCGGTCGACGACGAGCTCACGCTGGCGCGGTTCGTCGAGCAGGGTGGCTACTCGAGGGCGTTTCGGGAGTGGTTCCTGGTCCCGCTGGTTGCAGCGGTGTGGTCCTGTCCGCCCGGCGGAGCACTCGACTACCCCGCCCGGTACCTGTTCTCCTTCCTCGACCACCACGGCATGCTCGCAGTGCGAGGCTCCCCCACCTGGCGCACGGTCACCGGCGGCAGCCGGGAGTACGTCGAACGGATCGCCAAGGGCCTGCACCAGGTGCGGCGGGATTCACCGGTGGTCTCGGTGCGGGAGACGGCGGACTCGGTCGAGGTGACCGACTCCCACGGCCACCGGGACCGGTTCGACGCCGCGGTGCTGGCCACCCACTCTGACCAGGCGCTGGCGATGCTGGACCGGCCCACCCCCATCCAGCACGAGGTGCTCGGGGCGATGCCATACGCGCGGAACGAGGCGGTGCTGCACACCGACACCTCGGTGCTGCCCCGCGCGAAGAGTGCCTGGGCATCGTGGAACTACCTGCGTCGGACCGACACGGGAGCGAACACGGGTGCGCCGGTCGTGGTCAGCTACGACCTGACCCACCTGCAACGCCTCGACCGCGGCACGTCACCGGTCACCCGGCCCCGCTTCCTGCTCACGCTCGGGGCCGCGGGCCTCGTCGACCCCGACCTGGTGGTGGAGACGATGACCTACGCCCACCCGCTCTACACGCCCACCTCGGTCGCGGCGAGACGGCGACTGCCCGAGATCGACACCCCCCGGATCCGGTTCGCCGGCGCCTACCACGGCTGGGGGTTCCACGAGGACGGCGCCCGCGCCGGGATGGTCGCGGCCGCGGGCCTGGGAGCGCGATGGTGACGCCAACGCCGCCCTGCCTGGTCGAGACCACCATCCGGCACCGGCGGCTGGCACCCCTGGAGCACGGCTTCTGCTACCGCTCCTACAGCTGGCTGGTCGACGTCGACGCCCTGCCCGACCACGGCCGGCTGGCCCGGTTCGAGGCGCGCGACCACCTCGGCGACCCCGACCGCAGCATCCGGGAGAACCTGGTTGCCTTCCTGGCCGACCAGGGCGTCGACCTCGCCGGGGGCCGGGTGCTGATGCTCACCAGTGCCCGGGTGCTGGGCCACGTGTTCAACCCGATCACGGTGTTCTGGTGCTACGGCAACGACCAGGATCCGGCCTGCACGGTGCTGGAGGTGCACAACACCTACGGCGGGCGCCACGCCTATCTGGTCCACCCCGACCGGGACGGCCGCGCCCGGATCGACAAGCAGCTCTACGTCTCCCCCTTCAACGACACCGACGGCCACTACGACGTGCTGGTCGCCGAGCCCTGCGAGAGGGTCCACGTCGCGGTGACGCTGCACCGCAGCGGCTCGCCCATGCTGGCCGCCTCGCTGCACGGCCATGCACGGCCAGCCACCCGGACGGCGGTACGTCGCATGGCGCTGGCCCGCCCCCTCGAGCCGCTGCGCGTCAGCGCGCGCATCCGGCTGCAGGGCATCCGGCTGTGGTGGCGCGGCCTGCCCATCCAGCCCCGACCCACCCGGACAGGAGCTCCCCGATGACCACCCTCCCGGCCCCCGCCACCAGCCTCGCGCCGACGGCCGCACCGCGCGCGGACCACCCGGTCGACCAGCACCGCTGGCCCGGCCTGGTGCCGCCCCCGGCCACACTGCGCACCAGTGTCTCCCGCCGGGCGGCCGCCCTGGTCCTCCGGCGCCTGGTCGGGCGGCTCGGGATCCGTGCGCAGCTCTCCGATGGCCGCCTGCTCCCCGGCTCGGCTACCACACCGGTGGCGCCGGTGATGGTGCTGCACCGGCCCGAGTCGTTCCTTGCCCGGATCGGCCGGCACGGCCTGATCGGGTTCGGGGAGTCCTACATGGCCGGCGACTGGGACGCGCCCGACCTGACCACGCTGCTGACCCGGTTCGCCGAGCACGTGGACGCGGTCGTCCCGGCTCCGCTGCAGCGGCTGCGCGGGCTGTACGACGCACGCCACCCGGAGCAGGACGCCGACGACGAGCAGCACAGCCGGCAGAACATCTCGCGACACTACGATCTGTCCAACGAGCTGTTCGCGGCGTTCCTGGACGAGACCATGACCTACTCCTCCGCGGTCTTCCCCGGACTCGGCCTGGGCTCCTCGCCGTGCTGGGACGACCTGGCGCCGGCGCAGCGGCACAAGACCGACCGGCTGCTCGACGCGGCCGGGGTCGGGCCGGGGACACGGCTGCTGGAGATCGGCACGGGCTGGGGCGATCTGGCGGTGTGCGCCGCCCGGCGCGGAGCCCGGGTCCGCTCGGTCACGCTGTCGTCGGAGCAGCAGCAGTACGCCCGGGGCCGGGTGGCTGCCGCAGGGCTCGCCGGCCGGGTGCAGGTCGACCTGATGGACTACCGGACGGTGCACGGCAGCTACGACGCGATCGTCTCTGTGGAGATGGTCGAGGCGGTGGGGCCGGCGTACTGGGACACCTACTTCGAGCGGCTTGACGCCCTGCTTGCCCCGGGCGGATGGGTGGCGCTGCAGGCGATCACGATGCCGCACGCGCGGATGATGGCCACACGGCACAGCTACACCTGGATGCACAAGTACGTCTTTCCCGGTGGCTGCATCCCGTCGGTGCGCGCGATCGAGGAGCACGCCGGCCGTGCCGGCCTGCGGGTCGCGGACCGCAGCCGGCTGGGCGAGCACTACGCGCAGACGCTGCGGCTGTGGGACCAACGGTTCCTCGCCGCCACCGAGGAGGTGCGACGGCTGGGGTTCGACGATGTGTTCCGCCGGATGTGGCACTTCTACCTGTGCTACTCACGCGCCGGGTTCGCCGCCGGCTACCTCGACGTGCAGCAGCTGCTGCTCGGCCGGCCCGGCGAGGGCCAACGGTGAGCGCGGTGACCCCGGCGGTGCGCCGTACCGGCATCGCCGAGACGCTCACCACCGCCCTGACCGAGCTGCTCGGCGGGGAGCCGCCGGTGCGGATACAGGCCTGGGACGGCAGCCTCGCCGGCCCCGCAGACGCCCCGGTGCTCCGGCTCAACCGGCCCGAGGCACTGCGACGCATGCTGTGGCACCCCGGCGAGCTCGGCGCCGCCCAAGCCTACGTGACCGGCGCGATCGACGTCGAGGGCGACCTCGACACCGCACTTACGCACGTGCGCACGGTGACCGCCCAGCGCGGGCTCCGGCTGCGTCCGGGTCCCCGGGTGCTGGCGCGGCTGGCCCGGCTGCTGCGCGAGTCCGGCTCACTGGGTACGCCGCTGCCGCCGCCCGCGCCACAGGCCCGGGTCCATGGCCGGCTGCACTCGCTGACGCGCGACCGGGACGCGATCGGCCACCACTACGACCTGTCCAACAGCTTCTACTCGCTGATCCTGGACTCCCGACTGGCCTACTCCTGCGCCTACTGGACCAGCCACGACCCCGGCTACGGCATCGAGCAGGCCCAGCGCGACAAGCTCGACCTGGTCTGCAACAAGCTCGGCCTGGAGCCGGGCATGCGACTGCTCGACGTCGGCTGTGGCTGGGGCGCGCTGAGCCTGCACGCCGCCGAGCACTTCGGCGCCCGGGTGCTCGGTGTGACCATCTCCGACGAGCAGCGTGCCCACGCGCAGAAGCAGGTCGCCGACCGCGGCCTGGCCGACCGGGTGGAGATCCGGCTGCAGGACTATCGGGAGGTGTCCGAGGCCGGCTTCGACGCCGTGGGCTCGCTGGAGATGGGCGAGCACGTCGGGCGGCACAACTACTCGACGTACGCCGCGGTGCTGGACCGCGCGGTCCGGCCGGGTGGCCGGGTGCTGGTGCAGCAGATGTCCCGACGTGGCGCGCATCCCGGCGGCGGGCCGTTCATCGAGTCCTTCATCGCGCCCGACATGCACATGCGGCCCCTCGGCGAGACCGTGGACCTGCTCGAGCAGGCCGGCCTGGAGGTTCGCGACGTACAGGCGATGCGGGAGCACTACGTGCGCACCGTCGCGGCCTGGCTGGCGGCCTTCGAGGCCAACCACGACCGCGTGGTCGACCTGGTCGGGCCCGAGGTCGCCCGGGTGTGGCGGTTGTACCTGGTCGGCGGGTCGGCGGCGTTCCGCGACGGCCGGATGGGCGTGGACCAGATCCTGTGTCGACGGCCGGCCGCGTGACTGAGACCGGCCCGGTGGGCGTCGGACTGGCTCCCCTCGGTGGCGCCTGCGCGGTCGCGGTGGCGCTGTTGTTCATCGCGCTCGCGCTGTATGCCCGCCGCACCGGCCGGCTCGCCACGGTTGACAGCTGGTGGGGGCCGGCATTCGTCGTGGTGGCGGTCGTTGCGCTGGTGCTCGGCGGCGGGGACCTGCCCCGCCGTGTGGTGCTCGCGGTGTTGGCCACCGCCTGGGGCATCCGGCTGGGGTGGCACATCCACCGCCGCAACGCCGGCCGGGAGGACCCCCGCTACCGGCGGCTGCTGGAGCGAACGCCGGGTGGCTTCGTGCGGGTGGCCCTGACCCGGGTCTTCGTGCCGCAGGCGGTGCTCGTCTGGGTCATCTCGACGCCTCTCCAGGTCAGTGCCGCGTCGGGCCCCGGCGTGCGCTGGGTACTGGTCCTCGGGGTCGTGGTGTGGGCGGTCGGATACGGCTTCGAGGCCGTCGGGGACGCCCAGCTCGCCCGGTTCAAGGCCGACCCCGACAACCACGGCCGGTTGATGGACCGCGGGCTGTGGTCCTGGACCCGCCACCCCAACTACTTCGGCGACGCCTGCGTGTGGTGGGGGCTGTATCTGGTGGCTGCCTCGGCCTGGCCCGGCGTGTGCACGGTCGCGAGCCCCGCCATCATGACGGCGCTCCTGGTGTGGGGCAGCGGAGTCCGGATGACCGAGCGTGCCATGGCCGGCCGTCCCGGCTGGACGGCGTACGCCGCGCGCACCAGCGTGTTCCTGCCCCGGCCTCCACGCCGGAGATCGGCCTGATCTCCGGGCATCCGTTTCGCGGACGGCCGCGAACCCGGCATGACGTCCGGACGGCGATGGTTGGTCGGAGCCTTCACCGGCCTGCCGGCCGGGCGGCCAAGGTACCCGGCGGCGAGACCGTGACCCGGGCCCTGCCCCGCATCGTCTCCCGCTCTCCCAGCCCGCCGCCAGGGCGCCCGTCGCCCCGGCGCACCTGCATCCCGCCGACCCGCGCGGAAAGGCCAGCCAGGCTCCCGGAGAGGTAGCGGCGGCGGCTCGGGCCGGTAGGCCGCCACAGCGCCAGGTCCTGCACGAACAGCGGCATCACCTCGCCGCCGCCCTCGGCCACCGCGGCGAGCAGTGCGGGGTTGTCGGCGAGCCGCAGGTCCCGGCGGAACCACATCACCGAGCTCATCCGGATGGGTCGTGCCCGACCGCGGGCCGGCCGCAGGCGCACGCTCCGGTGCGGTCCGGTGCCTCGAACGAGGTCATGGCGGACTTCGCTCAGACCGGCCTGCTGTGGCTACACCGCGCCGAAGTCGGGGATCGTGAGCGATCCGTCGTCGGCAAGTGCGAAGCCCGGGTTGTGCGCGATCTCCCAGGCGTGCCCGTCGGGGTCGGTGAAGTGGCCTGCGTAGCCGCCGTAGAACGTCTCTGCCGGCCTCCGCGTCACGGTGGCACCCGCGCTCTCCGCGGTGGCGATGACGTCGTCGACCTCGTCCCTGCTGCGGACGTTGTGCGCCAAGTTGACCCCGCGAAAGCCGGAGCCGCGCACCTGGTCGGCGCCCGTGTCCTCGGCCAGCTTGTCCTGGTGCCAGAGCACGAGCCCGAGACCACCGGCCTGGAAGAAGACGGTGGCCTCGACCTCCTGACCATGCCACCCGAGGTGCTCGTAGAACGAGCGGGCGCGGGACAAGTCCGAGACTCCGAGGGTGATGAGGCTGATGCGCTGTTCCATCGGGACATCGTGCCAGCCGGGCCGGACAAACCTCGAGGCAGATCCGGCTAGGGTCCGGGGGTGGGTCCCATCCGGAGGCGGGTTCGGTTCCGAACCGCTGGTATGAGGTCTCCCGACAGGCGTCCGGCCGGGTCGGCTCGGGCCGAGGGCTCCGGGGCCGACGATGGGGTCGGGGAGCTGGCGGACCTGTTGCGTCGGTGTGCGCGGGCCGACGAGGCGGCGTTCGCGTCGTTGTA
>JBOHDO010000155.1:0-6729 GCA_050699415.1 Marmoricola sp.
GATGGTCGCCGGCGGCCTCGACGCCGCCAAGCCGTTCATCAAGCAGCTGTGCGAGGCCCAGGCCGAGCTGGCCCGTCAGGCGGCCAAGCCGGTCCAGGACTTCCCGGTCTTCCTCGACTACCAGGACGACGTCTACGCCGCGGTCGAGTCGACGGTCAGGTCCGACCTCGCCCAGGCACTCACCATCGCGGCCAAGCACGAGCGCGAGGAGCGGCTCGACGACGTCAAGGCCGCGCTGCTCGACAAGATCGGCCCGGACTTCGAGGGCCGCGAGGGCGAGATCGGTGCGGCGTACCGCGCGCTGCAGAAGGGCCTGGTCCGTGAGCGGGTGCTGCGCGACAAGGTCCGCATCGACGGCCGCGGCCTCAAGGACATCCGCCCCCTGACCGCCGAGTCGGGAGTGGTCCCGCGGGTGCACGGCTCGGCACTGTTCGAGCGGGGTGAGACCCAGATCCTGGGCGTCACGACGCTCAACATGCTGACCATGGAGCAGAAGCTCGACACGCTCTCCCCGGAGAAGACGCGTCGCTACATGCACAAGTACGTCTTCCCGCCGTTCTCGACCGGGGAGACCGGCCGGGTGGGCTCGCCGAAGCGCCGTGAGGTCGGCCATGGTGCGCTGGCCCGTCGGGCGGTGCTGCCGGTGCTGCCCACGCGTGAGGAGTTCCCCTACGCCATCCGGCAGCTGTCCGAGGCGATGAGCTCCAACGGCTCCACCTCGATGGGGTCGGTGTGCGCCTCCACGATGTCGCTGTTCGATGCCGGCGTGCCGTTGCGCGCACCGGTGGCCGGCATCGCGATGGGGCTGGTCTCCGGCGAGGTGGACGGCAAGCCGGAGTACGTCGCGCTGACCGACATCCTCGGTGCCGAGGACGCCTTCGGCGACATGGACTTCAAGGTCGCCGGCACCAGGGACTTCGTGACCGCCCTGCAGCTCGACACCAAGCTCGACGGGATCCCGGCCGAGGTCCTCGCCGCCGCGCTGACCCAGGCCAAGGACGCCCGTCTCACCATCCTCGACGTGATGGCCCAGGCCATCGACGCTCCGGGGGAGATGTCACCCACCGCGCCGCGGATCATCAGCGTCCGGGTGCCGGTCGACAAGATCGGCGAGGTGATCGGCCCCAAGGGCAAGGTGATCAACCAGATCCAGGACGACACCGGCGCCTCGCTGTCGATCGAGGACGACGGCACCGTCTACATCGGTGCGACCAACGGCGAGGCCGCCGAGGCGGCCCGGTCCGCGGTGAACGCGATCGCGAACCCGACCATGCCCGAGGTCGGCGAGCGATACCTGGGCACCGTGGTCAAGACGACCAACTTCGGCGCCTTCGTCTCGCTGCTGCCCGGCAAGGACGGCCTGCTGCACATCAGCAAGCTGCGTGCCCTGGCCGGCGGCAAGCGGGTCGAGAACGTCGAGGACGTGGTGTCGGTGGGCCAGAAGCTCCAGGTCCAGATCAACGAGATCGACGACCGTGGCAAGCTCTCGCTGGTGCCCGTCGTCGAGGAGGACGACGCTGCGGACGACTCGGCCAGGGCCGGGTCCTGACCGCCCGCTCCCTGCTGGCGGTCGACCAGGGCCCGGGGACGACGCGAACGCTGGCGGCCGGGGTGCGCCGTACGGTGCTCCCCGGCGGCCTGCGGGTGGTGACCGAGGCGATGCCCTCGGTCCGCTCGGCCTCGGTCGGTGTCTTCGTCGGCGTCGGCTCCCGTGACGAGACCGCCAGCCAGCACGGTGCTTCGCACTTCCTCGAGCACCTGCTGTTCAAGGGCACTTCGGACCGTACGGCGATGGACATCTCCGTGGCGCTGGACACGGTGGGCGGGGAGTTCAACGCCTTCACCGCCAAGGAGTACACCTGCTTCCACGCGCGGGTGCTCGACGACGACCTCCCCATGGCCATCGACGTCCTCGGCGACATGATGACGTCCTCGCTGCTCACCTCCGAGGACGTCGAGGCCGAGCGCGAGGTGATCCTCGACGAGATCGCGATGCACGACGACGAGCCCGACGACGTGGTGCACAACCTCTTCGCCGAGAAGGCCTGGGCCGGCTCGCCGCTGGCGCGGCCCATCGCCGGCACGACCTCGTCGATCAAGGCGCTGAGCCGGGCACAGATCCATCGCTACTACCGGACCCGGTACCGCCCCGAGGCCATGACCGTGGCCGTGGCCGGGAACCTCGATCACGCGCAGGTGGTCCGGGCGGTGCGCCGGGCGTTCGGGCGCGCCGGCTTCCTCGCAGGCTCGGCCGCGCCGCGACCCCCCCGGATGCGGGAGACCGCACGGGTCGCGCACACGGGCGAGGTGCACACCACGCGACCGTTCGAGCAGGTCAACCTGGTGCTCGGGATGCGGGGCATGACCCGGTCCGACCCGCGCCGTCACGCGCTGGGCGTCCTCAACGCCGCCGTCGGTGGCGGCCCGTCGTCCCGGCTGTTCCAGGAGGTGCGCGAGACCCGTGGCCTGGCCTACTCGGTGTACTCGTTCGCCGCGAGCTACTCCGATGCCGGTGTGGTCGGCGTCGCCGTGGGTTCCCTGCCCGCCCGCGCCGACGAGGTGCTGGACGTGGTCCGCGCCGAGCTCGGCAAGGTGGCCCGGTCCGGCCTGGGCGAGGAGGAGCTGCAACGTGGCAAGGGACAGCTTCGCGGCGGGCTGGTGCTCAGCCTGGAGGACTCGGGCTCGCGGATGACCCGGCTGGGGGAGTCCGAGCTGTTCCAGACCCGGTTGCGGGGCGTCGACGAGGTGCTGGACCGCATCGACTCGGTGACCTTGGCAGACGCGCGGTCGCTCGCGGCCGAGTTGTTCACCCGGCGGGAGACCCTGGCGGTCGTCGGACCCGGCTGACGGGTAGGTTCGCTCGCATGAGTGCTCTCGAGGTGGGCGTGCTCGGCGCGCTGGGACGTGTCGGCCGCGAGGTGTGTACGGCGGTCGAGGCGGCCGAGGACATGGAGCTGGTCGCCAGGCTCGACGCGGAGGACGACCTGGCCGGGCTGGTCGACGCCGGAGCCGAGGCGGTCGTCGACTTCACCCGCCCCGACGCGGTGATGGACAACCTGGCGTTCTGCATCGAGCACCGCATCGACGCCGTGGTCGGCACCACCGGTTTCGACCAGCAGCGGCTGGACCGGCTGCGTCAGCAGCTGGGCGACTCGCCCCGGTCGGGCGTGCTGGTCGCCCCCAACTTCTCCATCGGCGCGGTGCTGATGATGCGGTTCGCCCAGGAGGCGGCCCGGTTCTACGAGTCGGTCGAGATCGTCGAGCTGCACCACCCCGACAAGGCGGACGCCCCCAGCGGCACCGCCCGGCGTACGGCAGAGCTGGTGGCGCAGGCCCGCCGCGACGCCGGTGTCGGCCCCATGCCCGACGCCACCACGACCGCCCTCGAGGGGGCCCGCGGCGCCGACGTCGACGGCGTGCGCGTGCACGGGCTGCGGATCCGCGGCCTGGTCGCCCATCAGGAGGTCCTGCTCGGGGCTCCGGGGGAGACCCTCACGATCCGGCACGACTCGCTGGACCGGATCTCGTTCATGCCCGGCGTGCTCACCGGGCTGCGCGGGATCGGCGACCGGCCGGGCCTGACCGTGGGCATGGAGGCGCTGCTCGGCCTCGACTGACCCGCCGGGAGGCAACTTCTGCAGGTGTGTGCACCGCACGTTTGCGAAGCCCGAATCGCTGGTGCGCCGCAGGGTGGTCGACGCAGACTTGCCGTGGGCAGCGTTGCTGGATCCCGACGGGGCCGCAACGATGCCGATACGGTCGCCCTACACGGTGAGCGTATCGCTGGTCCAACGGGCTATGGGCCAGTGGACGAGGAGCCCGTGCTGGGCACACGGGCTCCTCGTCCCGGGGCTCGCCCCGATCGGCGGACCGGGCCGCTCAGTCCGCGAGGTCGGTGTGGAGCCGCACCTGCTTCACCGTGACGGTCTCGTCACCGGTCAGGTCGAGAGTGCGGTGCGCGCCGTCGGGCCCCCAGCCGGCCTCGGTGAGGAACGTGCGCAGCTGGTCCGCCGTCGTGGGCAGCCAGGTCACCGCGCGGGTGAAGCTATCCGCGCGCAGGGTGTCGACGCACGCCTGCAGCAGCCGCGAGCCGTGCCCGTCGCCGCGCCGGTCGGGGGCGACGGTCAGGTCGGTCAGCTCGCCCTCGGCAACCGGGTCGCAGTCGGGGTCCATGGCCGGGCCGGTGAGTGCGAAGCCGGTCACCTCGTCACCGGCCAGCGCGACCAGCACCCGGTTGCGCGCATCGGGCGGCCGACCCACCGAGACACGCCAGCCCTCGGCGAGCTCGGTCGCGTCCAGGGCGTCGAGCAGCTCGCGCGGCAGGATCCCGTCGTACGACGTCCGCCACGCCCGCACCTGGACCTCGGCGATGGCCGGAGCGTCGTCCGGCCAGGCAACCCGGCAGGAGACTTCGGCGTGCGCTTCACTCACAGCTCCACCTTCTCAGAGGCCACCTCGGCCAGCGGCCGGGCGATGGCTGCCACCCCGAAAGTGCCGACCATGCTGAGCGCCAAACCGACCACGATCGCCCACCACCAGCCCGGCCGGACCCCGTCACCGAACACGACGATGCCGAGGATCGCGGGGACCACCGTCTCGGCGAAGGTCAGCGGGGCATTGGCGGTGTTGACCTCCACCCGTTGCAGCGACTGCGACGAGAAGACGAAGCCCAGCAGCCCGAACCCCGCCAGCAGGCCCAGCGCCGCGAGGGTGTGCCAGCGCCACCACGGAGCCGCCAGCAACCTCGCGGTCACCGGCGCGCCTGCGAAGCACACCCCGGCCGTCAGGCCCAGAAGGACGCCACCCGGATGCCCTCGCAGCCGGCGCAGCGCGAACCCGGTGAGCCCGCAGGCGACCAGCCCGGCGTACAGGCCGACGACCACGTCGGATCCACCGGTGCTCCTGCCCGGAGGGCCCGCTGCCAGCGCCAGCACCCCCAGGCCGAGGCAGACCAGGACCAGGGCGCCCCACTGGTGGGCGAACGGCCACTCACCGAGCAACCAGGCGGAGGCCAGGGCCGTGAAGATCAGCGCGAACGCGGTCGCGGCCTGGGCCAGGTACAGCGGGACCAGCTGGATCGCCGCGTAGTTGGCCAGGGCCCCCACCAGGTAGAGCGCCAGCACGGTGAGCATGAGGCGGTCGCGCACCGCCGCCGACACGGTGCGCCACCACGGCCCGGTCGGCAGCCGCCGGGACGCGTGGGCCTGCAGGGCCGCGGGAGCGCCGTACAGCAGCGCGGCCAGCAGCCCGCAGCCAATTCCCAGCAGCACTCTCCGATTGTCGCAGGGACCGGGATCGCAGCCGCGCGTCGGTGCTCGGGTAGATTCCGAGGGCATGCGGAGCTATCTCGACCTGATGCGCCGGATCCTCGACGAGGGAGTGGAGCGGCCGGACCGGACCGGCACCGGCACGCTGTCGGTGTTCGGCCACCAGATGCGGTTCGACCTTGCCGCGGGCTTCCCGCTGGTGACCACGAAGAAGATCCACACCCGGTCGGTCTTCGGGGAGCTGTTGTGGTTCCTGAGGGGCGACACCAACGTGAAGTGGCTGCACGACCGGGGCATCACGATCTGGGACGAGTGGGCCGACGACGACGGCGACCTCGGGCCGGTGTACGGCGCCCAGTGGCGGTCGTGGCCGGCTCCCGGCGGCCGTCACATCGACCAGCTCGCACGGGTGCTCGAGCAGATCCGCACCGACCCGCACTCGCGACGCCACGTGGTGTCGGCGTGGAACGTCGCGGACCTGCCGGACATGGCGCTGGCGCCGTGCCACGCGCTGTTCCAGTTCTACGTGGCCCCCCGGGAGGACGGCCCGGGCCGGCTGTCGTGCCAGCTCTACCAGCGCTCCGGGGACGTCTTCCTCGGTGTGCCGTTCAACATCGCCTCCTACGCGCTGCTGACCCACATGGTCGCCCAGGTCACCGGGCTCGAGGTCGGCGACTTCGTGCACACCCTCGGCGACGCCCACCTCTACCTGAACCACCTCGACCAGGCCCGCGAGCAGCTCGCGCGCGCGCCAAGGGCGTTTCCGCGCATGCAGCTGAACCCTGCCGTGAAGGACCTGTTCGCGTTCGCCTACGAGGACTTCACGCTCCAGGGCTACGAGCCGCACCCCGCCATCAAGGCGCCGATCGCGGTTTAGCCGCGATCCTGCCGCCGCCTGACAAAAAAATGGCCCGCCCCCAGGGGGGAGGGACGGGCCGGGGGGAAACGGTCGGAAACGCGGGGCCGGAGCTAGAGCGTTCCCTTGGTGAATATCTCGATCGCGTAGAACGCGCCCGCGGCGGCGAAGCCGTAGACGAAAAGATCGGAGTGCCGGTTCCTGGAGCCGATGGAGATCCAGCTGCGCGCCAGCCAGGCGCACAGGCCGATAACCAGCAGCGCGAGAAGCGCCGCCAGGCCGCCGGCGAGGCTGCGGTTGAAAAGATGCGCGAACCAGCCGTCGGGTGCAACCATGCGGTACACGGTGCCGCCGACGCCGAGCATGACCAGCATCGCGATCGCGAACCCGACGATCGCCTGGAAGAACGCGCTGGTGTCGCTTGTGTGTTTGAGCCTGACTTGTTCCATGACCGGTCCTTATGCGCGTTCGAGATTCGAGCCATTGACGATGCGCACCCGGTCGCCGACCGCGAATGGCGGCGGCGCCGATTGCGACAACGTCCTGACGGTGCCGTCCTCCAGGCGCACGGTGACGCGCCAAGCGGTGTGCTTCTTGACGTGCTTT